>NZ_JAGKJL010000012.1:0-167152 GCF_020329495.1 Bradyrhizobium australafricanum | reverse complement strand
GACCGGGTCTACCGCGGAAATCAACTCCTCGACGCGCTCTCAGACTGCGGTCCATGGACTGTCGAGATCGTCGAGCGGCCTCAAGGCGTCAAAGGCTTCCAGCTTCTGCCGAGGCGGTGGGTGGTTGAACGCACATTCGCTTGGTTCGGCAGATGCCGCCGCCTCGCCAAGGACTTCGAGGCGACGGTGGCAACCGAAGCTGCCTGGCTGCTGATTGCACACATCAGGCTCCTGACCCGCAGACTCGCGGCTGCAGCTAAGGTTGGGTGATTTATGAGTCAGACTCTGAGGAGGCCGCGCAGCGGCCGTCTCGAAGGATCGACGGCCACCAGCCGGGCCGTTCATCCTTCGAGACGCGGCCAAGTGGCCGCTCCTCAGGATGACGGAACGGTGGCCCGCGGCCTCGAAGTCAGCGCCTACAGAATCCCCTGCGCCTTCAGTCCCTCGACCTTGACGTCGTCATAGCCGATGGTCGCCAGCACGTCCTTGGTGTCGGCCCCTAACAGCGGCGGGGCGCGGTATTCGGTGATCGGCGTGCCGGAGAAGGTCAGCGCGTTGCGGATCAGCGACAGGTTCGGCTCGAAGGGATGGTCGACCTTGACCCGCATGCCGCGCGACTGCACGTGCGGATCGCTGAACACCTGCTCGAAATTGTTGATCGGGCCGGACGGCACGCCGGCCTCCTCGAGCTTCTCCAGCCAATAGGCCACCGGCTTCTTCAGGAACAACCCGGCAAAGATCGCCATGATCTCCTTGCCGTGCACGACGCGGTCGTTGTTCTTGACGAAGCGCTTGTCGTTCGCGAGCTCGGGCTCGCCGAGCACGGCGCAGGTGCGCTGGAACTGGCCGTCATTGCCGACCACCAGCATCAGCTCGCCATCAGTGCAGCGGAACACGCCGGCCGGCATGCCGCCATTGCCCCAGGTACCGCGGCGCGGCGGGGTCTTGCCGTTGACGAGGTAGATCTGCAGCCAGTGCGACAGCGATGCGATCACGGTGTCGAACAGGCAGACGTCGATATGCTGCCCTTCCCCGTTGTTGGCGTCGCGATGGTAGAGCGCCGAGAGGATGCCGATCGAGGTGTTCATGCCGGTCATGTAGTCGACGATCGAGGGGCCGACCTTCATCGGGCCCTCGCCAGGCTCGCCGTCGATATGGCCGGTGACGCTCATCAGGCCGCCCATCGCCTGCAGGATCGCATCATAACCCGCGCGCGGCGCATAGGGTCCGGTCTGGCCGAAACCCGTCACCGAGCAATAGATGATGCCGGGGTTGAGCTGCTTGATGGTCTCGTAGTCGAGACCGTAGCGCTTGAGATCGCCGACCTTGTAGTTCTCCATCATTACATCCGCGGTCTTGGCGAGCTCGCGGATGATCGCCTGCCCTTCCGGCTTGGCGATGTTGACGGTGACCGACTTCTTGTTGCGGTTGGCGCAGAGATAGAACGAGTTGTTGTTGTTCTGCTTGCCTTCGGGATCGGTGAGATAGGGCGGGCCGAAGGCGCGGGCGTCGTCGCCGCCGCCGGGCCGCTCGATCTTGATCACCTCGGCGCCGAGATCCGCCAGCATCTGGGCCGACAGCGGGCCAGCGAGCACCCGCGTCAGGTCGAGAATCTTGATGCCCGAGAGTGGCAGAGCCGACATGAACGTTCCTCCAAAATCTTGCGATATCTTGATTGTGTCGCGCCGGGCCGCTGCCCGCGCGCGCTCAAGCCTGCCGATACACCATTTTGGTGTGACGAGCACTGCATTGTCGGCATGAAGCCATCCCCGGGCGGCCTATGTGCGGCGCACCGGCGGTATTTGGCCGGAACCCGCCGGCCCCTGCCCCGATTGCCGCCACGCGAAATTGTGAAGATGGCCGACACCGATTTGCCTCGGCGTCAGCGGTACTTTGCCGCGACGAGGAGGAAAACATGCGGACGATCACGACGGTCGGGTTGCTGCTGACGCTGCTTGCGGCCGCGATGCCGCCGGTGGACGCGCGCGGCGGCCACGGCCATGGCGGCGGGCACGCGATGCACGGCATGCACGTAGGCGGCGCCACTGGCGCCGGCAGTTTTGCCGACGACAAGCGCCACGGCAACGACCCCTACACCAAGGCGGCCTCCGACGAAGAGGACCGCCTGCTCAACAGCAAGCTGAAGAGCATCTGCCGCGGCTGCTAGGACGACGTCCAGCGAAGCCGCGCCAGGATCGCGCGGCCCATGATCCAGTCCTTGTCGCTTTCGCTGAGGAACGGAAGCTCCTCCGTGAATTGCGTCACGCGCTGCCGGTAAGTGGCCCGGGCGAATGAGTTGGTTAGATCGGTCCCCCAGTGGCAGCGCTCCGGGCCGTAGGCGTCGAACAGGCGGTGGATGTGCGGGATCACGTCACAGAATGGATATGGCTCAGTCGAAATCAGCGGGACCGACGACAACTTCACCGATACATTCGCATATTTCGCGAGCGCGGCCGTCTGGACGATAGCCTCCGGCACCATGTTGTTTTCCAATGAGCCGGGACGAGGGCGAAGTCCCGCGCCGACGCCCATGTGATCAATGATGAGCGTAAGTTGCGGGTGTCGCTCGGCGATGCGGGCGAACAACGACGTCTGCCCCTCAGTGAGAAACATCACCGGCAGGCGGGCCTTCTCCGCCGCCGGCCAGAACCAGTCCGCGGTTCCGTCTGTCAGCCACACCGCTTCGCCGGGGCCGACGTTCAACCTCACGCCCAGTACGCCGGGCTGGTCGCGCCAAGTCGCAAGCCGTGCCGCGCGGTCGGGCTTGTCGAGGGCGACACGCGCCATGATGGCGAAGCGGCCCGGGTACCGTCTGACTGCCTCCTGGGCATAATCGATGCGCTCACCTTCAAGCGACACTGGCGGAACGATGACAACGCGATCGACGCCAACCTCGTCCATCAGTGGAATGACTCGCTCGATGGTGAAGGGCTCCGGGAGCTGCGGCTTGGCACCGGGGAGCCAGGGTCTCTCCGGAGTGCTTGCCGGCCACAGGTGAACCTGCGAATCGACGATCACTCGTTTTTGCTGCGCGACTGCTGCCGTGGCGCGTTGCATTGACAGCGCGACACCGGTCGCGACGGCGCCGGTCAGAAGATGACGGCGTGAAGGCATGTAATGTCCTTCCTGTTCTATGGCTTTGGTCACGACATGATGGTGATCGGCACGGCGCGCCTCAGCAGGGGTCACCGCAAACTGGCTCGCAATATTCTCGCAATATTGAAGATCACATCAGGAAATTGCGGCCGTAGAAATAGGGCTCACGGTCAATTTGCGCCGCAACAATCTTGAACCGCGCATTTCTCGGCTGGGCCCTGGCGCGGCGACCTACGACGCGATCGCCTGCCGCGGCTGCGCGGTAGCGCCGATCAGCTTGCCGATCTCGGGCTTGCAACCGCCGCAATTGGTGCCGGCCTTCAGGCAGCGACCGATCGCATCGACGCTGTCGGCGCCCTTTTTGATCTCGGCGGTGATCTGGTGCCGTCCGACGCTGAAGCAGGAGCAGACGATCGGGCCAACATCCTCGCCCGCGCCGAACGGCCGTCCGGCCAGCAGCGACATCCGCGCATTGGCCGACAATTGCTGTTCGGCGAACAGCCCGGTCAGCCACGCCCGCGACGGCAGCGTGTGATCGGGCGCGATGAACACGCAGCCCTCGAGCCGGCCGTCGCGCACCGCCGCGTAGCGGAAGCGGCCCGCGGCCGGATCGCGATAGGCGATCCACTCGATCTCGACACCGTCGAGGCCGAGCTGCGCCCGCGCCCAGTCGCGCCAGCTCTCCGGGCGAGTGTCGAGCGCAAGTTCGAGCCGCGTGCAATCACCGGCCTTGCCGTAAACCCAATAGCCGCTTGCCGGACGCCTGATCGCGTCGCGGCTCAGGATGAAGGCGTGCCATTCCGGCGCGTAAGGATCGGCCTTGACCGGCGTGTGCTTGGACTCCGGCTGGCCGGACAGCGGATCGACCGCCGGATTGACCAGCGAGTTGACGCGGCCCTCGCCGGCGAACTCCTCGTTCCAGTGCATCGGCACGAACACGCAGCCGCGGCGCTGGTCGGCGCTGACTACGACGCGCGCGATCATCTCGCCCCAGCTGCTGGTCAGCCGCACCAGTCCCTCGTTTTGCAGCCCGGCCTGCCGCGCATCCTCGGGGTGGAACTCGGCATAGGGCTCGAACACATGCGCCATCAGCCGGCCGGTTTTGCCGGTCCGGGTCATGGTGTGCCACTGATCGCGCACGCGCCCGGTGTTGAGCACCAGCGGAAAGTCTCGGCTGGTCGCGTTGCGCGCGGCGCGTGGCGCCACCGGCACGAAGCGCGCCTTGCGGTCCGGCGTGAAGAATTGCTGGCTCTCGAACATCCGCGGCGTGCCGGCCGGATGGTCTGACGTCACCGGCCACTGCACCGGCGCCAGCGCGTCATAGGCGTCATCATCCAGCGCCGCGAGCGCCGAGATGTCGAAATCGCGCCGGCCGCTATTCTCGAAGCCCGACAGTTCGGCGTGTTCGCGGAACACCTCGGCGGCCGAGGCATAGTCGAAGCCGGAATATCCCATGCGACTTGCGACGTCGCAGATGATGCTCCAGTCGGCGCGCGCCTCGCCCGGCGCCGCGAGAAACGGCCGCTGCCGCGAGATCCGGCGCTCGGAATTGGTGACGGTGCCGTCCTTCTCGCCCCACGCCAGCGCCGGCAGCAGCACGTCGGCGTGGCGCGTGGTGTCGGTGTCGCGCATGCAATCCGTCACCACGACGAGCTCGCAGGCGTCGAGCGCGGCGCGCGCGCGATCGGCATCCGGCAGGCTCACCATCGGATTGGTCGAGATGATCCACACCGCCTTGATGCGGCCGTCGGCGATCGCGTCGAACATGTCGACCGCCTTCAGCCCGGCCTTCTCCGCGATCACAGGAGCGCGCCAGAACCGCTGCACCAGCTCGCGGTGCGCGGGATTCTCGATCTCCATATGCGCGGCGAGTTGGTTGGCGAGCCCGCCGACCTCGCGGCCGCCCATCGCGTTGGGCTGGCCGGTCAGCGAGAACGGCCCCATGCCGGGACGGCCGATGCGCCCGGTCAACAGATGGCAGTTGATGATGGCGTTGACCTTGTCGACGCCGCTCGACGACTGGTTGATGCCTTGCGAATACAGCGTGACAACGCGCTCGGTCCGCGTGAACCAGTCGAAGAACAGCCCGACGGCGCCTTCGGTCAGGCCGCAGGTCGCCGCGGTCTGCGCCACGGTCTGGCCGCCGACCTGCTTGAGGGCGTCGACGACACCCGTCGTGCAATTGCCGACAAAGCCGCGGTCGACCGCGTTGCTGCCGGCGAGGAAGGCGAACAGGCCGTTGAACAGCACGGAATCGCTGCCCGAGCGCAGCGGCAGATGCAGATCGGCGCCCTCGCAGGTCGCGGTACGGCGCGGATCGATCACCACGATCTTGCACGCCGGATTCTTCTCCTTCGCCGCCAGCATGCGCTGGTGCAGGATCGGATGGCACCAGGCGGCGTTGGAGCCCACCAGCACGAGTAAGTCCGCCTGCTCGAGATCCTCATAGCAGCCTGGCACGGTGTCGCTGCCGAACGCGCGCTTGTGCCCGGCGACGCTGGAGGCCATGCACAGCCGCGAATTGGTGTCGATATTGGCGGTGCCGACGAAACCCTTGGCGAGCTTGTTGATGACGTAATAGTCCTCGGTCAGCAGCTGGCCGGAGACATAGAACGCGACCGCGTCCGGGCCGTGCTCACGAATAATGCGATTAAAGCCGTCGGCGACACGATCGAGCGCGTCGTCCCACGCCGCCGGCGCGCCGTCCACCATCGGCTCGAGCAGACGCCCGTCGAGATCGATGGTCTCGGCGAGCGCCGAGCCTTTGCTGCAGAGCCGGCCGAAATTGGCCGGATGCTGCCTGTCGCCCTCGACGGTGACGGCACCGGCCGCGTCCTTCGACGCGATGACGCCACAGCCGACACCGCAATAGGGACACGTGGTCTTGACGGACATTGCCTGACCGCTCAGCTCACCGCCGCCGCCTGCCGCACCGACAGCCAGACAACGCCGTTCTCGACCTTGGCCGGGTGGGTATGCGTGCAGCCTTCGTCGGGCGCGACCGCCTGCCCGCTCGCCAGCTCGATGACGAAGTTATGCAGCGGACAGGTCACGCGCTTGTTGTGCACGATGCCCTGAGACAGCGGCCCGCCCTTGTGCGGGCAGCGGTCGTCGAGCGCGAACACCTCGTCGCTCTCGGTCCGGAACACCGCGATGTTGCCGCCCGGCGTGCGCACCACGCGCGAGCCGAGCCGCGGAATGTCGGTCAATGCGCCGATTTCGATCCACTGGGTCATGCGAGCTCCAATTCGGCGAGAGGCGCGAACTCGTTGCGGTCAACGCCGCGGCTGGCACGCTCGGCCCATGGATCGGTCTGCGCGAACTGCTGCGAATAGGCAAAGCGGGCGAACAGCGCCTTGCGGTTCGCAACGTCATCGACCACGCGCTTCCTGATCTGCTCGAGACCGACGCGGTCGCACCATTTGTACATGCGCTCGAGATACCAGCCCTCCTCGCGGTAGAGCTGGGTCAGCGCCACGATCACCTCGAGGCATTCGTCCTCGGTCTCGACCTTGGTCAGGAACTCAGTGCCCTTGATGTGCAGTCCGGCGGCACCGGCGAAATGGATCTCGTAACCGGAATCGACGCAGACCACGCCGACGTCCTTGCAGGTCGCTTCCGCGCAGTTGCGCGGGCAGCCGGAGACGCCGAGCTTGACCTTGGCCGGCGTCCACGAGCCCCACATGAACTTTTCGAGCTTGACGCCGAGGCCGGTGGAGTCCTGGGTGCCGAAGCGACACCATTCGGAGCCGACGCAAGTCTTCACCGTGCGCAGGCCCTTGGCGTAGGCGTGGCCCGATACCATGCCGGCGTCGTTGAGGTCGGCCCACACCGCCGGCAGGTCTTCCTTCTTGACGCCGAGCAGGTCGATGCGCTGGCCGCCGGTGACCTTCACCGTCGGGATGTTGAACTTCTCGGCGACGTCGGCGATCGCGCGCAACTCGCTCGGCGTCGTGACGCCGCCCCACATCCGCGGCACCACCGAATAGGTGCCGTCCTTCTGGATGTTGGCGTGCACGCGCTCGTTGATGAAGCGCGACTGCTGGTCGTCGCGGTATTCGCCGGGCCAGGTCGCGAGCAGATAGTAGTTCAGCGCCGGACGGCAGGAGTGGCAGCCGTTCAGGGTCTTCCACTCCATGAAGCGCATGACCGCGGGAATGGTCTTGAGCTGCTGCTCGACGATCACGCGGCGAACGTCGTCGTGGCTGTGATCGGTGCATTTGCACAGCGGCTTGACCTTCGGCGCCGCCGAATAGTCGCCGCCGAGCGTGAACGCCAGCACCTGCTCGACGAGGCCGGTGCAGGAGCCGCAGGACGACGATGCCTTGGTATGGGCGCGGACGTCGTCGAGCGTGAATAGCTTCTTCTCGCTGATCGCCTTGACGATGGCACCCTTGCAGACGCCGTTGCAGCCGCAGATCTCGGTCTCGTCGCTCATCGCGGCAACCGAGCTCTGGCCGCTGACGCCGCCATCGCCGAGATTGGCGGCGCCGAACACCAGGCGCTCGCGCATATGCGAGACGTCGGTGCCGTCGCGCAGATGCTGGAAGTACCAGGGACCGTCGATGGTGTCGCCATAGAGCACGGCGCCGACGATCTTCTTGTCCTTCAGGATGATCCGCTTGTAGACGCCGCGGTTGGCGTCCTGCAGCACGATCTCCTCCTTGTCCGGCCCCGGCGCGAAGTCGCCGGCGGAGAACAGGTCGATGCCGGTGACCTTCAGCTTGGTCGAGGTGACCGAGCCGTCATAGGTGGCAAAACCCTTCATCGCGAGGTGGTTGGCGCAGACCTTGGCCTGGTCGAACAGCGGCGCGACGAGACCGTAGGTCTGGCGGCGGTGCTGCACGCACTCGCCGACCGCGTAGATGCGACCGTCATAGGTCTGCATGGTGTCGGAGACGACGATGCCGCGCTCGCAGTACAGCCCGGCCTTCTTGGCGAGTTCGAAATTCGGGCGGATGCCGACCGCCATCACCACGAGATCGGCCGGCAGCTCGGTGCCGTCGCCGAACCGCACGCCGGTGACGCGGTCCTCGCCCAGGATGGCCTGGGTCTGCGCCGGCATCTTGAACACCATGCCGCGCTCTTCCAGCGACTTGCGCAACAGGCCGCCGGCCACCGGATCGAGCTGACGCTCCATCAGCGTGTCGAGCAGATGCACGACCGTGACGTTCATGCCGCGCTTCATCAGCCCGTTGGCGGCCTCGAGGCCGAGCAGGCCGCCGCCGATCACGACGGCGTTGCGATAGTCGGTCGAGGCCTTGATCATGCGGTCGACGTCGTAGATGTCGCGGAAGCCGATCACGCCCGGCAGTTCCTTGCCCGGCAGCGGCAGCATGATCGGGTTTGAGCCCGTCGCGATCAGCAGGCGGTCATAGGGCACCCGCTCGCCGGCCTCGGTGACGACTTCGCAGGTCCGGCGATCGATCATGGTGATCGTCTCGCCCTTGCGCAGCGTGATGTTGTTGTCCTCGTACCAGTCGACGGTGTTGAGCATGATGTCGTCGACGGTCTTCTCGCCGGCGAGCACCGGCGACAGCAGGATGCGGTTGTAATTGCCGTAGGGCTCGGAGCCGAACACCGTGATGTCGTAGAGATCGGGCGCGCGCTCCAGCAGCGCCTCGACCGTCCGGATGCCGGCCATCCCGTTGCCGATCACCACGAGCTTCTGCTTGGTCACTTTGTCGAGCATGGTCCGCCTTTCAATTCCGACGGCGCTGCGCAGCGACGCGGCGTGCGTCGTTGATGGGCACCGATAAAGGTTTGGAGTTGTAGGAAGCCCAGCCGCGGGCGCAGACCGTCTTCGATGACGACCGATGTTCCGTTATTGATTGATATTCAAAACGCGTGCCAACCCGTGGCGGGCGAATCCGGCTGCAAAATCAACACGTTTCCGGCCGATCAAAATCCGCCGGGTCGCGCGCCGCGCCGACAGCCGGCCGAAATTTTAGCCACGCCGATGATCTCTTGTGCATCACAGCATCGCGGGCCGCGATGGCGATCGCGAAATCGCATTTGATGCGCGATCGCACGGGCTTGTCGCATCGCACAAAAAAGCACCAGCGTGCACGTTTGCGCGGCGGCACTTGCCGCAAGCCACGCCACGCGCGCCGGCGGAACGCTGTTCGCGCGTGCGCGGCAACGTCTTGCGACTACACGGCAAAGCGACGCGACCAGATCGATGGCACGGTAATTGCTGACCACAACTGTTGACGGAGTGCGTCTCAACGACGAGCGCACTCATCATTCACCAACATTCCATTTGTCTGCGCCTGAGATGGCCGCGCTTTTGCGGCTGCCTCCGCCGCATCAACGCGAGATGCTTGCGATGAAGCTAGCCGAGTTCAAGAAGGCAGGTCACTGGCCGACACTGCTTGCCGCGTTCCTGTACTTCGACATCAGTTTCATGGCGTGGGTCGCGCTTGGACCGCTGATCGTCTACATCGCGAGAGACATGAATCTGGCCGTGAACGAGAAGTTCACCCTCGTTGCCATTCCCGTGCTCGCCGGCGCGCTGCTGCGTGTGCCGATGGGCATTCTCGCCGACATCATCGGCGCCAAGCGCACCGGCATCATCGCCCAGTTCGTCGTGATCGCCGCGACTGCTGCGGTGTGGCATTTCGGCCTGACCAGCAAGCTCGCGATCGAGCTGTTCGGGCTTGCGCTCGGCGTCGGCGGCGCCTCGTTTGCCGTCGCCCTGCCCCAGGCGAGCCGCTGGTACCCGCCGCAATATCAGGGCGTGGTGATGGGGATCGCCGGTGCCGGCAATATGGGCGTCGTGCTCGACACGCTGCTTGCGCCGACCATTGCCGAGCATTGGGGCTGGCAGGCCGTGTTCGGCTGCCTCTTGATTCCGATGCTGATGGTGCTCGCCTATTACGCGTTCGCAGCCAAGGACGCGCCGGGCGAGCGCAAGAGGGTCTCGCTGCAGGCCTACGGCGCACTGCTGAAGGATTCCGACAGCCGCTGGTTCATGTTCTTCTACTTCATCACCTTCGGCGGCTTCGTCGGCCTCGCCAACGCGCTGCCGCTCTATTTCACCGTGCAGTATCATGTCTCCGGCGTCGCGGCCGGCATGCTGGTCGCGCTGATCGTCGCGTTCGGCTCGGGATTCCGTCCCGTCGGCGGCATGATCGCCGACCGGATTGGCGGCATTCGTTCGCTGTCGATCCTGTTCGGTGTCGTGGTCGCCGCCTATCTCGTCATTGCCTTCATGCCGGAGGGCCCAACCGCGCCGACGCAGGCCGGCTGGGCGTTGACCGAACTGCCGCGCATCGCCTGGATCTCGGTGCTGCTGTTCTCGATCGGCGTGCTGGCGCTCGGCATGGGCAACGGCGCGGTGTTCCAGCTGATCCCGCTGCGCTTCCGTCACGAGATCGGCCTGATGACCGGGCTGGTCGGCTGCGCCGGCGGCGTCGGCGGCTTCTTCCTCGCCCAGACGCTCGGCGCCGCCAAGGGCATGACCGGCGGCTTCGGCGCCGGCTTCCTGTTCTTCGGCGGGCTGGCGTTGCTTGGCTTCATCGGACTTGCCATGGTCAAGGTCCGCTGGCGCACCACCTGGGGCGCGGTATCGGGAGCGCGCGTCTGAGGACTCCGCTCCGCAACATGACGGGGCCCGGACGTGGCGAACGGTTCGCAACGGGACTTGGGGGTGCGCGTCGGCTTTGCCAGCGAGACCGGCAAGCGCGCCGCCAATGAGGACTATGTCGCGGCCTGCTTGGGCCAGCCGGGCACGCTGCATCGCGACGTGGTTGCCGCGGTCGCCGACGGCGTCGGCGGCCACAAGGGCGGACGCGAGGCCGCGGAGGTCGCAGTCCGCAGCTTCATGGACGCCTATTATTCGCTGCCCGAGACGCTCGGCGTCCGCCGCCGCGCCGCGCGGGCGCTGGAAGCCGCCAACAGCTGGATCTACGGCCAGGGCCGCGTCGATGCCGCGCGCAGCGGCATGGCCTGCGCGTTCTCCTCGATCATCCTGTCACAGCGGCAATGCCATGTGATCCATATCGGCGACACCCGTGCCTATCGCCTGAGCGACGGCCGGCTGGAACGCCTGACGCAGGACCATATCGCCGGCCGCGGTGACCTCGCCCACATGCTGAGCCGTGCTATCGGTTTCGAGGAGTTCGCCCGCTTCGACTACACGTCCCTTGGGCTCCGGCAGCATGATCGCCTGCTGATCTGCAGCGACGGGGTTCACGGCGCGCTCGGCGATTTGCGCCTCCAGCAATTGCTGGAGGAACGCACGCCGCCCGACGAGTCCGCGCGCAGCATCGTCGACGCCGCCCTCGCGGCCGGCAGCAGCGACAACACGACCGCACTGGTGCTCGACGTCGTCGACCTGCCGCCGGCGGACCGCGACGATCTCACCCACGCGATCGCGACGCTGCCGATCCTCGATTTGCCGGTGACCGGCGATACAATCGACGATTTCAGCCTCGGCGACGTCTTGTCCGACGGGCGCTACAGCCGCCTGTTCAAGGCGATCGACAAGCGCGCCGGCCGCGAAGTGGTGCTGAAGTTTCCACATCCGCGGGTCGCGAGCGAAGGCTCCTACCGCCTCGCCTTCGTGCGCGAGGCCTGGGTCGCCGCGCGTGTGCGCAGCCTCTGGATCGGCGAAATCATCGAGGTGCCGGCGGAGCGGCAGACCAGGCTCTATTCGGCGATGCCGCTCTACGAGGGCGAAACGCTCGAGCAGCGGCTTGGCCGCGCGCCGCGGCTGTCGCTCACCGACGGCATCGCGATCGCAACCAAGCTGGTGCGCGCGGTCACCGCGCTGCACCGCGCCGGCATCATCCATCGCGACATCAAGCCGGACAACGTGATCTTGCTGAAGGACGGCGGGTTGCGCCTTGTCGACCTCGGCGTCGCGCGGGTGCCGCTGCTGGAGGATTTTCCCGCCGAGGACATTCCGGGCACCGCGAGCTATATGGCGCCCGAACTGTTCGGCGGCAAGGCCGGCGACGAGGCCTCCGACCTGTTCGCGCTCGGCGTCACGGTCTATCGCATGTTCACCGCGAACTATCCGTTCGGCGAGATCGAGCCGTTCTCGCGGCCGCGCTTCGGCAAGCCGGCGCCGCTGTCGCGCTACCGGCCGGACCTGCCGGCCTGGCTCGACGCGGTGATCGGCAAGGCGCTCAGCGTCGACCCGGCACAACGCTTCGGCGACGCCATCGAGTTCGCACACGAACTGGAAAACGGCGCGACCTGGGCCGGCCCCGCCGTCACCACCCGCAAATCGCTGCACGACCGCGATCCCGTCACCTTCTGGAAGGTGCTGTGCGCGATCCTGGCCCTGATCGTCGTCATGCTGCTGGCTCGGCATTAGACTAGCTCCGTCATGCCCGGCCTTGTGCCGGGCATCCACGTCTTCGCTGCAATCGCGTAAGAAAAGACGTGGATGGCCGGGACAAGCCCGGCCATGACGAAAAGAAAGAGAGTCATTTTAGATCGGTTAGGCAGCTGAAATTTAGCTATTTCAGTTTGCAGCTCAGGACCCGGCGCGGCGGATCGTGATCCGGGTCTCGTCGGTCATGTCCTTGAGCTCCTTGTTCGGCTCGCGATAGAGATGACGCTCGATCTCGACCGTGCGGCCGTCGATCGCCTTGGTGCATTTCTCGTCGACAAATACGCCGCCGACCTCCTGCTTGTCGGCGCCCGGCTGTGCCTTCGAACAGGTCCAGCCGTCCTCGCCATAGCGCGATCTCGCCTGCAAGCCGAGCAGGAAGGCCTTCTTGCGCAGATAGAGCCGGGCCTTCGGATCGGTCTCGATCATCAGCGCCGCGATCTTGGCGTCCTTGTCGATCATGACGGTGAGGATCGCGGGATGGCCGCCGACCATGGTGCCTTCCCGCCCGCTCTCGCGATCGTACTCGAAGCGGATGCCGCGCAGCTGGTCCGGTCCGGCCTGGCAAGCCTGCCATTGCGCCCAGTCGGCCAGTCTGTGGGTCTTCTCGCCGACGCAGGTCAAGTTGATGTAGCCCGCGTCCGGCACGCTGCTGATCGCCATTCCGACGCTGATGTCGCGCAGGTCTCCCGCGGTCGCCATCGCCGGCACCGCTGCCGTGACGGTGACAGCGAAGACCAAGCCACGGATTGCCGGTCTTTGCTTGATCATGGCTTTGCCTTCTCGCTCTGGTCGGACGGCGCGGCGGCGTGGCCGGCCTCCTTGTAGATGTTGCAGACCCGCGAGCCATCGCCGAAGAACGCGATGCATTCATCGTAGGTCGGCTCGCCCTTGCCCTTGACGCGGGCGAGCACGTAGTCGGCGACGGCCTCGATCTCGTTCGGCCGCAGGAACACATTCGCTTCGGGCGGCATGCGGTCCGCGACGTCCTGCCGGGTCATCTCGTAGCATTTCGTCGTGTCGTAGGAGCCACGCACGAAGAACGGCATGCCGGTGCCCGGCCGGCCGCACGCCACGGTCTCGATGATCTGCTCGCGGGTCAGCTCGGTCTTGCGCAGCGACAGCGCGTCGCCGCCATAGCCGCCGCCGCCATTGCCGTGCCATTTGTGGCAGCCGACGCAATTGCCGCGCTTGAACACCGCCTTGCCCGCATCGGTCGGATCGCTCGCCGACTGCGCTTGCGCGGTACCGATGAATCCCATCACCAGCGCGCAGCCGAGCCACGCGCCAACCAGCCATGTTTTCTTCATTTGTCTTGTTTCTTGTCTTTCTCGGCCAAATCGACGCGGGAGGCCTCGGTGAGAGGCCTCCCGCGCTGCGACGTCAAAGGGCGAACACGTAGAGCATCGAGCCCGGCTGCATCCGCTTCAGCTCGGGCGTGGCATCGATGAACCACTTGTCCCAGGCACCGCCGAGGCCGACCAGGATCGCGACATACTGCTTGCCGTCCACCGAGAACGTCATCGGAGGCGCATTGACGCCGCCGCCGGTGTTGAACTGCCAGAGCTGCTGCAGCGATTTCGCGTCGTAGGCGATCACCTCGCCGGACGGCTGTCCGGAGAACACGAGGTCGGGCGTCGCCAGGATGCCGCCGAGGTTCGGGAATTCGGTCTCCGCCTTCCCTGCCACCTTGCCGGTGGTAACGTCGATCGCGGTGACGCTGCCGGTGATCTTGACCGGCTGGCTCGGTCCGCCGCCCGTGAAGAACTCGCGCTTCTTCAACTTGTCCGGCGTCGTCTCCTCGACCGTGATCCGGTTGCAGCTCTCGATCACCGGGATGTACCAGAGCTTCAGGTTCGGATTATACGCGGTCGGCGGCCAGTTCTTGCCGCCCATGTTGCCGGGGCAGATGTCCGTCACCTTGTTGGTGCGGCTTGGCGTCACCGCCGCGTTGTAGCGCTGCACGCCCTGCTTCGGATCATACTCCACCGGCTTGCCGGATTCGGGGTCGAGACCCTTGGTCCAGGTCACCTTCTTGACGAACGGCAGACCCCAGATGAACTTGCCGCTGTTGCGGTCGATCGCATAGGCAAAGCCGTTGCGGTCGGCCTCGAGCGCGAGCTTCTGCGTCGTGTTGTTCGGACCGGGGACGTCGACCAGCACGTTCTCCGCCACGCTGTCATAGTCGTAGGGATCGTTCGGCGTGTGCTGGTAGTGCCACTTGATCTTGCCGGTGTCGGCATCGAGACCAAGCGAGGAGTCGGTGTAGAGATTGTCGCCGGGCCGATACTCGTTGTCCCAGTCCGGTCCGGGATTGCCGACGCCCCAGACGATGGTATTGGTCGAGGGGTCGAAGCTGCCGGTGACCCAGGTCGATCCGCCGCCGCTCGCCTTGGCGTCCTTGTCGTCCTTCCAGGTCTCGTGACCGGCCTCGTCCTTGCCCGGGATGGTGTGGGTGCGCCACACTTCCTTCTGGCTCTTCAGGTCGGTCGCGGCGATCCAGCCGCGAATGCCGTATTCGGCGCCGGCAACGCCCGTGATCGCCATGTCCTTGACGATCAGCGGTGCACCGGTGATCACCTCGCCCTTGTCGGGATCGGCGACCTGGCGCTGCCAGGCGACCTGCCCGGTCTCCTTGTTGGTCGCGATCAGGCGGCCGTCAAGCGTGTGCGAGACGACGAGGTTGCCCCACAATGCGACGCCGCGGTTGTCGACGCCGCAGCAGGCGACCGCGCCGGCCCAGTCATGGTCGGTCTTCGGATCCATCTTCCAGAGCAGCACGCCTTTGCCGCCATGGGCATCGATCTTGTAGACCGAACCCCAGCCGTCGGTGACGTACATGAAGCCGTTCTCGACGATCGGCGTCCCCTCCAGGCCGCCGTGCGACCAGATTCCGCCGCCCTCGACGCCGCCGAGATGCATGGTCCAGGCGACCTTGAGGTTCTTAACGTTGTCCTTGTTGATATCGGCCAGCGACGAGAAGCGCGTCGCCGAATAGTTCTTGTGGTGGTGCAGCCAGTTGCCTGCTTCCTTGTCAGCATTGAGCAGACGGTCCTGGCCGACATCGTCGGCGAGCGCGAAAGAGCCCGCGAAGGTCGCTGCGGATGCTACTGCCGCGGCGAGCATATGCGACTTTACCCAATTCAACCTTGTCATGAGTTCATTTCCTCCGGATCTAGCATTCTTCATTGATCGAACCGCCCGTCACACACGGGCGATCACGCGAGAAGCCTTGAGTCCCGGCGCATGGCTGTGCACCACCCGCCGTCTTCTTGAGTCACTTGTGTGAGGTCACTTCTGGACCTGTACCTCCGTCTCGATGGTGCCTGCTTTCTGAAAAACGATCGCGCATTTGAAGGTCTCGCCCGGCGTGAGCGCCTGACGCATCTGCAGCAGCATGACGTGATAACCGTCACGCTTCAGCTCGAGCATTGCCTTTGCCGGCACTGGTATATTGGATATCGAGCGCATCGCTGGTGCGCCCTCGCCGCGATCCACAGTATGACGCTCGGAAAAATTCGCAACCGGGCAGCGGACACGAAGCAGCGCATCGGCGCTGTCGGCCCCGTTCTTGATCGTCATCGTCAAGGGAAGGTCCCCGCCCGCTTTGTCGACCGCCGGCACGCGCGCGTCCACAATCTGCAAGGACTCGTTCGCGGCGGCGTTATGCATCACTCCGAACGTGCTGATCAGGCAGAATAATGGCAACGCGATCCATGATCGGCACGCAACGGCGCAATGCAACTCCCGCTCGAACGACATCAAGTTCTCTCCCAACATGATTTTTGCAGCATTGTTTCATGCTTCGTCGTGCGCTTCCAGCAATAGATCGCGAACGCTGCATCAACGCGATTTTGGGCACGCATAGCGGCCATGCTAACTTCTTGCGCATGAGTGCTCTCGATAAACTTCCGCCGGCACAGCGCGAGGCAGCACATGCCGCACTGCGTCAGGCGATCGGCACCGCAGCGATCGAGGCCGTCACATCGGTCTCGGGCGGCGCAACGTCGGCGCAATTGTTCCGGATCGATGCAGGCGGCGAGAATTATTTGCTCCGAATCGAAGGAATGCCGAGCCCGCTGCGCAATCCGTTTCAGTATGTGTCGCTCCGGATCGCCGCCGAGGCCGGCATCGCGCCGCGACTCCATTATGTCGACGAGGCCTCGCGCATCGCTGTGATGGATTTTGTGCAGCGGCAGCCGCTCGGCCGCTATCCCGGCGGCCTGCCGGCGCTGGCGAAGGCGCTCGGCGAATTGCTGGCGCGCCTGCAGGCGACGCCGACCTTTCCCGCTTTCGTGCGCTACCCCGACATCGTGGCCCGGCTCTGGGCCCATGTCAGCCGCACCGGCCTGTTCGCGCCCGGCGTGCTTGAGCGCTGCAACGCGCACCTCGCGCGCATCCGCGCGGCCTATGCCTGGGATGAGGCCAACTCGGTGTCGAGCCACAACGACTCGCTCCCCGCCAACATCCTGTTCGACGGCAACAGGCTCTGGATGATCGACTGGGAATCCGCCTATCGCACCGATCCGCTGGTCGATCTTGCGATTGTCGGCGATAGCCTGGCGCGGACGCCGGAGCTGGAAAACATCTTGCACCGTGCCTGGCTCGGCCGCCCGCTCGACGAGGCGCTGCGCGCACGGCTCGCACATGTCCGCGCGCTCACCCGGCTCTACTATGCCGGCGTGCTGCTCAGCGCATCCGCGACGGCGCCGCGCACCACACCCGACACGAGCCTTGCGGCACCGACGCTTGCCGGGCTCGCAGAGGCCACACGCGCCAGCCGGCTCAAGGCCGGCACGCCGGCGGCCAAGCACGTCCTGGGCAAGATGTTCGTCGCCGCGTTCCTGACCGAGGTCGCGACGCCCGGCTTCGATCTTTCGGTCTGACGTTCACCCCGGCGGATTGAACGTCGACGGAAAGAACTGCGGCGCAGGTCACTGCGGCACCGGGTGCAGCCTTGCGAGCTGGTCGAGCGACAATTCGGCTTCGCGATCGCTCAGGGGAAAACGCACGATCACGTCCTGACGCGCCAGCTGGCCCCAAAGCGCGTCCGACGACCATTTCTGCGGCTCGGGTCCGCGCGGACCATCGACCCAGATGAAATACCATTCCGCCATGGAGGCGACCAAAGCTCCTCGCCGGAACATTGGTCCTTCACCGGCCAATCCGCAACGCCCGATTTCGGGCGCGGCCGCGGCAGGTAGGGCTATTCGTACGGCTTGCCGTCCTTGTGCAGGAAGCGGCCGTCGGAGCTCGGGCTCATCATGTCGATGTCGGAGCAGGTGATAACGTCGGCGCGCGAGCGCGAGCCGACCTCGAGATAGGTCGCCGTCATCTGCGACCTGTTGATCAGATGATGCCCGTTGCCGGAGTTCTTCGGAAACGCCGCGCAATCGCCGGCCCGCAGCACCATCTCGCCGCCGTCTTCCACCAGTACCACTTCGCCTGCGAGCACATAGACGAACTCGTCCTCATCCGAATGCCAGTGGCGCTGGCTCGACCAGTTGCCGGGCGGCAGCCGCATCAGGTTGACGCCGAAGTCGGCGAGCCCGCCGGCATCACCGAGACGCTGTCGCACCCGCTCGGCGCACGGCGCGGCGAACTCCGCCGGATAGCCGGTCCCCTTGCGCTCGGCACGTTTGCAAGGTCGACCTTGGGCATGGCGTCTCTCCGGCGGTTGGCGGGCGAACGAGCGATCGGGCCGACTGCAATTGGTTTCATGGAAGGCGGCAGCGAGGAGGTTCCGCGGTCAGCCGCCAAATCGCTTCACCAGTTTTGAACTTTTGGCCGTACTTATCTGCTGACCGGTCAAATCGCTTCCCACGCTCAATCCCTTCGTCATCAAGTTGCTGCGCAGGGCGGCCTGCTTCTCGTCGGCGTAATCTACGTCGACGTGGTCGAGACTCATCAAATGCCCAAGTTCATGGGCCCACGCGCGTCCGTTGGCAAAGTCATTGCCATACCATTGGACAAAGCTTGCCGGCTCGGGATCGCTATGAAGATACGAGCTGCCACCGGCCGAGAGATTGACTATCGGATTGACGAGATAGATGTGGACCGCATTGTCGGGAACATGCCGGAAACTGAGAACATCCAGCACGCGCTGGTCATTGTTGCGCGCGCTCTTCGCCATATCGAGCGGCTTATCTTCCACGTAATCATTGATCACGAACGCGATCTTGGCCTTCGCCCAGATCTTATTGACTACATCCAGTGCCTTTTTGGCGGTCTCGCCACTCCATTTTTGCGGCTCGGCGACACCTTTCTCGGCAAATGGCGTAATGTAGATTTTCAGCGGAATAGACATGTGCGTCTCCAGACATTTCGACGACACCTGCGGTGGGCGTCCACACGTCGACGTCCGGATCCCGAGGACGCAGATTTCGATTCTTTCGGGACTCGCACGTCTCAGTTCGAACGGATCGGCGTTGCTTCCAGATAGACGCAGTTCGCGCTCCTATGGAAGAGGCCCGAGGCTGCGACAAACGGCCGAGACGAACGGGCTGAACCTTGTCGACGCCACCGAGACTAACAACGCGGCCGTCACACGCTGACGATCCGGCACGAGCATCGCTTGAGCATGCGAGTTCAATTCCGAGATCACTATCGAGAGATGGAACTTCGCTTGGCGAAGCCCAGCCGGATGCCGGCACTGCCAGCCATTCCGGCGCTAACGATAAAAGACAGATATTTCAATATCTTACAGGTCAATTGACATTTGTTCGGCCGTGCACCACCGGCCCTACACGCTTCGGTGTATCCTTGAACAATCTCGCTGCCCCGGACGACAACATCAGGAATGGATTGGACTCAGGTTTGTTCTCTACGGAGGTATGCCGGCGCCCGTAACGCTTGACGCAGTGGAGTTTGCGCGCGGCCACCTTCGATAAAGCTGCCGTTGTTTCGAGCCGATTTTGGACGTTCTCCATGCGCTACACGCTCCTCCGAGTTCTTGTTGTTCTTGCTGCTTCGGTTCTCCTGGCGTCTCAGCCAGCCTGGGCAACGAAGCGAGTGGCTTTGGTGGTCGGCAATTCGAACTATCAAAACGCGCCATTGCTTCCAAATCCTGCCAATGATGCCACCGCTATCGCCGCGACCTTGAAGGGCGCCGGGTTCGATTTGGTGGAGTCTCGGCTGAACCTGACCTCGAGCGACATGCGGCGGGCACTGAGGGATTTCGCCGATCAAGCTCGCGATGCAGACATCGCCATCGTCTACTATGCAGGTCACGGAATCGAGATCGACGGGACGAATTACCTGATCCCGACGGATGCCAGACTTGAACGCGACACCGATATCTATGACGAGGCCTTCTCGCTCGATCGTGTCCTGCTGGCCATCGAGCCCGCCAAGCAGCTGCGCGTCGTGATCGTTGATGCCTGCCGCAACAATCCTTTCGCCGACACCATGAAGCGAACCGTCGCTTCGCGCGCGATCAGCCGCGGGCTCGCCCGGGTAGAACCCGCCGTATCCAATACGCTGATCGCGTTTGCGGCGAAGGCCGGACTGACCGCGCTCGACGGCAACAGCACGAACAGTCCCTACGCGACAGCGCTGGTGAAATATATCGCAAAGCCTGGACTGGACCTGCGCAGGGCTTTCGGCTTCGTCCGCGATGATGTCTTGCAAGCGACCGGCAACCGACAGGAGCCTTACGTTTACGGCTCACTGGGCGGTGAGGACGTTGCCCTCGTGCCAAAGGCAGAAGAGCCGGCGCCGCCGCCGGCTAACGCCTCGTCGGAGATTCGTCGCGACTACGAATTGGCCCTGCAACTGGGTAACAAGGCCGCTATGAGCGCGTTCCTCGCCCAGCACCCCGACGGCTATTACTCAAATCTGGCCAAGCTTCAGCTCAATCAGATCGACGCGGAGGACGCACGCGTTACCGCCACCCGGAAAGCGCACGAAGCGGAGCAGCAGAAGGCTCGGCTTGCGTCCGAAGGTGCCCAGCGAGCGGAGCAGGAAAAGGCGGCCGCAGAATTCAAGGCCGCGGAGGATGCCCGTATCGCGGCAGAAAGAACAAAGCAGGCGGCGCAGGACCAAGCTGCCGAGGCTGAACGGAAGCGGACCGCATCCCAAACCTCAACGGTCGCCATGCTTTCCACGAACGGACCTGTGGTCGACAGCGCCAAGCCGGATAATATTGCAACCGCTACCCCATCGCCAAATAGCGAGGGCGCGAAGGTGGCCGCCTTGAACACGGCGCCGCCGCAGGAGGATCTTGCCAAATCGGTGCAGAGCGAGTTGAGCCGGGTTGGCTGTTTCACAGGCTCCATCGACGGTGAGTGGAACGCCGCCTCGCGTCGCTCCCTGACCCTGTTCAACCGGCACGCCGGAACCAAGTTTGACGTCAAGCTTGCAAGCCTCGATGTGCTCGATGCGATCAAGCTGAAGCCGGCCCGGGTTTGCCCGCTGATCTGCGAGCATGGCTACAAGGCCGACGGCGATCAGTGCCGCAAGATCACCTGCGCCGAGGGCTCGTTCCTGAACGAGGATAACGAATGCGAGAAGCGGCGCGGGAAAAAGCCGGTGGCGAAGCGCAACACGGATGAGCGCCCGTCGCGCGCCGATCGTCCGGTCCGCGAGAGGCCCGAGCCGCAAGCCGACACTCCCCGACGACAGGCGACGGCCAGACCCTCTGGTGGCAGCGGCCAGATCGTGTGTGATGCTTATCTATGCCGCCCGGTCCGTCGCGGATGTCATCTCGATTACCGTGGCGGCGGAGGTCCCGGCGGCGGTACCGGCAATGTTGAGGTCTGCAACTAGGGCGGCATGCACGGCGGCGCGCTCGAGATCGGGCCGCCGTCTCCTCCGCGATCGGTCATGCTGGGGGGCAACGAAGCCAAACCGCAGGGCCCTGCATGCAAGAAGCCGAACAGCAGCCTCCGCCACAAGGATATTCACCACATGATCGCGCGGGACGGTCTCCTCAACCGCCCGGGCAGCCTGAGCAACGCGATCGCTTACCTACTTGATGGAATATGATTTGATGTCGAACGACCAATTGTTCGGCAACAGTCTTCCGCCGCCGCTGTCCGGTATCCGCAGCTGACTGGTCCAATCCGACAGATAGCTCAACGTGTCGGCCGGCCCCTGAAGCTTGCGCTGAATGTCCGGCAGATCGAGCAATTGCACGCGTCGTTCGCTCAGGATCGCAACGATCACGGCGGACCCGGCCGGCGGCGCGACGACATATTCAAATCCACGCTGCTGTGCCGCCGGGGTCGGAACGATGAATTGGACGCCGGGCTTGACAAGATTCATGTCGGGTCCGACCGACTGCGCCAATAGCTCGGCAGTCGGGAAGATCTGGGACATCCGCCCTTCCGCATCCACATCCACCAGCATCAGATAGCCGGGCTTCCTGGCCGTTACGCCGAATGACACCTTGCCGCCAATGTTGACCGTTGGACCCGGCAGGATCTCAAGCGCCACGCCGGCAGCATTTGCCGGGCCGCGCGGGGCCTGTACGCGCCAGAGCAACGGAGCATTTGTCGCACCCGCCGATGGAGCGGCCGATGGCGGCGGCGTCGCCGACGCGGCCCGGCTTCCTGCCAGCAGCAGCAAGATCGCGAACCAGGACTGCTTGCGGGAAACCAGTTTCGCTGGCGACATGACCGGCTGTCACAGCTTCGTCAGGGAACGCTGAAAAAGCCGATTGACGCGATCCGCGCATCCGCCGGCAGGTAGCGCTCCAGACTCTTGATCACCTGCCCCGAGGCACGGCGCCGGTTGAGCTGCATCAGGACGGTCTCCAGATCAACCATCCGCTGCTGCGAGGTCACCGCGACGATCTGCTCGGCGCCGAACGGCTCGCCTACACGAAGAGGCAGCCGCAGATTTGCTGATCGAGCCATCGCGGCATCGGAACCCACCGGATGCAGCATTTGGATGGTTCCATCGCCGGACACGTTGAATAGCAGCACCGCCCGCGAACCGACGTCGGACAATTCGACCTCGACGGTCTGTCCGCTGCGCTGCTGTCGATCATCCGGCCAAATACGCATCAGCTGCGGCGATTGCGTCGCCATGCGCTTCAGCTCGCGAATTGCCGCGGTTCGGTTGACCACCGTCGTCAAGCCGCCAACGTCGACGCCATAGGCGACCACGTCGCCCCAGGCGATCACGTCATGGGACACGGGGTCCCAGATCAGGTCGGGATTATCAGTCGGTTGAACGGCCTGCACGCTGGCGTCCTGCGGCTTGACGCTGGTGAAATAGCTCATCTTGCCGTCAAGCGCTGCCAAGCGGATCGGCGTGGTGAGGCGGAAGGGTGGCAGTGCGGCACTGGGCGCCGCCGGGGCGGTCGCAGCGGCACTGGTTGGAGCAGTTTGCGACTTGGCCGTAACGGCCGGCGGCGCAGGGGTCTGCTTCTCGGCGGACGCGACGGTAGCGACCTGGCCGGAGGCAGCTCTCGCGGCCGTCCCCTGGATCAGCACCACGCCGCGCGTCAGTTCGAACGCGACCTCGGTTTCCGGCATCTGTGCCGGCGACGATACCGTCACGATATTCTGGCGCTGGTCGGACAGTTGATAGACCACCTGCCGAACATTGCTGAAAAGCTCTTTCAGGGTCACCTTGCCATCATGATTGATGTCCGCGTTGCCCTCCACGGCGCGCGCAACGGCATAACTCAGGGCGCCGCGCAGGCCGTCGATCCCGGGAATCCGCACTTCCGGCGCCTTGGTGTGCCGATCGACCGCGGCGATGAACGCGGTGTGGTCGAGATCGAGTTCGGACTTCGGGTCGTCGCTGCTCGATACCGGCTTCAATTCATCGACCAGCAGCGTGTAGCGCGGCACCTGCCGAAAACTCATCTCGGCCGCACGCGGATCGATATCACGCACCATTCCGCCGCCATGGCAGGTATCCGCGACGAAGATCACCCTTGCGCCGCGCAATTCGAACTGCCGGATGAAATGGTTGAATTCGCTTCCCAGAATGCGCTCGACAGATCCTGCCGGCGTGGTCGCGAATTCGGGCAGCAGGAACACGTTCTCCATTCCGTCCGGTTCGGAGCCCTTGATCCGCTCCGGCTCCTGCGTGCCGTGGCCTGCGATCGACAGGAAGACGAGATCGTTGCTCTTTGTACGCTCCACCAGTGAGCTGATCTCGTGCAGCACGCTCGCCCTGTCGGCCTGTGCATTGGTCAGCTCGACCACATCGCTGACGCCCATGGTCCTCAAGCTGGACACGATGTCGTTGGCGTCGGCGACCGCGCCCTTCAATTTGCGCACATGCTGGTAGTCGTCGATCCCGATGACGAGCGCCCGGAGCGCCGCACCGTCGGGATTGCTTATCGACAGCTCACCCGCCGCATGCGCGCGCTGGAGTGGCAGGCCGATCAACGCAGCGAGCAGGATGGCGGCACACAGCCAACCGGTCCTTCGATCAAAACCCTTGAGCGTTCGCATCGCGATCCACCTCGATATCAAGCAGGTCCGCCCTGGAACCGCACCGGCAAGGCAGAGCGGCAGGAATGCCTCCGGACCTCCGGAAACCAGCACGCAGGCGGTGATCCATGTTCATCTGTAGCCTTGGCAAGACCTCAGGTTCAGCGCCGTTTGTGCGCCGTCTTGCGACCTGTCGGCGCCTCGGTCTCCTGATAGGCGTTCGCGGAAACGGTCGTCTGATCATCTGCGAACGCCCGAAAGCGGACCGGAACGTAGCCGCGCGCGAGCAGGCTCGCGAGCGGGTAGACGTTGCGGCAGACCCGACCGTTGCAGCCACCCGTCGAGGATTCCATGACCTCGGCTTTGCGATCGGGCGTGAACCGCAGGAACAGCATCACGTGGGAACCCGGCTTGTTCAGGGCGTCGCCAGGCTTGAGGTCCCAGGGGTTGGTCACGGGCTCGGCGATCGCGGGGATGGCGGCGGTCGTGTAGTGGACGGAAAGCCCCCACGTGGCGCTGACGAATGCCGAGCAGTCGACGCCGGCCACGTCCGGCCGTGGCTCGTTACGGGTGCAGACATTGCCCGCCAGCGTCCCGCTGTCGATCCGCTGCCGGAAATTCGCGAGCGAACCGTGGCAACCCCAGCAATAGGGCACGCCCCGCACTTCCTGGTTTACCTTGCCCTGCAGGTACCACGGCCGGCGAATACGGCTGAAACCGGAGCATTGGCTGTCGGGATCGCTGCCGTAGTTCGCCGGTGTCAGCTTCCACTGGATGCCCTCAAAGGCGAACGCCGTCTCGATCGCCTGCTGGCGATTGGACGGCCGCACGGCGGCGGTCGCATTGAACTTGATATCCGGCCGCGCCGCCGCCGGCGCGGCCGCCGTGCGCGACGGCCTGACGTCAATGACGGATACCTTGCCCAGGGGGCGGAAGCCGACACCGACCACCTCCACACCATCCGGCTTGGTGCGCAGAAAATATACGTCACCATCGCCCGAAACGGTGACGAACCGCCGGGTCACGGGCGTGTTCTCCAGCGGCAGTTCGTAGATACCCTCTAGGCGTCCGTTCGCGGCATAGCGTGCGACGAAGGTGGAGGCATTCTTGCCCGACGGCGGAATGTCCTCGGCCAGCACGTAGAAGCGGTCGCTGTTGTCGATCTCGAGAAACTCCACGGTGCCGAGCTGGTTGCGGACGCGCAGGCCGAGCTGACCGATGGTCTCGTTGGAGACCATGGTCTGGATTTCGACCCGAACGCTGGCATTGCCCTTGTCGGGAATGATATCGGCGATCACCGATCCCTTGCTGCGCGAGGCGATATATTGCCGATCGGGCTGTCGCGTCGTCCTCACGATGGCTGCGCGCGTATTCTGATCCAGCAAGTCGGTCGGGCTGCTCAGCGCCTGCGAGCCCATCTGTGCGAAGGCCGAAATGGCGACCTGGTCGTCGGTTCCGCGGGATGAGACTTCCTCCAGTTGGATCTCGTCGCCGCCCAGCCCGCGTGTGGACTGTCCTGGTGCCGCCTTCAGCATCCGCACGCCGCCGTCCCAAACCATGATGTCGTCGTTATGGACGACGAGGTCGGTGGGCTGGACGTCGCCAGGCATCTTCAGGATGTCGGGAGCAGTGTTCGGTTGCTTGGGGTCGAACTGCAGAATGCGGCCATTGATTTGATCGAGCACAAACAGGTTTCCCTGTCCGTCAGCGCTGAGCGCTTGCGGGCCCGCGAGTTCGACGTCCTGGCTGGCCGCGACGATCCCCACCATGGATGCAGCCGAACCGCCGGCAAAGCTTCGCACGACCGCGTCGTCGGCCCGTGCCCCGGTGGCAGCTATGACCGCGCCGACGATAGAGAGCCAGATCCAGCTAGATCGACGAAGCATATCCGCCTCAATGTAACCGAACCGAATGCGGCGTCAGTCCGACTAATCCAAGACTGCCTAATCCAAGACTGCGCGAGTGCAGCGTCAATTAGTGGCGAGCAACCCCGATCCCGTTCAACTCTTTCACTGGACGGTGATAGTCCGAACTCCTTCAGCTTGCAGTGCAAAATCATGGCCAAAAACAGATTTGAGCAAGTCAGCGAAATCCAGCCCGACGCGATTACTCTGGTTTTGAGACGCGACAATGCCGGCGCCTCCGGATCGATCGTGTTGCCGGCCGCCGCAAGCGGGGGACGCCTGAGCAGCGACCAGGTCAGCGCCCATATGCCGGCCCAGGATGCCTTTCGCGGCGCAATCCGTCTCGCCAATGACATGAAGCTCGCGATCGTGGTTTGCGACCCCGATGGCGTCTGGAAACCGGAATGGGGCGACCTTTACCAGGCGATCGATTGACCCACCACGGACAGACGCTGCGGCGCCGCATGGAGACCGGCATGGCAAATGGAGCGTTAAGCGGGCTGTCGTTGAGGTCGCGAGCCTTGATCATCGTCCTGTTGGCCGCAACCGTCTGGCCTGCGCGGGCGAACGATTCCGCGGCCGAATTGTCCATCGGCGGGCTGCAATTCGTCCGCACCAAGGACGTGGCCATGGCGAGCGAAGAGCTTCGTATCGGGCTGGACCGGGTCAGCGTTCGCTACCAATTCGTCAACCAGACGAGCAAGCCGGTTGCGCTCACTGTCGCCTTTCCGCTGCCCGACATCGACCTGTCCGAAGCCGAGAACATTGCGCTTCCATCGAGCGATCCGGTCAACTTCGTCGCGTTCGAGACCAGGATCGACGGCAACCCGGTGCCGCTGACCATCGACCAGCGCGCCATGGTCGGCAACAAGGACGTCACGGCCCTCCTCCGTCAGTTCAAGCTGTCCCTGCTGCCGCTCGGTGATCGGGAGATCCGCGTCGCCGATCTGCCGGCGACAACCCGAACGAAGCTGATCGACGACGGCCTTCTGATGCCTGCCGGCATGAGCGACAACGGTCGCCAGCAATACACGCCCGGCTGGATAACCAAGACGTCCGCCGTTCGCGAGCAAGTGTTTCCAGCGGCGCATACCGTCACGGTCGAACATCAATATCGCCCGAGCGTCGGCTCCAGCCCTGACACGGTCCTGCGCGCGGGCCTACGTCGCAGCGCGGCGCTAGGCCCGGAGGTCGAGCGGTACCGGAGAGACTATTGCATTACGGATGCGTTCCTTGCCGAATTGGACAAGCGCACAGGTGACAGCCAGGCCAATACCGCAAAGCTGCAGGAGCGGCGCATTTCCTACGTGCTCAAGACGGGTGCGAACTGGGCGGGTCCAATCCGGTCCTTCACGTTGACGATCGATCCGGGCGGCGACGATCGCCTGGTCAGTTTTTGTCCAGGGCGACTCAAGCCGACATCTGCCGACAACGCGCGGCAGTTCACGGCAAGCGACTTCAAGCCGGATGCCGACCTGAAGATCTTGATGATCGGCAAGTTCTGAACGGCAGCTCAATTGGTGAGCATCACATAGCGTCCAGCCGCGGTGATGGTCACGTTGCCGCGTTGAGCTTCACTCGTCGCCTGCAGGAAGAATGTGTCGGCAGCCATCGGTCGCGGCTGGCGCAATGAATCCAGAACCCGCGGGGCTGCCACGGCCAACAGGAGTTGCGGACCGGTCGTACGCTCCATCGGCAGCGCAAAGGAAAGCGAGTCGACGCCTGGCTTCAAAAGATAGGACAGGCTGCGCACCTCGCCGCGATCCGAGACCATGAGCAGTTCCACCACCCGGTTGGCAAAATTCTCGACGGTCCCATTGAGGGTCTCACCGGCCTTCAGCTCCGTCGCCGACAGGTTGATGCGCGGCGCCCGTGCTTGATCGCTTCCGACCTGACTGAGGAATTTGACGGCCGGACATTGTGCCTGATTCACCTGCCTGACGCCGACCGAAGCCTCAAATCCCTGCTCCTTTCGAAACGCCTTGTCGAAGGTATCGAACGGGGCGGTGGAAGCGCCGAAGCCTTCAATGACGGCCGCGCTTGAGCTCACGGCAACAGGCAGGATGAAGAAGCAGTCGCCGCCCGCATACTGGGCAACATATTTGCGGATGCGCTCGGCCCGACCAGGACCGTCGGGGGACGGAGACGGCGTCACCGTCGGCTGAGACGGCAACTTCACCGGCTCCTGACGCGCCGGCGGTGGCGGAGCAGGCTCGCTCGGCGGCGCGGATGTCCCGGCGAGTTTCGGAGGTGGCGGCAAGGCCGCCAAGCCTGGTGCCTTCCAGACAAATTTGTAGAAGGTGTACCCACCGCCGCCCAGCAGAAGCAGCAGCCCCGCGACGCAGGCGCCGAGCCAGATGCGGCGGGAGTTCCGCGTGGTTGATGGCACCCGCTCCTGCAGCGCAGACGAACCAGCTTGCGACTTCGCCAATGGATCGAAGCCGTAGAGCGGTGCGGCGGACGGCTGCGCCGAACCCGCCGGCGTCCAGTTGGCGACCTCCGCCATGGTCGGGCGCAAGGCCGGGTCCGGCTGCAGCATCCTCTCGAGAAGCGGCCTGATGCGCATGTCCACTGCGCCGAGATCGGGCACGCGCCGACGCTTCTCGACCAGTTGAAACTGGCTCCCGCCCATATCGAGCTTCTGTCCGGTCAGGGCATGGAACAGCACGAGGCCAAAGCTGTAGACGTCGGATTTCGCGGTGACATCGTTGCCGTACAAGCCGACCTGTTCCGGCGACGCGTAATTGTCCTTGCCGGCGAAGCCGGAACCGATGATGGTCTTGTCACCCATCTGCGTCGACCGGGCGATCCCGAAGTCGATGATCTTCGCCCGCCTTACATCGTCGAGCGGCACGATGATGTTGTCAGGGGAGACATCGCGATGGATAATGCCGTGCTCGTGAGCGGCCTGCAGGCCCGATGCGACCCGCCGCATCAATTTGATCAGCGCTTCGAAGGTGAGCGGCCCATCGTCGAGCATGTTCGACAGCGAGCGTCCGTTGACAAACTCCATCGCCAGATACGGGCGCTGCAGTGCGGGCTCGACCGTGAACAGGAAGTAGCGAACGATTGCTTCGTGCGGAAGATTGTGAAGTGCCGCAGCCTCCCGGCGGAACAGCGCAAGCGCCGCCTCGTTGTCGACCATGTCGGGGAGCAGCATCTTGACCGCTACGGGCGATCCGGTCTGGATCTCGCGGCATCGGTAGACCTCCCCCATGCCGCCTGCCCCGATCATCGCCTCGATCTCGTAAATGCCGTTGAGCCGGGTGCCGGCCGGCACACCGCGGTAGGATGACCGAAACGGATCGTTCGCGGTCATGGTCGTGGCTCCTGATCGAGCGGCGTCCTCGTGGGCTCGGAGGATCGCGGCGCGAGCAATCGCACGATCACGATCGTGACGTTGTCGAGCCCGCCACGCTCAAGCGCGAGCGCGAGCATGTCGTCGCAGGCGGCCTGGGCAAGGCGAGTGGCCGCGTGCTGCTCGATCTCGTCGTCCCGCACGTGCCGGGTCAAGCCGTCACTGCAAATCACGAAGATGTCTTCCGGTTCGGCCGGACCGGTCACCACCTCGAGCTCGGGGTCGGCGACAACACCAACAGCCCGGGTAATGGCATTGCTCGGCCAGTCCTGGACCTCTTCGCGCGATAGCGCGCCATCGGCGATCAGCTCCTCCAACTCGCTATGATCGTGCGACACCTGTGTGATGCCGTGGCGGTTGATCAGATACACCCGGCTGTCACCCGCCCAGATGCAGGCATAATGGCCGTCGCGTACCAGCAGGACCGCCGTCGTGGTCCCGACAATGGCACCCTGCCTTTCATGGCTGAGTGCCAGGATCTGCTGGTTGGCGCTGAACAGACGCGCCTCGCATTGCGCCAGCAGGTCCGCCGCGGAGTCCGGCGCGCCGATGGAATCAAGCGACTCCACCACGATGCGGCTGGCAAGATCGCCCGCCTCGTGACCGCCCATACCGTCAGCGACGGCCCACAAGCCGACGTCGGTCCTTACCAGGCATGCATCCTCGTTCCGCGCCCGCACCCGTCCGGCGTGAGTGACGCTACCGACATCGAACAAGGAGGGGACGTGTGCCATCGCGCGTCATCCCGTCCCGGATACTTCGCGACCAACGTCGCCGGTCAGTAGCGTGGAATAGCGAAACGGATCCGGCAATCCGCGGCAACAGAGTGCGACCGGCGAAAACCCTTCGCCCCCGGCGGTCCACCAGAAACTAGCCGCGGCATAGACTTGAGGGTTGGCGCCACAGAGCGTGCCGAACGACTCGGCAAACCCATCGACCGTCGAAACCATTCCCAGCGTCGCGCCGCCCAGCGACACCACCTGCGGTCCATCAGTCTCCGGCGTCCGCAGACGCGGAAACGCGAGACGATCCAGTGCATCGGAGATCTGCTCGAACGTCGCAGCCCGGTCCAGGGTCGAGAGCAGGAACGTCTCCACTTGCCCATACCACTGGTCCTGCGGATCGATGTGTGGCGGCGACAGCGCGGCGTCCCCATCCGGCACCGCATGCAGCGTCAACGGATAGTATCGCCCCACGCCGTCAAGCGAGGGCATGATCGCTCCTGCGACGGTGGTGCCGCAGATCGCGGCGCCAAGCCAGAATCGCCAAATCGGCGCGGTCAGGAATGCTTCCTGCCAGGCCGCGCCGAGTTGATGGCGGCTCGCGGATATCCCTGCCTGCACCCACGGCTCCCAGACTTCGAGGAAGCTGCGCGGGGTCGCGATCGCGATGAAATCACGCTTCGCGCCGATCTTGCCGAATAAGCCGCATCGCATGGTCATATTCCGGTCGGGCAACGAAACTCGCGGAGCACTGACAGGTTTAGCGGATTGCGCAGCGATCCGGTCGAAATCTGATAGTTGAGCTCGCGTCCGGCAACAATGAACGTTGCGCTGGCGGATTCCGCCTTGGCGACCAGCGAGCCAGCCTCCAGCATTCGGAACAACGACCAGGGGCCGATTCGCTCGAGTACGGATGGCGAGCCGGTCTCGTTGCTGACCGAAATTGCCGTCCGCGGCGATGGGCCGGGCCAGAGGACCGTCGTCGGTGAATTGCTCTGCGGCGGCGGCGGCGGAGGAGCGGGTTGCGGCGCGCCAAACATGGAGGGAGTTGCGGCTGGTCCTGGTGTGGTTGGGCTCGTGATCGTCGTGCCACCGATCTCGGTCTTGACTGTGATGCCCGGTCCGGCCGCAGCCGGCGGCCGGATCGCAAAGGACACCGCTGGCACACCGCCGCCAGTTTGGAAAAACGCGTCGCGGATATAAGCGGCATTCTGGAACTGCTTTAGCGTATCGGGCGAGAACGACCGGCCGACGGGGCTCTCCTTCCGCCAGACCCATTCGGATCGCGACGTATCCGCATAAGGCGCCAGGAACTGAGTGAAGAACTTGTCCATGACACCGTTCGGGCTGAACAGCTTGGCGAAGTCGGCGAGCGGGACTTCCTGTCCGCTGCTCCGTACGAACGGGTAGCGGTTGGTCACCGTCTGCTGACAGACCGGCGTGACCTGATCCCGTAACGACTGCAGGATCTGGCCGGCCGTGGAGGCGGCGATGCTGCCTTCGAACTCCCCGGCCGCCGCCCGCAGCATATCGGAAAATGGTGGCGGCATACGCGAGGCATTGTTGCGCAGCGCCGCAACCTGGGTCTGAAGCCCCGCCGTTGCTTGCGCCGTCAGCTGCGGATTCTCGACCATCAGCGTCAGATTCTGCGCGATGTCGTTCAGGTTTGCGATCGTCGAGTCGATCGGCCGGCGGGTGCTCTCCCCTTCAAGCACTGCATGGTAGGGTTTGAACTGCGACTCGATCGCCGCACCGGGCGTACCATCCTGGGCGTTGTTGAACAGCGCCGGCGCGGTCACCGCGGGCGGCGCGGCCGGCGTGCCGCCGCTCGCCGGCTTCGGGCGTTCCTTGGTCAGCATCGTCTCATCGCGCACCGACTCCAGGATTTGCCGCATCGGCGAGGTCGGCGCCGAAAGCGCCCTCAGCACCTCGTATTTCGGCTTGTCCGCGAGCAATTTCTTCAGACGCAGACTGCCGAGTGCAGTCCGCCACGTCGTCACGAACTCATTGGAGTAGATGCTGAGCAGATCGCCAGCCAGATTGTCATACTGCTGGTCGATTGCCGACTGCTGGCCGGCGTCACCCAAGACCCAGCGCTCCCGCTTCATGCGCTCTGACAATCCGGGCAGTCGAGCGATGAACTTCTGATTGAAGCCGTTGTAGGTGAAGAACTCGGGCACCCGCACGTTGTCCAAGGGTTGCCCAGTCGTGGTTTCGAAGACAACTGCCACGTCCGGACCGCCTCGGCGGCTCGCGATCCAGTCGCCGGCGGTCGATCCACGAGCCTCCGACTTCAGGAACTCGTAGGCGCGTTGCGACACGCTGAGGCGCGCCAATGAATTCTGGGCCTGCTTGATCAGCCGGCCGTCAAGCTCGACCAGTGGCGGCTGCTCGGTTTCGAGGTCGAACATGGCGACGAGATTTTCATCGAGCAGACGCCGTCCCTCCGCGTTGGTCGCGCCAGGATACAGGTTGTCCGCCCAGTCGCGCTGCATCCAGGAACGGATCAGCTCGCGGTCCGGGGATTGCAGGCCGCCGAGCATCAGGTAGACCTTCAGCGCCTCATAGACGAAGGCAGGCTCGTTGATGCGCGCATTGAGCTGCTCTTCCAAACGGTACAGCAAGCGAGGCCTGAACATGCGCTCAAGCGCGGTGTGATAGGCCGCCTTCGCGGGCGACAACAGGCGCGCGTGCTGACTGAGCCCGTAGCGCGCCGACAGTGCGACCGGCTCATTCCGTGAGGCATAGCCGGCCGGGGCGTTCCGCAGCCGATAGAGCAGCGGCAGCACCTTGTCGAGATCGTGATCGGCGATCAGCGTTTGCTTGATGAGCGGCGCCCCGGCGGCCGCATACTCGTTGTCCGCCTGCAAGCTCTGCTCGATCAGGTCGGAATTGCGCTTGTAGCTGGTCAGCCACGCACCGATCAGTCCGATCGCCACCAAACCTATCACCGACAGCGCCGCGGTCTTGAGGATCAAGGCGCGGCGCACCGCAGCGCGGTCGGTCGAGACCCAGTCGGCCTCGCCGATGATGACCTTCGAAATCAAATCGGCGAGGAAATAGCTCTTGCCGGTTCCGGAGTACGATCCGGCACCGACTTCCTCTGCGCCGAACGTACGCGCCAACGATCCGATCAATTGATCGATCGGCGTACCCTGCTGGGTGCCCGACGTGAAATAGAACCCACGCAGATTGGCGTTCACGTGATACCGTGTCGGCTCAAAAATCTGGTTGAGGAAATCGTGGATCTGCGGCTTGAGCCGCGCCATTTGCGCCGGGAAGCCGAACAACTGCACCCGGTGCTGCGGCGTCGGCTCGTCCTGCAGACGGTCGAGCGTTTCCTCGCTCAGGCGCTCCAGCAGGCGATCGAATTCGACCGGGACCTGCCCCACCAGATTCTGGGTCTTGTCGGCGGTCTGGAACGTGGCGCCCCAGACCTGGCGCCGGCCGACCTCGCCGAGATAGGCGAAGTATTCGGTGAAACCGGCAACGAGATCGGCCTTGGTGAACAGCGCGTAGACCGGGAAGCTCACTTTCAGCCTTTGATGCAGCTCGAGGAGCCGCATCCTGATGGCATCGGCATGAAGCGCGAGTTCCTGCTTCGGCAGCGTCAGCACGTCTTCCAGACTGATTGCGACGAGAACGCCGTTGATCGGCTGGCGCGACCGATTCTTCTTCAGGATGTCCAGGAAGGACAGCCAGCTTTCCTTGTCGGCCTTGCTGTTTGAATCCTGGGTTGTGTAGCGACCGGCGGTGTCGATCAGCACCGCCTCCTCGGTAAACCACCAATCACAGTAGCGAGTGCCGCCGACCCCGGCGATCGCCGCCGGCGTCGCCCCGCGCGCGAGCGGAAACTTGAGCCCCGAATTGACCAGCGCAGTGGTCTTTCCCGCACCTGGCGGACCGATAATGACGTACCAGGGTAGATCGTAGAGATATCCGGACTTGTTGCCGCTCGCGGTCTTGAGCGTTGCGAGCGCATCCTTCATGCGCTCCTTGAGCACCGGCTCGTCGCTGACAGCCTGGTCCGCACCGCTGACGCCCTCGGCGATCTCCTTGGCATTCTTGCGTCGCTTGAAGAAATGAAGGCCAGTGACGCCTGCGGCCGCGGCGCCGAGCAGCAGGATCGCGATCTGGCGAACGATGTGATTTTCCAACGGATGCCAGTCGCCGAAAGCAACGAAGGGACCGGCAAGGTAGATCACGGCCCCGAGCGAGCTGAGCCCGACTCCATAGAGAACGATGCGTAGAATGTCCTTAGCGAGCATATTGACCGGTACCTGTCGCTTATCGCGTGAGCTTCTGGCGTCCGCCTATTCGCTACGTTCGATGAAGATTTCGACTCGACGGTTTTTGGCACGCCCCTCGGGCGTCGAATTGCTGGCAATTGGTGAATCCGATCCCTTGCCGTCGACATCAACGCGCGAACCATCGGCCAGGCCGGGTTTCAGCGCGGCGGCAACCGCCTTGGCGCGCTCGACCGACAATTCGAAATTCGAGGGGAAACGCACGGTGCGGATCGGCGAGCTGTCGGTATGGCCAACCACCCGGATTCGCCCCGGCTCCTTGTCGAGCGTCGCCGCGACGCGGGCCGCGATCGGCTTGAAACCATCCAGGATGGTTGCCTGGCCCGAGGCAAACAGTGCGAGATCGCACACCCTGATCACGATGAAGCTCGCCGTCTGATCCGCGGTCATGGCGCACGCCGTCTTCTCCTGCGCAAGCGCGTTGCGAATGCGCTGCAGCTGGGTGATGCGGTCCGGCGGTGGCGGCGGAGGCGGTGGTGGCGGCGGCGCAACGACGCGGCGCTTGAGCTCGATCGGATCGCCGGGATGCAGTGCCAGCGCTACTTGCGCCGCATTCTCCGCACGGCCAGCCAGCAACGTTCGCAGAACGAAATAGGATCCGGTTAACAGCGCGGCGACCACGGCCGCCACCAGCCAGACCGGAATGCGCAAGTGCTTCCGCCGACCGGCCAAGGCCTGTCCGCGCCAGTGCGGCGACAGATCGTTGGTCGGCTTGGGCCGAACCCGGCGTAGCGTTTCATAGAGGTTGCGCTGGATCACCTGGAGGGTCGCAAGCCCGCCCGGCGACGTTCGGTGAATGCCCTGGAATCCGAGCGCAAGGCAGGCGTGCTGAAGCTCGAGCACCGGATAGTTGACGAGTGGATCGGTCTTCAAGTGGTCGAGAATCTCGAAGAAGCGTACGCCGCCCACGCGCTCGCCGAAGAACCGGCTGAGCATCGAATATTGGGCCCAGACGTGCCGGTCGTCGGTCGGAATGTGCTGCACAATATCGTCGGCGGTCGCGCACAGGATATACTTTGCCGTATTGGCCTGGTGCTCGGAAATGCCCGCCGAGCGGATATCCTTTTCGAAGAATTTGATGGCGTCGGCGACCTGCTCCATCAGGCTCGCGAATGACGCCCGCATCAGCGCGACGCGCAGCCGGCCAAGCAACTGCAGCAAAGGGCCGCCGGCGCGCATCACCGGATTGGCGTTTGGCGCAACCAGATCGTCGACACGCAAGGGCGGTCCGGGCGGCAGGATCGGTTGCGGCGCCTGAGCCTGCGCCGGTGTCGAAATCCATTCCTCTGAGGGCTGGCTGGTCGGCGGGGCGGCGTAGCTTGGGCTCTGCGGTGTGGGAGAAAATGAGGGCGGCGGCGAAGGAGCACCAGGAGAAGTCATGGGCGATGGCGAGTACGCTGGACGGCTGGCAGGTCCCTCGCCTGCCGGAGGTTGAGGAGCCGGAGCCGGCGGCATCTTCCCGCCGGGGTTCGGACGGATGATGGTCCGTTCACCCCGACCGAAAGGATTAACCGGCTTGTCCCTGTCGGTCATGGCCGCTCTTCCAGGATGGCCCAAAGGTACAACTCAAGCTCCGGCCAGTCGCCGGAAAAATGCATCCCGATCGAGGCCGCTGTGCTGAACTCGGGCCACAGCGGCGACTTGCGATCGAGATAGAAATAGACGTGGTCTGTGATGGCTCGGATGTGCGGTGGCGGCGTCGGCAGATGCACCAAGGTCAAACCCGGCAGGTTTGCGTGGACGATCTCGGTCATTTTCGTGTTGGGCCCGACCTTGAACAGGTGCGGGAATTCATTCTGAATCTCCACGAGAGGCCGCCGCGCGGCGACCTCCAGCACCAAGGTCGCATTCCGGAACAACGCGCGATCGCGGATCGGCGATACAAAAGCATTTTGGGCGCGTTCGATGATCTCCAGACGAATCGCCCGCCTGCCCAGCCGCGCGCTCAGGAAATCCTGGATGTCGCGCACCAAGGGCGTGAAGACGTATTCGAGGTTGTCGTGATCGTATGCCGGGTAGTCCCGTGCGCGTCGTTCGGTGGTCGCGAAGGTCGCGAGCTCACCGGCAAACCTCAGCAATTCCTCGTACAACCGCTCGGGATGTACGCTGCCGGACCGCTTGAAATGAGTCAGCACCGGAATGGTCCGGTTCAGTACCTGCAGCACGAGATAATCGACGCTCTGCAAACCGCCGCCGGACGACGGATCGACCGCGTAGCGTGCAAGCTCGTCGAGCTTGGTCTCGACCCAGCCGATGATTCGATTGAGCCAGCCATCGACAACCGGATGCGCGGCGCAGACCAGCATCGGCGGCACAAACTTGTCGTCGAACAGGATATTCTTGTCGCGCACTTCGAGGATGCGAGCGATGCCGAGACCCATGTATCCCGGCTTGCTCGTCTTGCGCAGCTCGAACGACAGGCGCGGATAGACAACGTCGATCTCTTCTTCGATGCGCAGCGCCGAGGTTGAATCGATAAACGTTTCGGCGGTCCGAACGTAGCGACTTGCGCTGTCGGTGCGATCCTCATCCACCTCCCGCGTATTGGGAGCCGCGACCGGCATCATCAGCCAGACGATCTGGCCTGCGGCCGAATCCGGCACTTCGATGGCTTCCGGGATCGGACTGTCGGCAGGAATATCGAACGGCGTTCCGTCCGGCATGACGCCGGTCGCACTGCGCACGGCGAATTTGCTCTGCTGAGTAAGATCGTTATCGATCTCGAGCTGGGCAAAGCCCCAGGGATACGGTGTCGTGTAACGAACGCGTTTTTCCAGCAGATGCTCGAGATAGCGATCGTTCTGCTGCAAATGATGCGGCCGCAGGAACAGACCTTCCGACCAGAAAACTTTGCTGTACCAAGACATTCCTACATCCACTTGGCAATGATCGGCGACTGCATCGTCACCGACAGTTCACTTTGACCCCGACTTGTCTGCGCGGTCGTAATATTCGGAGAAATGCAGCATGAAGGTATCGATCGGCGCGCTTTCGTCGCGACCGAGATGCGCGTTCCAGCGCGTCAAGAATTCGTCCCAGAGCTTGCTCTTGTTCGAGCCAAACAAGGACCGTGCGCCGCGCTGAAGCTCGAGCTCGCGCGCCATCAGAGTCGGATCGATGCTGGCGATTAGTCCCCGGACGGCATGCTGCATTGCCGCATAGGTCTTCAATTGATGGGATTTGAGGTCCTTGAAGCCCTGGGCGAACGCATGCGGCGCATCGAGGTAACTGCGGGTCGGCGGCCCGAACAGGATACGCATCGCGTCTTCCGCGGTCGGCGAGAATTTCAGCGGATTGTTCTCGATGGCCTGGATGGTGGTTTGGCTGGTGCTGCGCGTCAGCTGCTTGGCCTGGGTGCGCGCCTGCAGCAGGGCCATCAAGTTTTCCACGGTCATGCGCAGGATGACGCCGAGCTGTTCCGCGAGTTCGGCCTCGGTCTTGTCGGCAAAGAAACCGTCCGGCAGCCCGGCAGCACGTGCGACCAGGCGCGCAAACTCGGGATTGCCGATCGACGCCGCCGTGGCCGGTACCGGCTCGGCCAGTTGCGGCCGCGACGCTCCCACATGCCCCGTCGGTGAAGGCGCCGGCGGTGGCGGGGCAGCCGCTTCGTCGTCGGCCCATACCGACGGTCGGCGCGGCGTCGGCATCGCGTGCAACGCGTCGACCGGCGGTTTTGGCGTGGCGACCGGACCGGCTGCCCAGCTCATGTCGTCGTGCAGCGGCGGCTCGCGTTGAGGCATCTGCGACGAATGGCGGACAGGATCCACCCCCGCCGCGGGAACGCTCGCTGCCCAGTCCAGGAATTCCGGATTGACGGGCCGCGCGGCCTCGCGCGGTTTTCGCAACTGCTGCGGGTCGATTGGCGGCGGCACGTCGCGACCGGGAGCCCACAGTTCCTGGTAATCGGCGTGCTGCTGAGCGAGCGGAGCTTGCTGCTGCGCACCATGGCTCGGAGTGTCCTCGGCAGGCTCATCCAGGTCCAGCGAAACGCCAATGACATAGTGGCCGATGACGAGCCGATCGCCGTTGCGGAGCCGATGCGCTCCCCGAATGCGCTGGTCGGCACCATTGAGAAAGGTGCCGTTGGTCGAGACGTCGTGCAGCCAGTAGCCGCCGTCGCGATAATGGACCTCGCAATGCTTCCCCGAAATCATCCGTGCCGGATCGGGCAATGTCCAATCGAGATGGCGGTCCCGGCCAATGTCGACCGAACGCCTTCCGGTGACAGTAAATGACACAGGGCCGCCGTCCGGAAGGTTCGGCTCGTTCTCGATGTTGAAGCGAAGCACCATCACATCGTCTCGTCAGCGTGGAGGGCGCGGTTCGCCGCGTGCCAATTGAATACCATCCTCCAGGCAGGCCGTCATTATCCGGTCCCTGGACTCACGGGTAAGCCGGCAGAGGCCGATCAAAAGGGCTGCGCGAACCGCTCGCGCTGTCTGGTCCGGCTTGGCTTCGACCGGTGCAAATTCCGCGGGAACCACGCTTCCGCCAGACCAACCCGCCGCCAGCGCCAGCCAGGTCGCCGGCTGCTCGGGATCGTTGGCGTTGCCGACCGCCAAAGCCTTGTTGCGCGATTGCTCGTCCGGTTGCCGGACCCAGGTCTCGGCAAAACTGAGCGACCTGCCTTCATTGCCGTCGAAATGGTCGAACATCTGCCGCAACGAGCGACAGCCCCAGGCGACGGCCACGCGCCTGGGGAGCAGATACGCACAGAAGGATACAGCCTGGTGCCAGTTGCCCGCATCGGCCGCCTCCTGCAGGAAATCCAACGACAACTTGTCCGGAGCGGCTTTGCCGACGTCGTAGCGCGCCAGCGGATAAGCTTCAAAGAGATCGTGGACTGTGCTGAACCGAACCTGATTCATGGCTGTCAGCCGACAATGGTTGGCGTGCCGTGGGCAACCAGCGGGCCGCCGGCAGCGAGCGCCATGGCGGCCTGCGCGGTCATGGTGATGGTTGGCGCGTTGATGACGATGCCGGCTGGAGACAGGATGATCTGGCTTGGACCAACCTGCAGGGTGATGTTGACGTTGGCCGTGAGGGTGATGCTCAGGCCCGCATCGACGGACTGATCCATCGCCAGCTTGACGTGCTGACCGCCCAATTGGATATCAAGCTTGTCGTTGCCGTTCTTGAGCGTGGTCTTGCGAGTATCGCCGCCGAACGCCGCCTCACCGATGGTCCTGGTCTCGGTGTCGCGGACCGTGACGTCGTAGTCCTTCTCGGCATGCAGGGTGATCTTCTCGGACCCTTTCTTGTCCTCGAAGTTCCATTCGTTGTAACCGCCGCCTCCCTTGGTCGAGTCGGACTTCAGACCCGCAATCGTCTTCTTGGACGGCAGGTCGTAAGGCAGCTTGTATTCATCGTTGTAGACGGTCCCTATCACCAAGGGCCGGTCGGGATCCCCTTCCAGGAATTCCACCACCACCTCCTGCCCGACGCGCGGGATGATCTGACCGCCCCAGCGCTTGCCGGACCAGACTTGCGCCACGCGCAACCGGCACGACCGCTTCTTCTTCCGATCCCAGAAAAAGCGAACATAGATTTCGCCCAGCGACTCGACGTCGATTTCCTCGCTGGAATTGTCGTCCTTGGTGACGACCTTGGCTGTCTGAATGCCGTTGATCCTCGGCTTCGGCGTCGTCATGGGAGATCGAAACGGCCGATCGCTCGGCAGAAATTCGTAGCTGCCGAAGTAGACGTGCTGTCCGGCGTCGCCGGGGCCGCCAGTGCGATAGGATTCGATGGAAAACGAATGCGCTGCCCGTACCACGAGATATTCGACGTTCTGCGAGTCTTTCGAGTGCTTCTCGAGCTTGGTTAGTCCGCCGGGAAACAGATTGACGGCGTCGCCATTGCCCCGGCGGCGCCGATCCATCGCCTGCTCTGCCTGGAGCTGGATCTTCGCGTATCGCTCGCCGTCGGATTTCTCCTTGAACTTGCCGGGATAGTCGTAGAACTCCATCTCGGATCGCGTGTAGTGCTCGGAGCCCTTGGCGTCGCTGATCATCTGCGCGTTGGGCTTCTGGTAGTTGTAATCGTTGAGCTCGATCTTCCCGGTGCGGAACCGGCGCTCGGAAGCCCATTCATAAATATGCTGCTCGCCGCGACGATCGGAGCCGGTGAGCGGGATGTAGGGGATCTTCGCGAGACCGTTGATTGGACTGTGCGAGGACTTGGAGTCAGCCAGCACCAGCGTGTGCTTGCCGCCCTCATGCTTGAAGAAGTAGTAGATCCCGTGCTGCTCCATCAACCGGCACACGAAATCCAGATCGGTCTCGCGATATTGAACGCAGTATTCGAGCTTTGGACATGAGCCCTCTTCGGTAAGCTTGGACTCATAATCGGTGAAGCCGCGCTCGTTGAAGACCTCCTTGATGATGTCGGGCGCCTTCTTGTCCTGAAAGATCCGGCAATCGGTGGTCCGCGACAGCAGCCACAACCAGGGCCTCAGCACGATCCGGTAACTGAAATAGTCGTTCTTCACCCCCAGCCATTGGGCTTCCGTGAGAATGCCGCTGAACTCGCGTTCCTTCTCGTGCAATTTGATGGTGAGGGTGCACTGCTTGCCGATGGCCCGATCGAAGTCGAGATCGGCTTCCTCGCTGAGACACTCGATGCGATATTCGAACAGTTCACTCAGACCTTCGGCGGCCTCGAACCGGGCAAAAACCAGAACGTCCTTGCCAAGGGGGGTCTTGAGCTCGCAGAGGCGGGTATCCTGGGTAAGCTGGCCCATGTGGGCGTTAAACTCCCTCGTTGACCGCACGAGCTGCGCAACCGGCGCATCGGGCGGTCAAGCACGAACGACCGAAATCCGAGCCGTCCATCGGTGGGATGGCCGGCAAGTCCGCTCGGTGTCACCTCTCCTGGCGCGGCAACGCACCCGCCTGGGGAAGCCACTGCGGCACTCATGTAGTCGGTTCCAAGCGCTTGCTGGTTCACGGGAAACCGCCATCATCGCGGGAATGAACCGAGGCCGGTGTTGATCTGACCTACCAGTCAATCGGATCATGATCCCCCGCGTGATCCGCCAGATGTCATGGACCTGGTCGAGGGGCCAGGGCCTCGCAGACGGATCCTCCTTGCATGCTCGACGTCGCATCCCTGACCCAGCCCATCGACCCGGACGATCCCTGCGGGCCCGACCTCGATGCGGCCGGCGACGTCCAGTACCTGAACTTCTTCGCAGCTGCGGAATCGCTGCTGCCGATGTCGTATTTCGAGGTCGTCAACGCGAATGGAGAGCGCGGACGCTTCGACCCGAAGGCCATCGATATTGCCGGCCAGTTCGCCGCTGCCCAGCCACTGTTGGCTCGCACCCGCGATCTGCGCCTGACCATGCTGCTCGCCAAGTTTTCCATCCTGAACCGCGATCTCGATGGCTTCCTCAGCTGCCTGCGGGCAACCACCCTGCTGCTCCGCGAACAATGGGAAGCGGTTCACCCCAGGGGCGAGGACGGCGACTATGCCTTTCGGGCCGTCACCATCGAGGCGATCGACGTGTTTCCGACGGTGATCAACCCGCTCCAATTCCTTCCCCTGATCGAAAATCGACGGCACGGCAGCCTCAACTACCGAGCCTATCAGATTGCCAAGGGCGAAATTCCCGCCGGCGATGCCGATGTCGACATGCCGGATCTCGGAACCATCGAGCGCATCGTCGGCGAGACCGATCTCGACACGCTCAAAGCGGTGAGCGCCCGGTGTTCGGCGGTCGCTGCCGAGATTGCCGGCATCAAATCGGTTTGGCACGAAAAGTTGAACTCGGGGCAACCCATCAGTCTCGACCGGCTGGCGGGCGTCGCGAATGGCATGGCCGGCTGGCTCGCGACTCTGGTCGCTGCACGCGATCCGGCCGCAGTTGCCTCATCCCCGGAGGAGACCGCTCAAGACGGCCCGCAGCCTCCGATCGAAATCGCCGGCGCAGTGACGTCACCCGGACAGGCATCCGCGGCGCTGGTGGCGGCTGCCGACTACTTCGCTCGGAAGGAACCGTCGAGCCCGGCGCTGTTGCTGGTGCGGCAGGCGCAGGACATGGTTGGCAAATCGTTTATCGAAGTGATGCGGATGCTGATGCCGGCCCACGTGGAGACCGCCGCCATCAATATCGGTCGCGACAAGGTCTTCGACCTGCCGATCGAACGCATGGCGGAATTCGCCACCTCGCTCCCGTCCGCGGCCGAAAACGAGGCTCAAGATGCTGTTTTTTCAGTCGAAAACAGAGCCCAGGCGTTGGACCTGCTGAGCAAGGTTGCCTCCTTCTTCCGGGCCGCAGAGCCATCCAGCCCGATCCCGTTCCTGGTCGATCGCGCACGTGAACTCGCACAGCGAGACTTCCTCAGCCTGCTGAACGAAGTGCTGCCCGAGGGCGCTCTGAAGGCGATCGATAAATCGAATTGAACCCGCCTTCCGTTCGACGGGACTAACTGAACGGAAGGAAGCTCCGCCGACGAAAGACCGAGGCACTTCCCTGCCTGCGTCGCGCAAGTCGGCTTCCGCAGAGATTTTTTTGTGAAGAGGGCAATCCAATGGCAACCGACAGCGGTCAAAAATTCATTCGCCGAAACCGCGCACCGCGCGTGCACATCACTTACGAAGATCCCTACGATGCCGAGCGGCTGATCGAGCTGCCGTTCGTCATGGGCGTCCTGTCCGATCTTTCCGGCAACAATCCCGGCATCGAGAAGACGAAGGTCGAGGAGCGCAAGTTCCTCGAGTTCGACATGGACAATTTCGACAACCGCATGGCGGCGATCCAGCCCGGTGTGACGGCGCGCGTCGCCAATCGTCTCAGCGACGGATCCGACGAGAAGATCTCCGTCAACCTGCGCTTCAACAAGATATCCGACTTCACGCCGGTGGCGGTCGCCCGCCAGGTGCCGGCGACGGCCAAGCTGCTCGAAGCGCGCGAACAGCTCGCCAACCTGCTGCGCTACATGGATGGCAAGGTGGGCGCCGAGGACCAGCTGAAGAAGCTCCTCGCCGATCCTCAACTGATGGCCGCACTGCGCGAGCGCGCGACCAGCCAGTCCACCGAATCCGACAGCAACAGCTAAGGGAAGGAATGGGGACCATGGCAAAAGAAGCAATTCACAAAGAGACCACCACCAAGGTCGGGACCGTCGAGGCTGACGAGTTTGCTGCCCTGCTGAAGCAAAGCTTCAAGCCGCGCACCGAACGTGCGGCGACCGAAGTCGAGAACGCGGTGTCCACGCTCGTTCAGGAAGCGCTGAAGGATACGAGCGTCATCAAGTCGGACGTGCTCGACACCATCGAGGAGATGATCGCGCGGATCGATCAGAAGCTGACCGCGCAGATGAACGAGATCCTGCACGCGCCCGAATTCCAGGCGATCGAAAGTGCCTGGCGCGGCCTCCACTACCTCGTCTTCAATTCCGAGACCGACGCCAATCTCAAGATCCGGGTGATGAACGTCTCCAAGAACGAGCTGTATCGGAACTTGCGGCTTTATCCCGATGCGCGTTGGGACCAGAGCCCGCTGTTCAAGCAGATCTACGAGTACGAATTTGGCCAGCTAGGCGGCGAGCCGTTCGGCTGCCTGATCGGCGACTATTATTTCAGCCACCTTCCCACCGACGTGCAGTTGCTCCGCGATCTCAGCAAGATCGCCGGCGCCGCGCACGCCCCCTTCTTCAGCGGCGCCGAGCCTACGCTGATGGGAATGGATTCGTGGACCGAACTGTCCAACCCTCGCGACATCGGCAAGGTGTTCGACACGCCGGAATATGCCGCATGGAAGGGACTGCGCGATCAGGACGACTCGCGCTATCTCGGCCTGTGCATGCCGCGCGCGCTGGGCCGCCTCCCCTACGGCGCCAAGTCGGAGCCGGTGGAAGAGTTCGCCTTCGAAGAGGAGACGGACGGGCACACCGGTGACAAATACGGCTGGATCAACGCCGCCTATGCGATGGCCGTCAACATCAACCGCGCCTTCAAGGAGTTCGGCTGGTGCACGCGCATCCGCGGCGTCCAGTCCGGCGGCGAGGTCATCAACCTGCCGACGCATACGTTCCCGACCGACGACGGTGGCGTCGACCTGAAATGCCCCACCGAGATCGCCATCAGCGATCGTCGCGAGCACGAGCTTGCAAAGGCGGGACTGATCCCGCTGATCCATCGCAAGAACACCGACAAGGCCGCCTTCATCGGCGCCCAGTCGCTCTACAAGCCGAAGAAGTATTTCGGCGACAAGGGCGTCGATGCAACCGCGTCCGACAACCTGTCGTCACGCCTGCCCTACATGTTCGCAGTATCCCGCTTTGCGCATTATCTGAAGTGCATGGTTCGCGACAAGATCGGATCCATGAAGGAAAAGGATGAGCTGACGGTCTGGCTGCAGACCTGGATCAACGAATACGTTGATGCCAATCCGGCCCTGTCGTCAGAAGCTCAGAAAGCGCGCAAGCCGCTGGCCGCTGCGAAGGTTGAGGTCATAGCAAACGAGGAGAACCCGGGATATTACAACGCGCGCTTCTTTCTCCGTCCACACTTTCAACTGGAAGCGATGGACGTCGGTCTCAGTCTCGTTTCGCGCCTGCCAGGCCCGAGCTCCTGACGCCGCGCTATTGCAACCGTCACTCATCAGAGAATTTTGAAAGGGCTATGCTATGGCTGTCGACATCTTTTTGAAACTCGATCCGATCAAGGGCGAGTCGCTCGACGACAAACACAAGGACGAAATCGACATTTTGAGCTGGTCGTTCGGCGAGAGCCAAAGCGGCACATTCCACAGCGGATCGGGCGGCGGCGCCGGCAAGGTCGCCGTTCAAGACCTCCACTTCACGCACTTCGTGGACAAGGCGACACCCGAGCTTTTCAAGGTCTGCGCGAATGGAAAGCACATCGACAGCGCCATTCTCACGGTACGCAAGGCCGGTGAACACCCGCTCGAATATCTCAAGATCGAGATGAAGCACGTTCTGGTCTCCAGCGTATCGACGGGCGGATCGCACGGCGAGGATCGCCTCACCGAAAACGTCAGCCTGAACTTCCAGAAGGTTAAAATGACCTACAAGACCCAGACGGAAAAAGGCGGCGCCGGCGCGTCTCCGGTGTTCGGATGGGACGTTGCGGCCAACAAGGAATGGGCCTGATCGCAAGCTTCCTGCCCGGCGCCGGTTGCCAATAGCGGCAATCGGCGCGGGAGGTACGGGGACCGTCAATGACCGTTACGCCAAGGAAGGACCGGCTCTCTCCGCCATTGATGCTGGCCTTTCGTGCGGCTCATGACGCGCGCGATGCCCGCAAAGCACTCGAATTGCGCGATCAGTTCGGCGAGCGAGTGATAGCGGGACGGCGCAGCGCCGGTCGTTTCCCGATCTCGGAGACGCTGCTGAGGCGCGAGGTTTCGCAGGACGTCGAAACACTCCTCAATACCATTGCCCTCGAATCGACGCTTGACCTGACGGGTCGCGGCTGCGTCCGCACCTCGATCCTGAACTATGGCTTCCCCGATATCGCGAACCGTTCGATCGACGAAGTCACCGACGAGGAGCTCAGCGATGCCCTGCGCATGTCGCTGACGACCTACGAGCCGAGGCTCGATCGCAAGTCCATCCGGGTGCGGCGCGACACCTCCGTGGGCGCCGAGCAGCTCAAGCTGCGCTTTGTCGTGCATTCCGACCTGAAATGCGAACCGCTCAACGTGCCCGTGGAATTCGTCGCAGACGTCGATCTCGACAGCGGCGATATACAGATCAACCGATTATAGCATGAACCGCGAATTCCTCGACTTCTACAATCGTGAACTGTCGCTGCTGTACGAGCACGCGGAGGGTTTTGCCGAGGAATATCCTGGTATCGCCGAGCGCCTCGGCGGCCTGGTCCGCGACCGCTCCGATCCGATGATCTCAGGCCTGCTGGAAGGCGCTGCATTTCTCGCTGCGCGTGTCCAGCTCAAGCTCAAGCACGAGTTTCCGGAATTCACGGCGAACCTGCTTGAGCAGCTGGTTCCGAACTATCTTGCGCCGACTCCGTCCGCCATGCTGGTCAAGATTCAGCCGACCTACGCGGATCCGGCATTGCGCGACGGCAAGAAAATCGCGCGAGGCGCCTATTTCGACGCGAGCTATCGCGAAAGGGAACGGAGCCTCGCCTGCCGATTCCGGCTTTGCCGCGATATCGTGCTTTGGCCTTTTGACGTCACCGGCGCCGAATATTTTGCGACCGCGGGCGCGCTGCAGGCCCTCGGGATTCCAGTCGGCGGAGAGGTCATCGCCGGACTCAGGCTCTCCTTGACGCACCGTACCGCCGCGCGACTCGACGAGGAGCCGGCGGACGCGGAGACTCGCAACAAGCCGGAGACCTGGTTCGCCGGTTGCCGCACCAGCGAACTGCCCATCTACCTGACCGGCGCCGAGTCGGATGCCATCGCACTTTACGAACAACTGACCTCGAACTGCGTCGGGCTCTATTTTCGCTATCTCGACGATTTCGGCGATCCGGTCGTCGTCCGGGCTCCGAACGACTGTGTGCAGCAGGTCGGCTTCAGCGAGAATGAATCCCTGTTTCCGAATGACAACCGGGTCTTTCGCGGCTCGGAGTTGTTACGGGAATATTTCGTGTTTCCGCGCAAGTTCCTTGGCGTCAATCTGACGCAACTTCGCGCTGTGATGCCGCGGTTGCGCAGCAAATCCATCGATATCGTCTTCGCGTTCGATGAACACAACTCGCGTCTCGCCGCCTCGGTCCGGGCGGATACGTTCAGTCTCTACACCGCCCCGGCGATCAACCTGTTCGAGAAGACCAGCGATCGCATCCCGATCAAGTCGAATACCTACGAATACCACGTGGTGCCCGACCGAAGCCGCTATCTCGAATATGAGCCGCACCAGGTGCTGGAGGTTTACGCGCACTTTCCGGCGGAAAAGGACAAGCGCCGCGTGCGTCCGCTGTACTCCGCCGCCGTCGACCGGACGGCCGGATCGGTCGAGGGACTTTATTACACGGTTCGTCGGTTGCCGCGCCGACGCACCGTCGAAGAGAAGACCTATGGCGCGGCCTCGGACTATACGGGGACGGACATGTTCCTCTCGCTGCTCGAGCCCGGCGACCCGAGCGGCGACGGATCCGCCGCCGAGCTGAGCGTCCGGGCGCTGTGCTCCAACCGGCATCTCACGGAACATCTGCCGGTCGGCCAGGGCGGAGCCGACTTTCGCCTGCTGGACGACACCTCGCTCGAGCTGATGTGCATCGCCGGCCCCACCCGACCACGCGAGCCGGTGGTGGCGCAGTTGCGCAGCCGCAGCGAAATCGCCAATAGCGGCGTCGTCAGCTGGCGCCTGATCAACATGCTGAGTTTGAACTATCTCGGCCTCGTGGAACGCAGCGGCGGCAAGAACGCCGGAGCACTGCGGGAGATGCTGTCCTTATTCGCCGACCAGTTCGACGATGCGACGGAGCGAAAGATTCGTGGCGTGCGCAGCGTCGAGAGCAGGCCCGTGGTGCGGCGGGTGCGTGAGCGTACCGGCAGCGGCGCGGCGCGCGGCCTGGAGATCACGGTCACGCTTGACGAGAAGGCATTCGAGGGCAGCGGCGCGTTCCTGCTCGGGGCTATGCTGGAACGCTTCTTCGCCGACTATTCAGGCTTCAACACCTTCACCCAGACCGTCATCTCGACTCCGGAGCGCGGCGAGATCATGCGTTGGCCAGCCCGCATGGGCACCCGGAGGCCGCTGTGACGCTGATCGACCAGATGAAGGCCGAGCCCTGGCGGTTCGATTTCTTCCAGACGCTCCGCCAGCTCGAGCGATGCAATCCGGATCGGCCGCGGATCGGCGACAGTGCAGCGCGTCGCGAGGAGTTTGTCGACCTCGGGCAAACCCCCTATCTGGAATTTCCCGCCTCCAATCTGAGCTCGGTCGACGACCGCGATGGCAGGCTCAAAATTCTGGTCAAATTCCTCGGCCTGCTCGGACCGCAGGGCGCGCTGCCGCTGGCCACCACCGATGAGAGCGTCGGCTGGCAGTTGATGCGGGACGACGCTTTCCCCCGCTTTCTCGATCTGCTGAACGGACGCTTTCTGCAGTTGTTCTTTCGAGCCTGGGCAGACGCACGGCCGATCGCCCAGCATGATCGGCCATCCGACGACCGCTTCATCGCTTATGTCGGCTCCTTCGCCGGCCTCGGCTCCGATATTTTTGCCAATCGGGATACCGTGCCTGACATGGCGAAGCTGAGCTTCGCCGGGCTGGTTTCACCCAGAGCGAAATCCGCATCACGACTGGCGCGGCTGCTGCAAGGGCTGTTCGATGTCAGGGTCGAGATCGACGAGTTCGTCGGCACGTGGCTCCCGTTCGACCCGAGCCATTGCAGCCGGCTCGGCGGGACGCACGCCAGGCTCGGTCACGACGCGCTCCTGGGCTCACGCGTGTTCAGCGTCGAAGACAAGATCAGGGTTCGCGTGTTCGTGAAGGATTTTGCTCAATACGAGCAGTTCCTGCCCACCGAAGCGCCGAACCTGTCCGAGCCCCTGGCTGACGCCGTCTACTTCTACATCGGCGACGAACTCGAGTGGGAGGTGGAACTTGCCATTCCGGCGGGAGCGGTTGTCCCGATGAAGCTCGGGCAGAGCGGACGCCTCGGATGGACCAGCTGGGTGTCGCCGAACTGGGCCTCGACCGAGGAGTATCGGCGCGATGCACGCTTTCACCTTGCCGAGCGTCTCAGAGCCCGGCGCAACGCTGCGACTGATCAGCAGCCGATTTGAACCTAAGCATCGCTCCGATTGTCCTAACATCATGGGAATTCGAGCCGATTTCCGCGACGACCCGGCATCGTCCAGGGATTGAGCAGGAGGCGCCATCGTGACCGATATCAGCCTTGAGGCCGTGACTGGCAAACTGAACCGGGCCGGCTACGATGCCTTCATACAGGCCCTGCGCCACGCCAAGAGCGTCAGCAACCGTAATGTGGAGCTTGCGCACTGGCTGTTTCACATCCTGCAACAGGAGCGGACCGACCTCAGCCTGTCGGTGGATCACTACAAGCTCGACCGCTCGCGGCTGCTGTCGGACCTCGCGGGGGTCATCAACGGTTTCCGCAAGAACGAAACCGACATGCCGGGCGTCGCCAATTCGGTCATCGATATTCTCGACCGTGGCTGGCACTACGCCACGCTGTTCTTCGGCGAGACCCAGATCCGCACCGGACATCTCCTGGTCGCCGGATTGAAGTCGAACGAGATCCGTCGTGCGCTCAACAACATCTCGCAGGAATTCGCCAAGATAAATGTCGACGCATTGGCTGCGGAGCACCGCGCCATCTGGGCAGGCTCCGAGGAGGAGACCATGCGTCCGATGGACGGCTCCGGATTGGCCGGTGCCGGTACTGACGGTACGGACCGCGCGAATCCCAAGGGGACGACACCGCTCGACCGGTTCTCCCAGGATCTGACCGCCAAGGCCAGATCGGGCCAGATGGACCCGATCCTCGGTCGAGACGACGAAATCCGCCAATTGATCGACGTGCTGATGCGCCGGCGGCAAAACAATCCGATCCTCACCGGCGAGGCCGGCGTCGGCAAGACTGCCGTGGTCGAGGGATTTGCCCAGCGCATTGCCGCCGGCGAGGTGCCGCCGCCGCTGCGCAACGTCAGGCTCTGCGCGCTGGATATCGGCCTGATGCAGGCCGGTGCCTCGATGAAGGGCGAGTTCGAGCAGCGCCTGCGCTCGGTGATCGACGAGGTACAGAACTCGCCTACCCCGATCATCCTGTTCATCGACGAAGCGCACACGCTGATCGGGGCCGGTGGCGCCGCCGGCACCGGCGACGCGGCCAATCTCCTCAAGCCTCCCCTCGCCCGCGGCACGCTGCGGACCATCGCCGCGACCACCTGGGCAGAGTATCGCCAGTACATCGAAAAGGACCCCGCACTCACACGGCGCTTTCAGCCGATCCAGGTCGATGAGCCGGATGTCGAGACCTGTTGCATCATGCTGCGCGGTCTCCTGGGCCCGATGGAGAAGCACCACGGCGTTCGCATCTCGGACGCCGCGATCGTGACCGCGGTCAACCTGTCGCATCGCTACATTCCGTCCCGACAGCTGCCGGACAAGGCGGTCAGCCTGCTGGACACAGCCTCGGCCCGGGTAGCCATCAGTCAAAGCGCGACGCCGGCCCTGATCGAGGACGCTCGCGTCGCCATAGCGGCCCGCGAGGCCGAACGATCGGCGCTGGTCAGCGACGGCGACCTCGGGGACGAGAACAGCGAGCGCATCACCGCGATCGACGGCGACATAGCGACGTTGAAGGCCAAGCTGACCGCCCTGGAGGCCGACTGGGCCAAGGAACAGGAGCTCGTCAAGGACATCCGCAGCATTCGCGAAATCCTCTCCGAGAACGGCGACGAAGATCGAGCCACCAAACGCGTCGAGTTGCGCGGCAAGTTCGAGACACTGGAGGGCATCAATCCGGAAAAGCGGATGATCTATGCCCATGTCGACCAGCAGTCGGTGGCCTCTGTCGTGTCCGACTGGACGGGTATCCCGACCGGCAGAATGATGCGCGACGAAATCGAAACCGTCCTGAAGCTGCCCGAAATTCTCAATCGACGCGTGGTCGGCCAGTCCCATGGGCTGACGATGATTGCGAAACGAATCGAGACCAGCCGCGCCAAGTTGGACAATCCGTCCAAGCCGATTGGCGTTTTCATGCTGGCCGGACCGTCCGGCGTGGGCAAGACAGAAACCGCCCTCGCGCTTGCCGAAACCCTTTATGGCGGCGAGCAGAACATGATCACGATCAACATGTCGGAGTTCCAGGAGGCTCACACGGTCTCGACCTTGAAGGGCGCACCTCCGGGTTACGTCGGCTATGGTGAGGGCGGCCGGCTCACCGAAGCGGTCCGGCGCAAGCCCTACAGCGTTATCCTGCTCGACGAGGTGGAGAAGGCCCATCCCGACGTCCATGAGATCTTCTTCCAGGTGTTCGACAAGGGAGTCATGGAAGACGGCAACGGCCGGCGAATCGATTTCAAGAACACATTGATCATTCTGACCACGAACGTCGGCACCGATCTCATCATGAGCCTGGCGCGCGATCCCAAGTATCGCAACGAGCCGGAAGAACTCGCCAGGCTGCTGCGGCCTGAATTGCTGAAGCTGTTCCCTGCCGCCTTGCTTGGGCGCATCGTCTCGATCCCCTACTTTCCGCTTTCGGACGAGATGCTTGCCGGCATCGTCAGATTGCAGCTCGACCGGATCGGACAGCGCCTCCGCGATAATCACAAGGCTGCCTTCGGTTACGACGATGCAGTCGTCGAGCACATCGTATCCCGTTGCAACGATCCGGACTCCGGTGGGCGGATGATCGATAACATCATCACCAACACGCTGCTGCCCGAACTGTCGCGCGAATTCCTGAGCAAGTCTCTCGCCAAGGAGGAGGTCAAGCAGACGCGCGTCTCGATCGTGAACGACAAGTTTGCATATTCGTGGAACTGACTGCGATGAACATCCAGACCGAGCACCGCCAGCCGACCACCGGAACCACGCCATACGATGAGGTGTATTATCCCGGGCATGTCTACGGGCTCACCCACCCGAACCATCTGGCGACGATCGCTGCGGTCTACGGCCTGCAGCCGGCTCCGGTCGAGCGCTGCCGGGTCCTGGAGCTCGGCTGCGGCGTTGGCGGCAATCTGTTGCCGATGGCTTTTCAATATCCGGACAGCGAGTTCATCGGCATCGACCTGAGCGGCGTCACGATCGAACGCGGACAGCGGAACATCGCCGCATTGGGCTTGAGCAACATCAGGCTTCTGCATTGCGACATCATGGATGTCGACGCTGCCTTCGGACAGTTCGACTACATCATCGCCCATGGCGTGTATTCATGGGTACCACCGGTCGTGCGCGAGAAGATGATGTCCATCTTCAAACGGAATTTGGCGCCACGGGGGCTCTGCTATGTCAGTTACAACGCGCACCCGTTCTCGCATCTTCGCGACATGGTCCGCGACATGATGCGCTACCACACCCGGCGCATCACCGGGATGAAGGAGAAAGTCGGACAAGCTCGCGCCATCGTGAAATTTCTCAGCGAAGGATCGAAGTCCAGCTCGGTGCACGGCACAGTCATGCGCGATCAGTGCAACCGCGTGCTCAACGCTCCAGACGAGTTGCTTTTTCACGACGATCTCGATTCTGGCGCGACAGCTTTCCTGCTGCACGAGGTCGTCGAAGACGCCGGCCGACATGGGCTGCAATATCTGAGCGACGCCGATTTCTCACGACGCTATCTTGCCGGTTACACCGAAGAGGTCCGCGCCACGCTGCAGCGCTTTCCCGAAAGCGAGTTCATGGCGCGCGATCAGTATCAGGACTTCATCGACGGCAACGGGTTTCGGCGTACGTTGCTCTGCCACGAAGGCATCTCCCTTGACCGCAAGGTCGATCTCGACTTCATCACCGCCTTCTATCTGCTGAGCACCACCAGCCCACGTCGCCCCGACGCCTGCCTGACCGACGATTCCGAGATGGAATTTGAAAATCAGGACGGCAGCCGAATCACGGTAACCAATCCGCTCCTGAAGGCCGCACATCTTTGCCTCGGCCGGGCCTGGCCGCGCGCACTCTCGTTCACTGAACTGCTCGATGGCGCCCGGACGCTGTTGGAAGGCCGGCAAACAGCCGATGACCAGCGGATATTGACGGAAGCGCTCTATATCCTGGCCTGCAGCGGCGAGATCTCCTTTCTGAAATCACGGCCCTTTCTCGTGAAGGAAGTCACGGATTGTCCGCAGGCGAGTCTGCTCGCCCGCAGACAGGCGCAGAGCGGCCCGCTGGTCACCAATCTGCTTCACCAGACCGTGCAGTTGGAGGACGACAGGACGCGCCACTTCCTGCAGCTGCTCGACGGCTCCCGGACGATCGGGCAAATCACAACCGAAATGACTGAAACCTTTGGACCGACCATCCAGGTCAAGCAATTGGATGATGCCGGGCAGCCCGCCGAGCCGTTGCTGCTGTCAACCCGACAAAGCGTTGACCGTTCGCTGGCGACGGTCGGCAAACTGGGTTTGCTGGTGGCCTGAGGACGGGCGGCAAGGAGCCGGCCCGTCATTTTGTGGAGCGGACGCCCCACGTCCCATCAGCCGTCGTGGGTGTATTGTTGGCCGAGCAGCCACCCGGTGAGAATGCCGCCGGGTCCGCTGGCATAGACCGCACTAAGGCCGACGCCGGCGCGCAGCATCTGCCATTCATGGTCGCCGACCCAGGGAATGCCGGGATCACCCTTCTGATATTGCGACAGCAGCGTTCGGGCGACCTCCGCGGCATTGGCGTAGATCGGGCCGTTCGCCCAGCGGGGGCGCGGTAGGCCCGTCATGCGGCAGTAGAGCGCGGTACAGACATAGGCGGACGCCTCCTCCGCATTGCCGTCAAGGCCGGTGCGCAGCAGATCGTAAGCCGCATGCAAGGCCTCGTGGACGATATAGGCTTCGTCCATTCGCCCCATCGCCGACACGACCTCCAGCGTATTCGCCGCGACGACCGTACCGTCCGCCCGGGTCCGCGCGACGTCGTTATATTGTGCCGCAACATTTGCCGCGAGGTCTGTCGGAACTCTGACGCTGACCTGTCCCAACCGGATCGCGCGAGCGACGTGATGGAACGTTTGCGGTGCAATCGTCACGTGGCTGCCACGGATCGGAAACCGGAAGCGAATGCGCGCGACCGCCGGGCCATTGAGTACGTCTAGCACCCTGCTCCGAAGTGACATCGGATCGTCCTTGCTGTTGACACTGCTCCACGAATGGTGGTCGGCGTTTCCGGTTGGGAGGTTCAGTTGAACCCGGCCCCGGCCGGATCAGACAAATCGGGGACTGGCTTTCACTCGGAGGGCAGCCCCGTGACGACCACCGACCCGACCACGACCGACACTTACCGTAAGATCGCAGCGCGGCTGACCATGCTCCGGCCGCAGATCGATCTGTCGAAATATTTCGCGGGGCCGAATCCCAATGTCCGCCTCTATGACGAAAAGGCCTATATCCGACGCCAATTGGAGAAGTATGGCGTCGCGGCCGCGACGAGCACGCTCGACGGCGTCACGTTCCTGCCCAAGGACTGGGAAGACCTGATCAAGACGCTGCGCATTGCCAAGACGTCGGACGGCTTCGACGCCTTCGCCGAAGGCAAAAGCCCGGAGAAGCCGTCGCATTGGGCCCTCGATCTGTCGATGGCAGCCACAATCGGCAAGGGATTCCGGGAGATCTGGCGCCCAAAGCTATCCGACCGGCCGCTCTCGACGCGAGACCTTCCGGGCCGGCACGGCTTCGGGCTCGGGCGCGGCCGAGGGCAATGGAGCGACGACTATAGCGCGCAGTTCGGCAAGGACCCGCAGCCGCAAGACATCACGTCGCTGCATTTCGCGGTAGCGCCGGACCGGGTCAATGTTCACATCGACGAGACCGGCTTCGTGTTCGAGGGCGCAGACGGCGCCCTCACGGTCGGACCGAATTTCGGACACCACGCCGTCAATGAACTGTTCTGGAAGAGCAATCCTCACCTGCCGCGCTGGGCGATCGATCACATCGACCTGATCCTGCCGAACAGCGCCAACGATTTTTCGCGATTTGGCGTTTCGGTCGACCTGTATCAACGCAAGGACCTGCGCGTCACCGTCACCGGCTCCTGTGGAATTTTCGGGGGATTCGAGTGCTCGGGAACGTTAAGCGTCAGTGGGACGCACGATCTGCTTGGCTCCAAGCCGAAAGGCGCGCGCTGACGATCGCATGTCTGCGATCGAGGGTGCGGCAGAGCCGCTTGAACCGGCGCTTCAGCAGACGCGACTGAGGGATAGGCTCGCCGACGCGAAATGCGTCCTACAGTTTATGCCAATGGTGTTGTTGCAATGGCGCCCTTAAAGCCCCCCGTCTGGCTCGATACCAACATTCTTATAGACATACAGAACGGGCAAAGAGCTGCGGCGAGCGCCGCCGAGAAAGCGCTCAGCCGACGCTTTGAGAATGAAATTCTCAATCTGGCCAAGGACGGTCACGAGGTTCTGATCTCACCACGGGTCAAGTTTGAATTTCTAAAGGGAGCGCGCGCTCAGTCCGGCGAAAAATTGCTCACTGATTTGCGGATCGTCGAAGACAAGATGATGACCCAGGTGCCCCGCGCGCAAGTTTGGAAGTGGGGCAATGAGGGTTTGAATCACGGGCTTTCCGCGTTCGATTCCGATGTTGTTGCCCAGGTCAGGGCGGGCGGAGTGGCTCGCGGCATCAAGAATCCGGTGTTGCTGACCAGGGACAGCGGAGGAACGCTCATTGCGATGCGCAGGAGAGGCGTTCAAGCGCTCGACTTCCGGGCACCGGAGGTGAGGCTGAAGGTCCCGCGGAACACACCGACCCCGCCAGAGGTCCCGCCGCCGCCGGCAGGCTCCGTCGCTGGCGAAGGATTTTGGAGCGCGGCCAAGTCCGGCTTCAAGGCGGGTTTAAAGGAGGCTTTCAAGGCAGAGAATATCGCTGCGATGATTCCTGATCTGGTCCTTATGGTGGCCGACAAGGTCGCGGCTCGGGAGGCGCTCAAGAACATTCAAGTCAAGTTCATCAAGGAAGGCTTCGCAAAGGGCGTTGCAGCGGGCGTCATGGGTTGGTCCGAGGAGGAGGTTGCATCAAATCTGATGAACCGCATCACCGCGTTCAGAGTTCAAGGTCTGGAAGACCCGGCTGGCATCCTGACGCGCGCGACCATTCTGCAAGTGGCCGAAGCGTACGAAAACTATGCGGTGGTGATTGGATTTCAGTTCAGCTCTGCCAAGGACCTGAAATGGAAGCGCGAGATGGTCGCCAAGGGCTCCAAGATTCTGCATCAGTATGGATATTATTTCGGAACCGATCCGCAGGCGCTATTTGAGTACGAGTTCATCGACAAGCTTGCGTGGACACTTCAGCCGACCACCAACGCGATAGTCGAGCCCGCAATCCGCCACTGAAACGATCATATTGCTGGTGATTGCTCATGCCGCAATTGAAAGACAAAGTCGGTCGGTTTGCCGCGACGGGTCGCAGCTGCCAGAACTGGAAGCAAGACCAGGAGCTGGTCATCTCGCTGCTCAACAAGATCGCCATTTCCGACGGAGGAGCCGAGACCATGCTCAAACCGCAAATGGTCGTGACGGGTCACGCCAGCGACAGCCTCTACAACTCGATCCTGTATTTCCAGCAGAAGAACTTCCCGGGCACGCCGGACGGCTATATCCGGCCCGGCGGGCCAACCTTCACTCGACTCGTCGACCTCGCGACAAAGGCAGCCGCCAAGCCTCCTCCTCCAAAGGGTCAATGGGACGAGATCGCGACGCCATCCGTCGATGCCGCACTTCGCAAGGGTCTGCTCGACGATTCCAGGCTGGACTACGCGGAAGTCGTTGACATCATCAGGGCGACCGTCGCGGACGGCATGGTCACCGCATTCGAGCTGGACGACCTGACCACCATTGCAAACACCTCCAGAACGCTTTCTCCGACTTCGAAGAAACTCATCACGCTGTTCGTCGGCGACGAAAAGAAGAAGTGGCTTGGGGTTGGACCGTACGACCTCAACTCGGATCAAAAGAAGCTTGCCGCGGAGATTGTCTGCGATTTCCTCAAGAACACGAGGACCACATTCTTTCCGAAGCTCGACCCGCACCGCGTCGGGATAGGTATTCTCCGGCGAATTGCGAAGCCGAGCCTCATAGATCAGGATCAAGCGAGCATGTGCGGTCCGTCCGCGCTGATGTTCAGCTACGCATCCGACAAGCCGGGGCAATATGCGCGGTTCGCCATCGATCTGTATCAGAAGGGGCAGGCAAACCTCGGCCGCCTGCTGATCAAGCCGGGAAAGGACGTGAAAAACTACACGCCGCCCTACTCGCTGGACCACGTCGATTGGCTGACTTGCGCCTCCATTCGCGACTCCGAAAATTGGTTCCTCGATTTTGACGACACCGGCAGAATAAGCGACGTCGCGGGGATCACCTTGCCGAGCGAAATGGAGCAATGGTTCCGCAAGGCCGGATACCAGGACGTGCGCGAGGAGACCAATCTGAAATTCAGCAAAGGCCTCGACAGCGTCAACGAAGCCAACGCCCTGCTCGCCAGTGGATACCGCGTATGCCTGTTCATAAGCGCCAACATGATCGAATATGACGACCAGTCGGATGAAGGCTCCGTGTTGACGCGGCACTGGGTCGTCTTGCGTGACAGGATACAAGTGTCGAATGGAAACGTGACGACAACGATCTTCACGTGGGGCAAGGGAGACTACGCGATCCCGCATCCGGGCAAGGGTGGCGCTCAGAAGCCCCTCTCGATTGGGGACTTCCTTATGAATTACTACGGGTACATTGCCGCCAAAGCGTGAGCGGAGAACAAGCGCTCTCACCACGCGTTGAGGTCGGTGACGAGTTGCTTGTCCAGGGACAAGCTTTCCATGCCGCTGGAAAGCAAAATGCCGCTTCGATTATGGTGCCCACTGCCGGGAATGTTCCGCTTGTGGTGCAGGAAGTGACCGACCTCGTGCGCCATGACGCCAATGAACGCCTCGCCATAGTCGAACACGGGTGGATTGCCCTGATCGACAACCACGAAGACCTGCTCGTCGGGCAGATACTCTCCAGCCGCCTCGTTATCCATTGCGTCATAGTCGCCGACGAGAAAGCACGTGAGATCGGCGCCGCGCACCTTGAACGGGACGATTTCCTTGCGGAAAATGTCCCGCGAGATTTTCGGCCCCAGGGCTTTCTGGACCGTCATCCAAGTCGCCTCTGCTGGGGTGAAGAAGATATTTGCCTGAGCCCCGAACGTCCAGTTTAGCTTGGTGAGGAACCAGGGCACGTCGTCCGGCGTCCATTTCGTGGCGTTGATCAGATTGCCGGATTGATCGAGGTGCCTGAGGAATTTGAACGCGATCGTGAAATCCTTGCGCGGCAGAATGGCGACATCCAACTTGATGCTTGTGCTGCCGCGTACGGCTTTAAGCTCGGGAATGCCTTTATCTTTGGGCGAGACCTTGAGGCCGCGCGCAGGGCCATCCGGCCGTGCGGTGGCATACAGCGCGGTACGCAGACGCAGCAACTGGTCGTCGCGCTCCTGGCCTTTTTGCTCCCTGAAGCGAGTCTTGATGTATTCCTGAGCGACACGTTCGACGTCATCGAGCCGCACATCCTCGACCAGCAGTCGATTGCGATCATACGACAGGCCAACGTCCTTGCTGTCGCGGAGGCAGACCAGGTTGAAGCCTCCCCGAGGAACGATCATGAAATTCTGCGCAGCGTACACACCCGAATTCTGCAGGAATTGAACGAAGCTCGGCATGGCTCCCCCCACCCCTCCTAATCCACGGACGGGATCTCGCCCGGTCCATCGCGCCGGGCATATCCATCCGGGACCGTGTCCGGTTGAGCGCGCAAGATAGCGGAAACTGGCCTTGCGAGGCAGTTGATTTCGCTTGGTGTCGTGGAGCAGCAAGGGCGAATGTCGACTCAAGCCGAGCGCATTTCGAAGAAGACCTTTCCGGCTGGGGGCTTGCGCCCTGAGCTGACCTTCACGTCGTTTGGCCGGCATGGCGGGACCACCGAGGCGAGCACGTCCGGCCCCACAAGAACGCAACTGATGAAGAACGGCCAATGGTCATCGACCAAAGCGATGGCGCACGACCTTCATCATGACGACGAGGCCAAGCAGCACGCACAGATCAAGCGCATCAAGCGGCGCAAGCAGGCGGCCAGAAAGTGAACGTTTGTCGGAATGGATTCGGCGCTTCTGTCGGAACGGAAATCAAATATTCCGATAAGTACCTGAAATTATTGGAGCGGGTGAAGGGAATCGAACCCTCGTATTCAGCTTGGAAGGCTGCTGCTCTACCATTGAGCTACACCCGCATCTCGGGTTCACCTAACACGGCCGGGCGGCGGCCTCAACTGCCCCGGCGTGCGTTCTGTTCTCCGGTAAACGAAACCATTTCGCCGCAATCCGGCCGGTTTCCTGGCGCGGCTGGGCTGGAGGCGGCCTTAACAGCGGCGGATTCGGCACCTATATTCGAAGTCCCATCAACAAAGAAAGGAGGTGATCTAGTGTCTTGTCTCAAGCGCTGTCACCTCGCTGGGATCGCCCGCTAGGCCCTGAGCAATCAGCCTGGCATCGGGGCGCTCTCAGCCCTGGACCAGCGAGACATCAAAATCGGGGGCGCGGCGGAAGCTCATCCGCCGCGCCTTTTTGCTGTTTTGGCCTGCGCGATTCGCCGCTGCCATGCCGGACGGCGGGATACCTTGTCGCAACCCAGAGACCGCCCGATCCGCTACAGATGAAATGTCGGCTCGGATCGCCGCGAGACGTCCTTGGGCCAGTCGCATCAGAAACAAGGAGCACATCAGATGCTTTATGCCATCCTGGCCTATCACGTCGAAGTCGAGGTCAAATCGTGGAACGCCGAGGAGGACGCTGCCGTGATGACGGGTCTGCGCGAGGTCCATCAACGGCTGAAGGGCAAGCTCGGCCCGGCTGCGCGGCTCGGCGATACCCGCAATGCCAGCACGCTGCGTGGGCCCGGCCACGGCATGGTGATCGACGGGCCGTTCTCCGAAACCAAGGAGCAATTGCTCGGCTTCTACGTGATCGATTGCGCCGATGAGGCGGAGGCGATCGCCGCGGCGCGCGACCTGCGCAGTGTCAACCCGTCGGCGGTCTACGAGATCCGCGCGCTGAAGCTCTACATCCCCGGCGCGCCGTTTCCGGAGACCGCGGGCCCGCGCGACGCGTAGCGCGTGATCCCCGCGCAAACGGCTTTGGCGTTTGTCGCGAGGGAAACCGCTTCGCACTTTTCCGGATCATGCCTTAGCGGCTGGAGCGTTTCGGCAGCTTCGGAAGCTTGCTGGGGTCGAACTTCGGCAGCGGCAGATCCGGCGGCGGCTCGGGTGCCACCTCCTGGCTCGGAATCAGCGTCACCTCGAAGGCGAGATCGGGCACGGCATCCGCCCTGCCCGTGCAGGTCGCGATCGCGCCGGTCCAGATGCCCTCGAGCCGCACCACGAGGTCGTCGGTGCCGAACACGGTCGTGCCATCTCTCGAGTGCCGCTGCGTGGTGAGCACGGCGGAGAAGCGCTCGCCGTCGACCTCATAGGTGCCGCTGTAGAGCATGACCGCGTCGCTGCCCCACAGCCTGCCATCGGCGACGTGCACGATGCCGGTGCCGTCCGCAAGCGACGTTCGAAACCACGCCGCGTAGGTGCCGTTCTTGAGCATGGAGCCGGTCTCCATCTGCTCCGTTTCACAGCGCACGATCTGGGCACCGTTGCGTTAACAGGCGATGAAGGAACTCGCGCCTGCGCTCATTGGCCGTCGATCTGTCGTCCCATGATGGCGATCGCCTTCTGGTAGACGCCTGCCGCGTTCCACGCCTCGATCGCGGCGAAGTTGGGTTCCCCGGGCTGATAGCCGGCACCGGCGCGCCAGCCATGGGCGCGCAGGAAGTTCGCCGTCGAGCTCAGCGCGTTGGCCGCGACGTCGAGATTGCCGGTGCCGTAGGCGAGGACGTTCTTCGGCATGAACTGGGTCTGGCCGATCTCGCCATGCATCGAGCCGCGCGTGCTCCCGGACAACGTGCCGCGGTCGACGAGCTTCAGCGCCGCATAGAGCTGGTCGGTGAAGAACTCCGGACGGCGGCAGTCATAGGCGAGCGTTGCGATCGAGGACAGCATGTTCTGGTTGCCGCGCTGGCTGCCAAAGCCGCTCTCCATGCCCCAGATCGCGATCAACGGTCCCGGCGGCACGCCATAGCGCTGCTGGATCGAGGCGAACAGCGCTGCTTGCGACTGCTTCAGCGATCGGCCGCGCGCCACGATGGTCGCAGATCCCCGCTTGGCCATGAACTGCTCGAGCGACAGGCCGAAGCTGCGCTGGCCGCGATCCGCTGCAATCGTCGCACTGGCGTAATGGGTCTGCATCAGCGCGGCGATCGCGGTGGCGCCGATCCCCTTGGCGCTCGCCTCGCCCGAGAACTGCTGCTTCCAGGCTTCGAACCCGCCGGGCCCGTTGCCGCACTGCGCCGCGTTCGCTTCAGCCCCCAGCGTTGCAACCATCACGACGATGGCGAGCGCCGACGTCGCAACTTGCCAGCCCCTGATCATCCGAAACTCCTCCGCAAATATGCCGCCGCCCTCGCGGGCGCGGCGCTGACGATGGCCGGATGGACATGACCCGGCGATGAACGGTCCGCCTCAGATTCGGCCTCGGACCGTCACGATATGTCGCCGGCAGCGGATTGGCCATCCCGCCCGCCTCAGGCAGGCCGGGACATTTGGCCCCTGCGCCCGGAAGGCGTCACGCGCCGGGCATAACGACGAACACGGCGTGCGTGACGATGCAGATCGCGCGTGAGACCCGCGAAATCCGGTGGTGAACGGCGTGCGATGTAGTAGGTTCTCCGCGGGGACGGCGGCCCCGCTGTCCTCCAACTTGGGAGGCGATGGCTATGATGAAGACCCTGTCACTTCTAGCGGTCCTGCCCTTTATCGGCGTCCTGTCGATGTCGACGGGCCACGCCGCATCCACATGCTCGACCAGCAATTTCGGCATCTCTGCAGTACCGTGCGGGAAGCGGTATGCGGTCAGCTACGAAGCCTGCCGGAAATACGTGATCGAGCATGGCGCATCGCCCGCCGAATCCTGGTGGTACTGCAGCAGTCAAGGCTACACGAAATAGTCGGCACTTCCTGAGAAAGGCTTTTCGCCGCCGCGGACAGCGCGTCGAGCTGCCGCGACGTCGAACACGCGTGCCTGCCGGTCAGCATGTTAAGGCACGTCGCCTCTTCTCACTGGACCGACGGTCTGCGGCCGGTTGAGGAAGAACTCGCGATTGCCGAGCGCGGCCTCGGCATACTGGTCGATCGCCACGATGATCGCCTGCACGTGGTGAAAGCACCAGCCTTCCCGCGTCGCCATGTGCCGGACCTCGGCCAGCGCCTTGATCCAGGGCGCGTGGTCATCGCTGTCATGGAAATACCGAAGCGGCTCTCTCATCTTTTCCTCCGGCACATCACGTCTTGCAGTTCGGCGCACAGCCGCCGCATCCCGGGCGCGACGTCATGCGCGCGCTTCGCCGGCGGCCAGTTCTCGCCTCGCCGGGCGAATGAAGGCTGGCGTCGCGGCGCGACGGCGCGGTGCAACGCTCGCATGCACGATGATCGGATCGCGGTCGCCCAGGACCTCCCGCTCCTCGACCAGGCGGCTCATGACCAGCCGCATCTTCAAGAGGTCCCCGGCGACGAAGGCGCAGTCCTCATCGCGGTTGATCTGCTGGCGCATGATAGCTTCGGCCTCGAGCATGCTGACGCGCAGCGCCCTGATCTGCCTGCGAATTTCGCTGATGCGGTTGTCCATGGCGTCCTCCAATTCCCGGTGGAGGGCAATTAGAACAAAACAAGAACATTGAGTCAAGCAGTGAAAGCTGCCCGCCATGGGTATCGTTATCACGACGCAACCGGGTGAGTTGCAGTCACCGGCCGTAACAGCTTTCACGAATTCAACGTGAGGTACCGGACATCAAGCGAGATCAAGGAAGCCACGGCCGATCGCGCGCAGCGAAGATCGCAGCCGTCAAAGACAAACAGCCGACATACGACTGTGGAACAATGTGGCATCGAACTTGTCTACACAAATAGACAAGTTAAAATGGGTCGATTCTATTTCGATCATTGCGCAGCAAATGCCCAAGTACTCCAATGCCCAAGTCCTCCAAGCTGGTAGCCGCGAAGCGCGGCAAGGTTCTTCTGGTTAGACGCCGATCTGACGGGCTGTGGATGTTCCCAGGCGGGCGCAGGCGCGCGCGCGAGACCGGGAAGGATTGCCTCAAGCGCGAAATCAAGGAGGAGCTGCCGAAGCTCAAGCTCGGCAGGCTTAGCCTGTGGAAGGAAGTGACGGCCAGGAACAAGCGTTCTGGCCGCAGGATGAGCGACGCGATCTTCATCGCCAAGAACGCCAAGGGCCGACTGGCGATCGGCGACAAGAAGGAGATCGACCGCGCCGCCTGGCAGAAGCCGCGGGGCCTTCGCCTGACACCGACCTCGCGCTACATCCGCGACCGGCTGTTTCCGAGAAAGCAGCGCCGCCGGAGATAGCGGCGGGGTCATCGCTGCTTGAAAGCGCCGCGCTTCCACCCCAAAGAAACGGCCCCAGCGAGGGGGTACAAGCTGGGGCCGCGAGTTTACCTTGATCGTCCAGGCGCTGCCGGCAGGGACAGCACCGAACCTGTGACAATCATGCTCCGCCGCGTCCGTTCCTCACCGGAGGGCCCTGGCTTTTTAGCTGGGCGACAACGCACGTTATTTATCTGCGCTCGCTGACCTGCAATTTGACGCGACGTAAGTTTGTTTAATCGTTGCGTGGAGTCATGGAACCGAAAACCGAGATTTGCCCGAAATGCGGGCGCAAACTGGAATTCGCATTGCCTCCGGGCGGCAAGGGCAACCAGCTCTATCGGTGCTTCAATTGCGGAGGCCCGGACCCTCTGAAGGATCACACGGCGGACGGCTATCTGCGCGGTCTGAAGTCCCCCGAAAATAACACAGGTTAGTCAGCAACCAATCCCCTCGGCGGTGCTTGTTGCGTATGCAGGCCGCCCTTGAGGTTCATTTGGTACGCGTGACCACCGATGACGGCGAGGTCTCTGGCTTGCCGCAACCTCGCGAGATCAAGCCCTCGATCTGGTGCTGGACGCGATCCCGGAAGGATGGGCCGTGAGCCTCATGCAGCGGCAGCTCACGGCCGAGCACATCTCGATGCTCGACATGATGCTTGGCGAAGCGCGGCGACATGAGATGTCCTGATTCCCCGCGGCGAATGTCCTGATGGGGGCGGCACCTTCTCCGGTGCGCCATCATTGATCGTCGGATACACATCCGCAGACCAAGAGTTCCACCGCAGGAACACCGTACTGATCCGGATTTCCGGAGAGATAGGACGGTCGTAATACCAACCCTGCCGGCGTTGCCGTTCTTTGCAAAGCATTTTTTCACGACTGAGTTTTTTGCAGACCTATTATGACCGGCAGAAAAGGGCCGCCGATGCGACGGCCCTTTTCGATTCAGTGCCCCATGTCATTCGCGCGGCAATGATCCCGGTAACGTACCCAACCGGTACCAGGCAAAGAATGAGGCCGCCAACCGGCGGCCTCCATGTTGAGTGGCCCCAGCAACCTATGGGGGCCTGGGAGGGCAGGCGCTGGGGCCGTCTACCGGCCCGGTTGGCGCGGTCGGGCCAGGTGAGCTACCATCAAATGAACAGAGCAACGGCAACCATTGCGATTGGGCAAAGTCCCAATACGACGATGCCCGCTCGAACAATCACTTCGGACATGACATGCGCCCTTCAATGGGGCAGTCAAAATACGCCGCGGCGGAAGCCGCGCAAAGTGCAGTTTGTGCCAGATTTTCCGCGTCCCTCAATCATGCGTCACGGCGGGAAAGTACGCGCCGTTGAGACACCAAAACTCACGCGCGAGCCTCCCGGAGATCGCCGAAGGGTGAGGCCCCGGCCGGTATCGCGAATTTCGGCCCTGGAGTTTGGCGGCTGCGCCGGCACACCGTGCTGATTTCTTCAGCTTCGCATACCGCCGACGCGTGCTAGGAATGACGTGATCCGCTGCGTATCGGACCACGACATGAGCCAGAACTCGTCAGAATGACCTTCCCCTCCAACCGCCAGAGGCGGCTGTTCAGACTGGTCTCCGCGCGTTGGCAGCGCCGCGCCCTGTTCTTGCTGGGCGGCATTGCGGTCGGCGCGGCGGCCGTCGCGCTGGCACAGCTCGCGGATCTGGCGCAGATCGCGTTTGGCGCGGTGGTATCCCGTTTCCATTATGCCTCGCTGGTGCTGACGCCAGCCGGGTTCGCGCTGTCGGTGTTTCTGACCAACCGCTTCTTTCAGAACGCGCAAGGCAGCGGAATCCCGCAGGCGATCGCCGCACGCCATCTGACCGATCAGACCGCGCGCGAAAGCCTGGTTTCGCTGCGCGTTGCTGCCGGCAAGATCCTGCTGACGCTGTTCGGCCTGTTGTGTGGCGCGTCGGTCGGGCGCGAGGGACCGACGGTGCAGATCGGCGCCTCGATCATGTTCGCGCTCGGCCGCTTCTCGCCGCGGCGCCAACCCGGCCTGATCCTTGCCGGCGCGGCCGCAGGTGTCGCGGCCGCCTTCAACACCCCGCTGGCCGGGATCGTGTTCGGCATCGAGGAAATGAGCCGTGCCTTCGAGACGAGAACCAGCAGCCTGATTATCGGCGCGGTGATCGCCGCCGGCCTGACCTCGCTCGCGCTGATGGGCAACTATACGTATTTCGGCACCAGCGCGACGGCCCTGCGCAACGGCACCGACTGGCTCGCGGTCCCGCTCTGCGGCGTTGCCGGAGGTCTTGCGGGCGGCCTGTTCAGTCGCATCCTGATCACAATGGCACGCGGGTTTGCCAATCCGGTCGGAAGCGCGATCAAGCGTTATCCAGTCGGTTTTGCCGCAATCTGCGGATTAGCGGCTGCGATTTGCGGGATTGCGTCCGACGGCGCGATCTATGGCACGGGATATCAGCAGGTCAAATCCGCGCTCGAAGCCGGCGCACAATTGCCGGCGAGCTTCAGCGTCTGGAAATTCCTCGCGACCACGTTCGCCTCGATCAGCGGCATGCCTGGCGGCATCTTTGCGCCCTCGCTCGCGGTCGGTGCCGGGCTCGGCTCCAACATCGCGCCGCTGTTTCACGGCGCGCCGCTGTCGGCCATCATGCTGCTCGGCATGGTCTCCTATTTCGCCGGCGTGGTTCAGGCACCGATCACTGCCTTCGTGATCGTCACCGAGATGACCGACAATCACGCGATGGTCGTGCCCTTGATGGCCGCGGCCCTGATTGCGCACGCGAGTTCGCGCCTGATCTGCAAGGAAGGCGTCTATCACGCCCTCGCCAAGGGCTTCGTCGAGCGCGCTGCGCCGGCGCAGAAGATCACCTCGACCTGAATTCCCGGCACCAAGGGAAAACGGCCCCGGCATCTCGCGTTGCCGGGGCCGTCCTATTCCCATGCTCATGCCGAACCGCCGGTGCCGATAATCAGGCGGACCCTCTGGGCCTTGAAGAATTTCCTTAATGAAAAAGCCTGCCCAGTGCCCGAATGATTCGCGCGATCCGGCTTTCCGGAAAATAACGCGTGTGAATCCGGCTTGAATAGATTTCATCTGGAACAAACGGAATGTTTCAGTGACTCTTCATGCGTGAACGGAGTTCCGGAGTTCCTCGGGGAGCGGACTTGTCGCGGCGACGTTGGTCTATGGGCAATCCCTGAGGAAGGGGGAAGCACCATGGTCGAGAACGTCATGACCAACGCCGGCTATTGGCGGGATCGAGCCGCCAAGACACGTGCCAAGGCGGAGTTGTTCAGATACCAAAACTCACGTGCGAATCTTCTGAAGATCGCCGAAGAGTACGATCGTCTGGCCAACTATGCCGAGCAGCAATTGTTGCGCGCGCCGACAGCAAACCTGTCCGGCCAATCTCCTTAACGGCAGGAGCCTTTGGACATTGGACCGTCTCAGTCGGTGCGTGCGCCGCACGTCACGCTGGCCAATCGAGCCTCAGCCCCGATAGGCAAACAGCTCGATCGGCTCGCTGAAACCGCGCACCGAATGCTCGCCGACATGCTCGAGCGCGAAATCGTGCGAGACCAGATCGGCGAAGGCGCGCGACAGCAGCACGTTTCGTCCCAACTGCTTGGTCAGAGCCTCGAGCCGCGAGGCCATGTTCACCGCGGGGCCGATCACCGTGAAGTCGAGCCGGCTGCGCGATCCGATATTGCCGTACATGACGTCGCCGACATGGACGCCGATGCCGTAGTTCATCGGCGCCCGGCCCATCATGCTGTTCTTTTCGCTGAGCGCCGCCATCGCCTGCCGCGCCTCGGACACCGCGTGTAGCAGGTTGGCGCAGGCCCTGGGATCGCTGAGCGGGAAAATCGCAAGCAGACCATCGCCGATGAATTTCAGGATTTCCCCGCCGTGCCGCGCAATCGGCTCCGACATCGCGTCGAAATAGTCGTTGAGGAGATCGATGACGTCGTCGCGCGGCCAGGAGTCCGAGATCCGGGTGAAGTCCCGGAGATCGCAGATCATGATCGCGGCGCGGACCGTGGTCCCGCTGCCCCGCCTCGTCGGACCCGCCAGGATCATCTCGCCGGCATGGGTGCCGACATAGGTCTCGAGCAGCGTCCGCGCCAGGCGGTTCTTCATCCGGATTTCGCTGACCAGCGCCAGCACCGGCAGCACCTTGCGCAGCTCGGCGATATCAGCGTCATCGAAACCGCCGGACCGGTCGGTCGCGAACGTCACGACATGCCGCTTGCCGAGCGTATGCAGCAGCGGCCACGCCACATAATCGGTCAGGCCCTGCGCCCGCATCTCGTCAAAGAGCGCATGCGTGCGGCCCGGCGCCCGTTCGAGCCGCTCGCGCACTTCGCCAGCGCCCTGGTGGATTTCGTAGACCGGGCTGCCGATATATTCCGAGCGCTCCCTGACCTCGTAGTCGACCCGCGTGATCTCGGCCTCGCGCTTGCCGTCGCCCCAGATGATCCGGGCGCCGAGCCATTGCGGGTGCTGGATCAGGAGATTCATCGTCGCCCGCTTGAGCGGGATGCCGGTTTGCTGCAGCCGGATGCAGAGCTCGGCGAAGATGTTGTCGATGAAGCGCTCGTCGCGGGTCTCGTTGGTCAGCCAGTCCACAACGTCGCCGCCAGACTGCGGCGTGACGGATTCGATGTTGGGGGCGTTCATGGCGTGCTCCGGAGCGGCGGGTGGGATCGGCACGCGATATGTCGTGCTTCTGCCCGGCAACGTCAACGCTGCCAGCGGTAACGTGATCGGGCGTGCCGGTGGTCAGGGGCTCTGAATGCCCGCCCTGCCCGGCAACCTTCACATCCGCTTCCGCACGCTATTGCGCCCGGCACGGACTCAACTGGTTAGCGATCGATTAATTGCAGCGCGCGGACGTTGCATCGCGGGCACACTGCTTCCTGTTTCGCTTGGGGAACACCAAGCTTCATTTGTTTGCTCACAGTGAGTCACATAGCGTGCTGCCCATCCGCTGCCGGCGAAGGTTTGTCGGAATGCAACCTGCCGGGCGGCGGCAAGAAAAAGGGCTGAGCGCCATGCGCCAATGCATCGGGGCTGCGACGATTGCACGACACGTTGGCGACAATCCACTCAATCCACGCCTGACCGCATCGCCGTCCCGCACGCGTGCGCAGTTCCACCGCCTGCTGCTGCTGACCGCCTCGGTGGCCGCGCTCTCGGCGCTGATGCCGGGCTCGGCGGCGGCGCAGACCTGGACCGGCGCCACCAGCAACGACTGGACGGTGGGCTCGAACTGGAACACCGGCACGGCCCCGGCCGGCGGTGCGGTCAATATTGTGCCCGGCTCAAACGTCGTCCTCGGCGTGAGCCCAGGGGCGACCGGCACGACCAGCACGCTGAATGTTCGCGATCTGGCCGGAGGCACGACCAATCTCACGATTCAAAACGGCAGCACGCTGACGAGCACCACTGCTTCGATCGGCGATGTCGCAGGTGGCACCGCCACGGTCACCGTGACAGGGGCCGGCTCCCGGTGGAACGCCAGCACGATCAACCTGTTCGCCGGCGCCACAAGCGTGCTCAACGTTACGGACGGCGCGACTGTCTCTGTCACGAGCAGGCTCATTGTCGGCAGCCCGGCCGGCACCAACACAGCCACCCTCAACATCAGCAACGCCACGCTGGAGAATCACGGCTTCGGCATCAGCATCAGCAACGCGGGCGGGCGGGTCAATTTTGACAACGCCGTTTTCCGCGCGCTCATCAATACCCCCACCGTCTCCGGCGGAACGGCCGCCCAGAATAACATCGCCGCGGGCGGACTGACCATCGATAGCAACGGGTTCACGGTCCTCCAAACGAACGGATTCAGCGGCGTTGGTGGATTGACCAAGGTTGGCGACGGATTGTTCCGGTTCGGTGGCGTCGGCAACAGCTACACCGGCGAAACGGTCATCCAGCAAGGCACCTTCCAACTCGGCCCCGTCAATGGCACCACGAATACCCTCGCCAGTTCAAGCCGGGTGGTTAATAACGCGATATTCGACATATCGATCATTCCCGACCCAAACGCGCACATCCAAAGCCTCGCCGGCAGCAGTGCCGGCAGCGTCACGCTGGGCACCAAGGACCTGATCATCACCAATGCGCACGATACGTTTGCAGGCGCGATCAGCGGCACCGGCGGAGTGCAACTCACCGGCGGCACGCAGGTGCTATCAGGCGTGCAGGCCTATAGCGGCGCGACCACGATTACCGGCGGCACCCTGGCGTTGACCGGCGGTGGCGACATTTCCGCCTCCAGCCAGGTGATCGCCGACGGCACGTTCAGCATCGCCGGGCTTTCCGGCGCAGGCACCAGCATCCAGCGGCTGTCGGGCTCAGGTGCCGTCGATCTCGGTGCCAAGACGCTGACGCTGACCGCCGCGAACGATACGTTCGCCGGCGTGGTCGGCGGCAGCGGCGGGTTGACGTTCGCCGGCGGCACGCAGGCGCTGTCCGGGGCCAATACCTATAGCGGCATCACCACGATCTCAGGCGGCACGCTGGCGCTGACGGGCACCGGGGCGATCAGCAATTCCAGCCATGTGGTGGCGAATTCGGCGTTCGACATCTCCGGCCTCACGGGTGCGGGCACCAGCATCCAGAGTCTCGCCGGCAGCGGCAATGTCGCGCTCGGCGCCAAGACGCTGACCATCACCAATGCCAGCGACAATTTCGCGGGCACGATCAGCGGCACCGGCGGGCTCGCGCTCACGGGCGGCACACAGACGCTATCCGGCACCAACAGCTACCGCGGCGCGACGACGGTGACCGGCGGCACGCTGCAAGCGGGCGCGGTCAATGCTTTCAGCGCCGCCTCCGCCATCACCGCCGGCGCCGGCGCCACGATCGACCTCAACGGTCTCAACCAGACCATCGGCGGATTCAGCAATGCCGGCACGGTGCGGTTCGGCGCGGCGCCCGGAACGACGCTGACGGTCGCCGGCAATTATGCCGGCAATGGCGGCACGCTGCTGTTCAACACCGTGCTCGGCGGCGACGGCTCGGCGACCGACCGTCTCGTCGCGGGCAGCACGTCGGGCACCTCGACCGTGCGGATCAACAATGCCGGCGGCGGCGGCGCGCAGACCGCCGACGGCATCAAGCTGATCGACGTCAGCGGCGCCTCCAACGGCGGCTTCACGCTGGCGGGCAATTATTCGCTGCTGGGGCAGCAGGCGATCGTCGCCGGCGCCTATGCCTACACCTTGCAGAAAAATGGCATCTCGACGCCGGCGGACGGCGACTGGTATCTGCGCTCCAGCCTGGTGCCGTCGAGCGACCCGGCCGCGCCCGCGGGACCGCTGTACCAGCCCGGCGTGCCGCTGTACGAGAACTACGCCCAGGTGCTGCTCGGCATGAACGCGCTGCCTTCGCTGCAGGAGCGCGTCGGCAACCGCTACTGGGCCGGCAGCGGCGGCCCGAGCGAGGCGATGGCGCGGATGGGCGTCTCGCCGGCGGCGACGGCCGACAGCTCATGGACGCAGTCGGCGTTCTGGGGCCGCGTCGAGGGCGGGCAAACCAGCCTGCGGCCGTCCAACACCACCGGCTCGACCTTGAATAGCGATGACTTCAAGGTGCAGGCCGGGCTCGACGGCCTCGCGCTCGAGAACAATTACGGCCGCGTGATCGTCGGGCTCACGCTCCAGTACGGCCTGACCACGGCTTACGTGAATTCGTTCTTCGGCAACGGCCGCATCCGCGCCGAGGGCACCGGCGTCGGCGCCACCGCGACCTGGTATGGCGACAACGGCGTCTACATCGACGGCCAGATGCAGACCATGTTCTATCGCGGCGACCTCACCTCCGACCTCGTCAGCAGCATGAGCCATGGCAATGAAGGCCTCGGTTACGCGTTCAGCGTCGAAGGCGGCAAGCGGTTCAATGTCGGCAACGGTTTCTCGCTGACGCCGCAGGCGCAGCTCGCCTATTCGAAAGTCGACTTCGACGGCTTCACCGACCGCTTCGGCGCGCTGGTCTCGCTCGGCAATGCCGACAGCCTGCTCGGCCGCGTCGGGTTGTCGCTCAATCACCGGAAGAGCTGGAGCGACGGCGCCCGCTCCGACCTCTACGCGATCGGCAATCTGCACTACGAATTCCTCGACGGCACCAACGTCGACGTCGCGGGCACCGGCTTCGCCAGCACCAACGACCGGCTCTGGGGCTCGATCGGCGGCGGCGGCAGCTACAGCTGGGCGGGCGGACGTTACACCGTGTTCGGCGAAGCCACCTACCGCGCCAGCCTGCAGGATGCCGGCGACAACCACAGCTTCAAGGGCACCGCGGGTCTGCGCGTAGTGTGGTGAGGACGCTTCACCTCGCCCCGCGCGCAGGGTCGAGACGAGCGAAGCCGCATGATTTCTGTATAATGGAATAATGCCGCTGATTTGCCCGACGAGTCAAGCTGGCGTGTTCGCCGGCAGGCGCCGGCTACTTTGCATGGGGTTGTTTTCGATATTTTGGCCGTGCGCCCCTGCGGCGGCAGGCCAGCATACCCTACCCGCCCAGCCGATCGACCTCGGCCTTGCCGGCCTTCATCACCAACGGAATGTGCTCGCCCTGGCCGAACAGGCACGCCACGTCGCGCAGCGGATTACCCTCGACCACCAGCAGGTCGGCGAACGCCTCCGGCGCGATGCGGCCGAGCTTGCCTTCCATGCCGAGCACCTCGGCGCCAATGATGGTCGCGCTGGCGATCACCGCCTGGGGGCCGAGCAGTTCGGCGCGGATCCGGAACTCGTCGCTCTGCAGCCGCTGCGACGGTCCGAGCAGATCGGTGCCAAATCCCATCTTGACCCCGGCCTCGCGGTAGATCGCGAGCGAGCGCAGGCCGGCGTCGCGCACATCGGCGATCTTGGCAACGCTCGCCGCAGGCAGGCCGTATTTCGCGCCCTCATTGGCGAGCGCCTCGTAGGTGACCAGGGTCGGCACCACATAGGCGCCCTGCTCGGCCATCAGCCGCGCGGTCGGCAGATCGACCAGATTTCCGTGCTCGATGGTGCGCACGCCGCAGCGTATTGCCCGCTCGATCGCCTCCGCCGTGTAGGCGTGGGCCAGCACATAGGTGTGCCGCGCCCTCGCCTCCGCGACGATGGCGCGGATCTCGTCCTCGGAGTAGCCATAGGCGCCGATCGGATCGGTCGGCGACGCGACGCCGCCGGACGCCATGATCTTGATCTGGTCGGCGCCCATCTGCAGCTCCTCGCGCACCGCCTTGCGCACCGCGTCGACGCCGTCGACGACGCGCGCGATGGCGCCGACCCGCACGCAGCAGGAGCAGGTCGGGTCGGCCAGATAGTCCGAACGCGCCCGCCCGTCGCCGTGACCGCCGGTCTGGCTCAGCGCGCGGCCGGAGACGAACAGCCGCGGGCCGTCGGTGAGACCGGTGTCGATCGCCTGCTTCAGCGCATAGCCGGCGCCGCCGGCATCGCGCACCGTGGTGAAGCCGCGCTTCAGCATCCCGCGCAACAGCATGGTCGACCGCAGCGTCACCAGCACGTTGGCCATCCGCGCCTGCTGCGACAAATCGAGCTCGACCGCGACCGCATGGACATGCAGGTCGATCAGGCCGGGCATCAGCGTCTTGCCCTTGAGGTCGATGACCCGATCAGCGGAAGCCTCGATCGGCCGGTCCGACACCTCCTTGATCAGGCGGTCCTCCACCAACACGTGGTGGCCTTCGAGCAGATCGGACCGCAGCGGATCGAGCAGCGCGGCATTCTTGAAGAGGATGGTGGACATGAAGGGTCTCCTGTCAGCGCGTAGCTCGTATGATCACGCGGCTTCGCTTGCGATGTCTTCCAGCGAGCGGCCGCGCGTCGGCACGCCCATCAGCACGACGGTCAGCGCGCCAATCAGGAGGACGGACGTGGTGACGCCGAACACGCCGGCAAAGCCGAAATTCGGATAGAGGTAGCCGACCAGGATCGGCGCTGCGATCGCGCCGATGCGGCCGATCGCGGATGCGAGCCCGGCCCCCGTGGTCCGGATCGATGTCGGAAACACTTCGGCCGTGTAGGCATAGACGCCGGCATAGGTGCCGTTCATGAAGAACGACAGCAGCAGGCCGGCCGTCATGATCTCCGCATCGCTCTTGGCAAAGGCGAGCCCGAGCGCGCTGACGCCGCCGAGCAGCATATAGGTCGCAATCGTCGCCTGCCGTCCGATCCGCTCATTGAAAAAGGCGGCGGTGAAATAGCCCGGCACCTGCGCGCAATACATCGCGAGCGAATAGCCGAAACTCTTGGTGATGCTCATGCCGTTCTGCACCAAGAGGCCGGGAATCCAGACGAAGAAGGAATAGTAGCTGAAGGTGATCGACAGCCACATGATCCAGGTCATGGTGGTGATGCGCGCCTGCCGGCCGGCGAGCAGCGCGGCAAAATTGCTCAACAGCGTTCCCGACGAGGCGACTGGCGCGGCCGGCTCGGCGACCGCAGGCGGCAGCGCGCGGCCCTCGCGCGCGAAGCTCGCCTCGATCCGGTCGAGCACCGCTTCGGCCTCCTTCGCCCTGCCCCGGCTTTCCAACCAGCGCGGCGATTCCGGCAGCGATCTCCGCCACCACAGCAGCATCACGACAGGCACGGCCGTGATGACCAGCACGATGCGCCAGCCGTTCTCGTAGGCGGGCACGATGAAATAGCCGAGCAAGGCGGCGGCGACGAAGCCGAACGAGAAGAAGCCCGCCAGCGCGCCGGTGAAGGCGCCGCGGTAACGCCGCGCCACGAACTCCGCGAGGTACGGCGCGATGATCGCGCTCTCCGCGCCGGTGCCCATGCCGGCGACGACGCGCGCGGCAAAGAACGCCGGCCAGCTATCCACCGCCGCGCTGACCAGCGAGGCCGCGCTGTAGAGCGCCAGCGCCGACATCATCACCGCGCGGCGGCCGATCAGGTCACCCAGCGTCCCCGCGAGCAGCGCGCCGAACAAATAACCGACGAAGGTGCTGCTGCCGAGCACGCCGGTCTCGACATTGGTCAGCCCCCAGGCGGTGCGCAGCACCGGCAGGATGAACGCCAGCACCGCGGCATCCATCGCGTCAAAGAGATAGCCGAGGCCGCCCATCAGCAGCAGGTACACGTGGAACCGCGCGAACGGCAGGCGCTCGATGCGCGCCGAGATCATCGACATGAAAGTCCCCCCTCGCCCCGCGGCGGCACGCGCCACAGGGTCAGCCGGGGAATGATAGACAAACCAATATTATCCGAATAATTTATAATCGTTATCTGGCACATCACCCCCGTGAATATTGCTCGTGTCCTTCCGCACGCTCGACCTCAACCTCCTGAAAGTCTTCGAGGCGCTGATGACCGAGGGCAGCGTCACGCGCGCCGCCAGCGCGCTGACCATGACGCAGCCCGCGGTCAGCAACGCGCTCGCGCGGCTGCGCGACGCGCTGGGCGATCCCCTGTTCGTGCGCACCGCGAGCGGGATCCGCCCGACGCAGCGCGCCGTGGCGCTGTGGCAGCCGATTGGCGATGCTCTCGAACATGTCCGCCACGCGCTCGACGAGGACGCCTTCGATCCGCGACAGACCCAGGCCGAATTCATCCTGTCGATGTCCGACTACGTTGCGTCGCTGGTGATGCCGCGGCTGCTCAACCGCTTCAGCGAAGTGGCGCCGTCCGCGCGCATCCACACCGTGCCCAACACCATCCTGGAGATCGGCGATCGGCTCGAGGACAACCGGGTCGATTGCGTGCTGAGCGTCTATGTCAACGAGGCGCAGCAGCCGCCGGCCGTGATCCGCTCCCGCTCGCTGTGGACCGTCGAATATGCCTGCATGATGCGGCGGGACCATCCGCTGGCCAGGCAGAAGCGGCTCAACACGCGGAGCTTCCTTGCCGCCAAGCATGTCGATGTCAGCCTCGCCGGCAAGACGCTGCCGACCTACGACCAGTTTCTCGCCTCGCGCGGGCTGTCGCGCAATCTGGTCGCGACCGTCAACCACTACAACGCCGCCTACGAGATCGTGCGCCAGTCCGACCTGATCGCCGTGCTGCCGCGCGATCTCAGCGCGCAGTCCCGCCACGCGCCCCATCTGCATGCCATGCCGGTGCCGCTGCCGGCGCCGCCGCGCATCGTCAGCCTGTTCTGGCACCAGCGCAACGACACTGTTCCCGCGCAACGCTGGCTGCGCGAGACGCTGGTGGAGATGTTCGCAAGGATGGAGTGAGGCGGTGGGATTGGGGCATGCGGACGAACCCGGCTCCCGGACACCGGTGATCCCCGTAGCGGCACGGGGATGCTGATTAACGCTCCCACAACCCGGGTTTCGTTTCCGATTGACGCCATCGGGGACCGGGGTGGTAGGCTGTCGCCATTTTACGCGGCCATTTGAATGCGCGAGTTTTTGGAACAATATCAGCTTTTGCTGGCGCCCTTGATCTTCGTGCCGTTCGAGCAACTCTTTGCAGCGCGGCAGCAGAAGATCTTCAGGCGCGGTCTGCTGACCGATATGGCCTTCCTGTTTCTCAACGGCTGGCTGGTGTTCGTCGGCGTGACCGCGATCATCGCGGTGGCGACGCTGGTCAATCAATCGATCCTGCCCTCGGCCGTCAAGCAGGCGGTCGGCGATCTCCCGTATTGGGCTCAGGCGCCGATCGCGATCGTGATCGGGGACCTCGGCGTCTACTGGACCCACCGCATCCTGCATGTCGTGCCCGCCATGTGGCGCATCCATGCCGTTCATCACGCCGTCGAAGATCTGGACTGGCTCGCCGCGATCCACCAGCACCCGCTTGACGTGACCTTCATGAAGGTTGGTTCGCTGTTTCCGCTGTTCGCGCTCGGTTTCTCCGCTGAGGCGATCGGGACCTATCTTGCGATCTACTACTGGCAGTCCTGGCTCGCGCACGCCAACGTGCGCCTGGGCTACGGCCCGCTGCGCCATGTCCTGGTGTCGCCGGAGTTTCATCACTGGCACCACAGCAGCCAGCGGGAAGCCAGGGACAAGAACTACGCCGGGCTGTTCTCGTTCTACGATGTGCTGTTCGGCAGCCTCTATCTTCCGGAAAGGCAGAAGCCGACCGCATTCGGCGTCGATCATCCGATGCCCACGAGATACCTGGCGCTCTTGGCCTATCCATTTTTCGCCTGGGCCTCGATGCTCAAGCGCGACGATCCGTCGGGCACCAGGCGCCCGGTTGGCGCGGAGGCTGCGCCCGGCGCGGCAACGCCGCCGGCGCGCCAAGACGGCTGATCCTCATGATCTTCGCAGACTGTTCTGTGATCATGAGACTAGCCTCCGATGGTCGCAGATTTTTGCAACCGCTCGCCTGGAACTGTCTCGCCGGCCTCTCGCCGGTATCTCATCCAGATCAGCGCGATCACGGTTGCGCACATCATCGGGCCGAGAGGCGTGCGCACGAACGGGAAAGCGTATCCCAATACGAAGATGACGCTGACCGCGATCCGAAAGGCGCTTCGACCCGAACGCGACGCGAGGCGGCCCGCGGTGTCGTTCATGAGGAAGAGCAGCGCGACCACCAGGATCGGCATATCGTAGATCGCGAAGTAAGGAGAAATCAGCGGCGTTGCCGCCAGCAGGCTTGCGGCCTTTACGGCGAAGCTGACATGGCCGCGCCACAGGATCAGCACCCCGATCGCAACCACCGATGCGATCGCGATGTGGAACGCCATCGCCGAACCGTAGCCAAGGCCGGCGTCTCGCAAGAGCCCATAGATACTCTGAAGTTTGTACCATGGCAGCGCGCCACTGAGGTGGAATTGCGTCGTGGCGAAGGTGGCGGCCGCGCGGAAGCCATCGAAGGTATCCCAACCGAAGATCAGTCCGGCGAGCAGCAGCAGGACCGGAATCGCCAGGGCGGCGGTGATGACGACGCGCCAACGCCCGGTCGCGATCAGCACGAAGGGAAGCAGCACGCCATATTGAGGTTTGAAGATGAGCAGCGCAATCAGGATTCCACTGAGAAGCGGACGCCTGTCCAATGTCAGCAGGATGCCGCCGAGCAACGATGCGGCGAGCAGTGCGCTTTGGCCGGAAATGAAGTCGTAGAATACGGGCGGAGCAGCGAGTGCCAGCAGCAGCGCGGCGGAGCGTGGCCGGATGGCATGAACGACAAGCAGCCAGCAAGACAGCTTCGCCGCGCTCCAGACCCAGAACGCAATCGGAAACGGCAACAGCGCCAGCGGCGCCACAACCAGGAAAAACACCGGCGGATAAAAGAACGGAACCGGTACCTGACCGTAAGGATACGGAGCGTGATTGAGGGATTGCAGCCGGAGAACAAGTTGCTGATGCAGCTGCTCCCAATCGTAGGCCGCCGCCGCGTGGCCTTCGAGCGCCATCGCGCCCGCGCCCCAGAAACACGAAAAATCGATTCCGGCCTGGCCGCCACCACCGAAAAATGCCGGTATCGAAACCAGGATCGAGACCCCGAGCAAGACGGCGCAGGCAACCATCAGCGCCGGGTCATCTCCTGCAGAAGCGTCCCAGTGCAAAATTTTCTTCATATCCTCTGAAACGGCTCAATCATGAAATGGCGCAATCTACCATTGCCCTCGCGGGCCGAGCAATGGAACGCCGGCGGCGGCTGGAGCTGTTTGCGCGGATAGGGTGAAGAAGCGGGTGTCGAATGGACGAGCGAGTCATGGCCCGCCTTCGCTCGCTTCGCTGCGATGGAGTTTTGCGGGCTTGCCGAGCCGTGAGTCGCGGATGTCAGTCCGTCTACGCTTTCGCTGGCGCTCAAGCTACGCCGGACACGCTTCGCCCTGACGGGCCCCGGCGTGGCTGCGCCACGCGTAGCCCGTCAGGGCGAAGCGTGGTGGGGGAGGCAGGACTCGAACCTGCGAAGCCATGAGGCGGCTGATTTACAGTCAGCTCCCTTTGCCACTCGGGACACTCCCCCGTCCAACAGCATCAGACCGGCCGCGCGAGTGGCGGCGGACCGGGTCATCGAAATGACGCTGATAACCGGCCGACCCGAAGCGGGTGCGCGGTCGGGCGCGTTTATGGGGGAAGGCGGTCCCCAAAGTCAACCAAGCCAGCCATCTAATTGGGATACTTTTGCAGGCTCGGGCGATCTCTGCTCCAAAGTAGTGTGTCTTGCGGCTAGATTCTTGTTTTGTCGCGTTTTCTTCACGCGAACCGGCCCCCACTTCGCTCGAAAACGCTGTGTAAAATTGCCAATATTCGGGAGCCGTGACACAAGCCTCACATGAGCGATCGCGACCGCAAACCCAATTTCCGAGGCAAGGGCGGTAAACCCTTCCAAAAAGGGCCAAAATTCGGCCGCCCGCCGACCCGGCGGGAACGCGAATCCGGTTCCGACGGGCCGGTGATTCTGTACGGCTGGCATACGGTGTCGGCCGCGCTTGCCAACCCCGACCGCCATATCCGCAAGCTTTACCTCACCGAGAACGCTGCGAAGCGCCTTGCCGACGAAAACATCGCGACCCGCGTCGCCCCCGAGATCGTCCGGCCCAGCGAGATCGACCGACGCCTCACCCCCGATGCGGTGCATCAGGGCCTCCTGGCGGAGGCCGATCCCCTGCCCTCGCCCGGCATCGACACGCTGGCGCTGGAGGGCATCGTGCTGGTGCTCGACCAGATCACCGATCCGCACAATGTCGGCGCCATCCTGCGCTCGGCCGCGGCGTTCGCGGTGAAGGCGATCGTCACCACCGCCCGTCACAGCCCGGAGGCGACCGGTGTGCTGGCGAAGTCCGCCTCCGGCGCGCTCGAGCTGGTGCCAATGGTCACCGTGCAGAACCTGGCGCGCGCGCTGAACGAGTTGAACGAGCGCGGCTTCCAGACCGTCGGCCTCGACAGCGAGGGCAGCGAGGATCTCGGCAAGGCCGCGCTGCAAGCGCCGCTCGCGCTGGTGCTCGGCGCCGAAGGCAAGGGCTTGCGGCAATTGACGCGCGAGACCTGCCGCCTCGTCGCCCGCCTCGACATGCCCGGCGAGATCAAAAGCCTCAACGTGTCGAACGCCTGTGTGCTCGCGCTCTATATCGGCGCCAGCCGGCTCGGGCTGATGTGAACGACAAACGCCCGCTCGCGTGACGCGAACGGGCGCTGATGTCCCGAACTGACGATCGGATCAGTAGTAGCGGCGCAGCACCGGATGGCCGTAGCGGCCGTAGCGATAGCCGTAGTGCGAACGATAGCCGTAGTGATGGCGGTAGCCGTAGTGACGGTAGCCATAGCGGCGATAGCCGTAATACGGGCGGCCGTAGCCTTCGCGGTAGTACGGGCGCGGTGCCCAGTTGCCCGGACCGGTGTAGGTCGGTCCCTGGTTGACGTAATAGTACTGTTGCGCCGCGCTGGGATAAGCGGCATCCGGGTCGGGCAGACGTTCGACTGCGCCGTAACCGTAGCCGTAGCCGTAGCCACCGCAACCACCGCAGCCGTAATTCACGACGGGCGCGGAATAGCCGCAAGGGTTGAAACCGCACGCCATTGCGGGCGCGCTCAGCATGACGGCCACCGCCGCAATCAGTCCTTTGATCATTTGACGCATTACTCTCTCCTGTAGGTCTCTCTGTTCGTCGCGTAGCTCTTGATGGCTATTCAGGATCCCCGTTTCGCGGGGCTCTTGATTTCGGGCAGTCGATTTCAGAATCCTCGGGGTCGCGGTGGCCGCGGGAACGGGCGCGGCAGCGGCCGCGGCCCGTTGAACTCCGGCGCGTAGATCACCGGCGGCGGATCGACCGGCACGTTGGACTGTGCCGGCAGCGGAGCCGATTCCGCGCCCCACGATTGATGGTAGCTCTCGGCCGGCTTGGGCAGGCGGCGGTTGGTCGGCGGCTCGATCTCGAGGCGGCCGTAACCCGGCATGCGGCCGAGGCTCGGATAATAGTGGCCGACATTCGGCTGGGGATCGATCGGGCGGCCGCCATAGACGGTCGGCACCATCGACTCGTTGCGAGCGAGCCCCATCGCGCTTTCGACCACGGCGTAGGAGGCGTCGACGCCGTTAATGATGATCGGCACGCCGGGCCGCACCGGCACGACAATGTCGAAGCCGCCGCCGGCCAGCGCCGTCGAGCTCATCGCAGCCAATATCGCCAGCGCAAGACTTGCGCGCATGTTCACCCAGCGTCCCGAATTGTTCCACCACAACCTAATCCACCGGCTTGGCGGAAGGGTTAAGGACGCCGGCCAAACTGCCGGTAAGCCTAACGCGTAAGCATCGGCATCCGGTCAATGCGGCCGTGCGGAATCAGAAATCGTTAACGGGCGCCGAAGTGCCCCCTCTCCCCGTTCTTACGGGGAGAGGGTTGGGGTGAGGGGCTCAGCGGATACGGTGATAGCTACGTTTGCGGAGAGTCCCCCTCACCCGGAACGCATCTGACGATGCGTTCCGACCTCTCCCCGCACGCGGGGCGAGGTGACGCAGACTCTGTCGCTCAAATCGACGCAACGTCATCTTGCTTCGGGAAGCCGCCTACCCGTCAGGTGAAGGCGTTCTCGACGATCGCGTGGACGCCGATCGCGATCGTGACCGCGCCGACCGCCATTTGCAGGCCGCGATTGGCCCAGGTCAGCCAGCGCGCCGAGGCTGCGAGCGGCACCGCGATCACGCTGGACAGCACGCCCATGCCGATCATCGAGCCGATGCCGAACAGCGCGACATAGCCGAGCCCGATCACCGGACTTGGGGCCTGCGACACCGTCAGCACCAGGAGCGCCGCCGAGCCGGCCATGCCGTGCATCAGGCCGACCAGGAGTGTGCGCCAGCGGAAGCCGTGCGCATGGCTGTGCGCGGCGCGGACGTGCGGCACGGTGGACGCACGCGCCACGGTGGACGCAAGCGCCACGGTGGACGCGGCTTCATCGGCATGGCTGTGGGCGTGGAAGTGCGTGGTGCCGTCGCCATGCGAATGGGTGTGGAAGTGCACGCGGTCGCGCCACAGCCGCCACCACACATGCGCACCGAGGCCGACCAGCATGACGCCGACCGCGGTCTCGATCGGCTGCGATACCGTCTCGGGAATCGCGCGCCCGAGCAGGATCGCGGCGCCGGCAAAGATGAACAAGGTGAGCGTGTGGCCAAGTCCCCAGGTCAGCCCGTGCTTGACGATGTCACCGACATGGGTGCGGCGGGCCGCGATGCTCGATACCGCCGCGATATGATCCGGCTCCAGCGCATGCTGCATGCCGAGCAGAAAGCCAAGACTCAAGATTCCGAACATCAATCCCCCGCGTCGGCACCGACATCAGTCCGTTCACCGCTGTACACGCAATTCTCGTCAAAGGCAGCATGCTCCGGAACGCATCATGCGCACGAACCTGCAGAACTTCACACTGCTTTGAACACGGGGCAAGGCCGCGCTGGAACAGGCACGGCACCGCGAAATTAGCTCTCGACGACGAGAGGAGATTTCGCATGACACAATTCAAAATCCTCGGCGCAGCAGCCCTGCTCGCCTCGGCGCTGGCGAGCCCGGCGATGGCGCAACAGACGATCGGTACCCCCGCGCGCTGCTCGAACGCCTGGCCGGACGCCCGATGCCAGGCGATGGCACCGGCCACCACCCGCACCGCCTATCACCAGCGCATCGATCGGCGGGACCGCGGCTGGCAGAGCAGCTACAACCGCTATGACCCCGGCCCGTTCGCGCCTGTCGACGCCGCGGCCCGCGTGGCCGGTGGCGTCGTCGGCGGCGCGGTCGGCACGGCGGCTGCGGTCGCCACCGCTCCGTTCGGCGGCCCCGACTATGCCCGCGCCCCGATCGGCGGCGCCGAATATGCGCGGCAGAACGGCTTTGTCTGCACCCCCGGCACCTGGTTCCGCGGCAGCGACGGCCGCCAGCATCCCTGCCAGTAGCTCAGCTGATTAGGCCGACGGCGCAAAAGGCGGCCCGCGGGCCGCCTTTTGCTGTCGGGCCGACACGGGGGCGCGATCGCTTCTCGCCTGCTCGGTTCAAGCCTTGGTTCTGGCTCTGGCGCGCCAAGTCTGCTATGCGAGCGCGCAAATCATTCCCAATTCGCCGGCTTAGCTCAGCGGTAGAGCAGCAGTTTTGTAAACTGAAGGTCGGGGGTTCAATCCCCTCAGCCGGCACCAATTGGCTTGGATTTCCGGTGCTGTCTTGGCCATGGCGACATGGCTTCAGTCCGCCGAGATCGACCGTCGACCGCAGCAGCCCCGCCAGCTTGCAGGCGAATACGGCAGTTCCGCGGATGGGGAAGCCTGCTTCGATGCTGCGGAGCTGTCCGGAGCATGCTTCTTCGATGCCGACGCCAAAGCGGTCCGCTGCTGCAAATCCCTCGATGATCCCGTGAACGCCGACCGTCCTGCGGCCGATGCTGCCTTCAAACCGAAGTGCCTGGGCATCGCGTCCTCCATCAGATATGCGCGGCCTACGCCGCGTCGTTCCCGGTGCGATTCGAACACGTCGTCGCGATTCAATCAAAGCGCATCGCCTGATTGCCCACAATGTACAGAGCGAGCCGTAGTATTCCGGTCGCCGGGAGTGCCACGTCGTCGACCGCGGAAAGCCGCTGCGACACCTCTTGGCAGGAATCGTGGGATCCTTCCCGTAGGATCACCATCCCTCGCCTTGCTTCTGTTCTTGCGGCCCCAAACGGGGTATGCAGAATGCGGGGTGGGATTCAGCCAATGACCTATTTGATCCTTGCCCGAGATGGCACCAGCCGAATCGTGCTGAAGCGCGACAGCGAAGACGCGGCCGAGAAGAAGGCACGCGAGCTGAAGGAAATGGGCTGGTTCGAAGTCGAGGTCCGCGAGGACAAGACGGCGCCCGGCACGTCGGCTCCCCCGGCGGATCGTCCACCGACGCTGCAATGACGCTTTGATGAACCTTTGCCGGGTGGCCCTTACAGATATGTGAGGAGCCGCCACCATGTCCGACACAGCACATTACCGCTTCCAATCCGATCAGGCGCGACGGCTGGCCCGGCAGGTGACCGACGCCGCGGTGCGCGAGAAGCTGCTCGAAATGGCCGAGGAATATGGCCGCTACGCCGACCTGATCGAGGCGCGCAGCATCGAGCAGGTGCCCGCCGCGATGGCGGCTCATTAGGCTGGCTCCCGCCCCGTTCCGGCCGGCTCACCGGTTCGTCCTCTCCTGATGCTCGTCTTTAGGGTGAGGCCAAGTCCGCTCGAGAACGCCCTGAGGATTTGTTCGGAACAGTATGCCCTTTCACGCAATTTTCCTCGCATGAGGGTCCGAGAATCCGACCGCAATTTGCTGCTTCTGGGCACGTTCACGCTGCTCAGCGTGGCCGCTGCCGGCCTCGTCGCCCTGTTCGATCCGGCGCCCGCGCCGGCGAGTGCCGCACTGCGGCCGGCCGCGAATCAAGCATCGGCGGGCGGTCAGCCTCCGGTCCGGATCGTCGGTACCCCGTTCGTCCCGAACACCAATCCCCGTCAGCGCTGACCGTCCACACCCGCGGGGCGTGTCACAATTATGTCACCGCGCCTACCAAACAGGCGTCTTCGTCAACCATCATGATGGCGAGCGCTTGATTCCGCACGGTTGCTTTGCTGGAATCCGCGCGCTCAGGGTGCGCCATGAAGTGGATGAAAGAACGCGATCTCTTGATCGCGCAGACAATGGCCTTCGTACAGTCGGTGAAGGGCAAGCTGCCCGACGCCGAGCCGCCGGCGCCTGCCCGGCAGGCGGCGGCGCCCGCGGCCCAGCCGACCGCCACGCCACCTGCTGCTACACCTGCACCCGCCGCGTTGCCGATCGCCGCTGAACAGGCCTTGGCCGAGGCGGTCGCCACGCTCAGCGTCAAGGCTGAGGTGCGGGCTGCGGTCGTGCCGCCTCCGCTTCCGGCGCAGACCGTGATCGAGGGCCTGCCTCCCGCTCCGTCGCCTTTGGCGGTGACGGTCGTCGAAGTCCCGCCTCAACCGGCGCAGCTGCCGCACTTTGCCCGGCTCGACATCAGCGGCGACTTCGGATCCGAGGTGCGGGAGCGGGTTGCCAATTTCCGCGCACAGCAGCAGCGCTTCCTGAAGGAGCGCGAGGAATACTGCACCACGACCATGGCCAAGGTCCGCGCCGCGATCAACGAGCTGCCGCGCTCGGGCAAGTAACGCAGCCCCATTAGACCCCGGACCGTGCGTTGGGCATCAGTCGCGCGCGCCCGGTTTCACCGGCTCGGTCAGGAAGCGTCCGCTCGATCGCGTCAACGCCGGCTCCTCCACTGCACCGAGGGCGGGCTGCTCCCCTTCCAGCATGGATCGCAAGCCGGCGATCGCCTTGGTCATCCGTTCGGCGTATTTCACCGCGGCGCCGTCGACGAACTCTCGATCCTTTGGCTTAGGTTTGGCGACCCGCAGCTCCAGATGCGTCATTCCGTTTGGACCGTCCAGAACGGCGCGAGTCATTACGATCCGCGGCGCGCCGGGAATCGGAAGCGTGATGCCCACCGTGAAATAATCGGTCGGGCGCCAATCGAGCATCTCCTCAATGACGGTATGGTTGCCGTGCATACAGTGGTTCTTCGTGCCGGGACCGCGTCGTCCCTTGCCGGAATCCTCGACGATGGTGTCGGCGTCCCACCATTTCTGCCATTGCCCGGGCACGGTGAAAAACTCCCAAACCGTCTGCCGCGGCGCGGCGATGTCGAATTCCAGCATGACGTAGGCATCGTCGCGCGTCACCTGCATCCGGGTTTGCGCGTCTTCCTGCCGCCACGCCGCTTCGAGATCGCGCGCCCACAGCGTCACGTCGCCGATGACGTCGATGGTTTCGCGATGGGCGATGAGACCCTGGGCGACCGGATCGACACCCATCGCGCGGATGGCCGCGTCGCTGTAGAGCGCGTAGGCGCGTCCGCCAACCTTCTCGCTCACCGTGTTCTTGAGCAGCCGGTGGACCAGAATGACGTCGCGCCCGGCGAGTTCCTCCCTGCCGCCCATCTTCTGCTTCACCATCTCGCCATGATGGGCCACGAACTTGAAATCGAGATCGCCCATCGCGACGCAGGCCTGACACTCGCAAGTCGAGGCCTGGCGCACGTTGCGCAGGCGCCGGCGGAATTTGAAATAGGCGCCCTCGATCGCGTCCTGCAGCAGCGAGCCGTCGATTGCTTCGGCGGTGGTGTAGACGAATGCGGCGTCGCCTTCGAACTTGGCGAGGCGGAACGGCGGGCGCAGCGCCTTCACCACCGTATCCATGAAATCGGCGATGATATCCTGCGCATGGTCGAGCTCGACCGCCGCGAGGAAGTTGGTATAGCCGGAGATGTCGGCAATCGCGAAATAGGCCGCTTCAGCCTTCGGAAGCATGGGGACCTCCTGCGCAACCGGTTCACGCCCAATCGTGCGGACGCGCAGTCTGTCATATCGCGCCGCCCGAGGTCGAGGACCAAAGCAACCCCAGGCGTGCGCTAGCGGCCGCCGATCTTCTCCAGCACCGGCAGCAGGTGCGTGAGAAACTCGCCCGGATTCTCGCTCATCGGGAAATGGCCGAGGCCCTTCATGATGGTGGCCTCGGCTCCGGCAATGCTGTTCGCCACCGCCAGCGTCTCTTCCGGCGTGCAGGAATAGTCGTATTCGCCCGACAGCAGAAACAGCGGGCAGCGGCTCGTATCGATCTCGGCGACACGGGCGCGGATGTCGCCGTCGACCTTGTAGAAATAGAGGTCGCCCTTGAACACGCCGGGCCCGCTCTGCATGTAGTGCCACAGCGTCTCCCACCGCTCCTTGTCGGGCGCGTCGGGGCCGACGAGGCCCGAGACGATGGCGGCGGCGACCTCGCCGCCATGCACGTCCGGCCGGTGCAGGAAGTTCAGGTCGTAATAGGGATCGACATGTGCGCCGGCCTGCAGGCCGATGATGGCGCGGAAGCGCTCGGGATGCTCGAGCGCGAGATGCAGCGCGATCCGGCCGCCGATCGAGCAGCCGATCACGATCGGTCTGTCGAGGTCGAGCGCGTCCATCACCGCCAGGATCATGGTCGTGTATTGCGCGGAGGTGAGCTGGTACTCCTCGTCGTGCCAGCCCTGCGGCGGCGACGACTTGCCGTGCCAGGGCATGTCGAAGGCGATGACGCGATGGTTGCGCGTCACGCGCGCATCGTTCATCAGGCCGCGATATTGCCGCCCGTCGGCGCCCGCGGTGTGCAGGCAGAGCAGCGGCGTGCCCTCGCCCGCCTCCTCGACATAGACGCGGTGGGCCCGGCCGAACAGCTCCAGATGCATGTAACGGCCGACGATCGGTTCGAACCTGGCGCTCATGCGGCCACTCCCTCGCGGCGCAGCTTGCCGAGCGCCTCCTTGAAGTAGCGCAGGTTCGCCATGAAGATCTGCAGCTCGCCCTCGGCCTTCAGCACCCGGCGCTTGATCAGCGCCATCAGGTCGTTCGAGCCCGGCGGCGGCCGCTTTTCGCAGAACCGGTCCCACTCCGCCTGCGAGGTGCGCAGCGCAAACGACGACGAGGGCATCACGAACGGGCCCTTCGTCACCGCGACGATCCGGCCCTCATGGATCGCGATCAGCCAGGCGGCCGCGCCGATCTCGAGCAGGAATGTCGTGGTGAGGTAGCGGCCGCGCCGCACCAGGCCGGCGTCGCCGTTGACCCGTTCCTTCAGCGTGTCGATCATATCAGCTCCCCCCGATCGCGGCCCGTCCGCGCAGGGCGCGGCGGGCGCTTGTTCTGCCGGCAATGATGGGAGGAATGCCGGTGCCGTCAATCGCCAGCGGCGCCGCGCGGCCCCGGCGATTTCGGGTGGCCGCCACATACAGATTTCGGCGAGAGCCGGGAGATCTAAAGCCAGGATATCTAAAGCCACGACCAGACCAGCGCCACGTTGGCGGCGCAGGCCGCGAGCAGCGCAACCGCCAGCGCGAGTTGCACGCGTTCGTAAGGGGGCTGGTGGATCGCTCTCATGGGCCGGAGCATCCGGCGATTCTACCCGGAGAGTCCCGGGGATTCTTTTTTCGGGGGTTTACCACCCGTTAAGGACTCAAGGCCCTTCCGCGAAGGGGCCGAAATGACTCATATTTTCAGATGCTTGCCGCGGATGCTCGCTCACGGTTCCGTGACCGGAGCGGCGATATTGCCTGAAACCCAAAACGGGTGCTGGCGTTGTCGGTTGTTTGGGGAACGACGAATGCCGTACGCGCTGTTTTATCAGGACGCCAAGCTGAGCAAGGCCTACCCGACCGAGGCGGATGTCTGGACGCTGGCCAGGAAATCCGGCCTGGTGGTGGATGCCATCTCCGAGGAGAAGTCCGCGCCGCGCCCGGTGCTGGATAACGACTACGAAATCCGGCCCTGTCAGCTCGAGCCAAACGAGGATCCGGCCAAGAACAAGGCCGATGCCGATCGCGAAGCGCGCCTGGAGCCGCGGTTGAACTAATCAGACGTTAGGCTGGCCGGCGCGCAGCGGCGGGCCGGGAATACAATGGGTGCGGTCGCCCCGCGCCTACGGCGTTGCCGTCGCCAGCGAGGCCTGTTCGGCGGCGAGCGAAACGCAAATCTTCCGCCGATGCAGACCCCGGATCGCGCCGGTCACCTTGAGCACCTTGCCAGCCGAGCAGGACGCATCCTGCACGAACACGACCTCGTAAGGCGCGAGCGCCAGGGGTTCGGATTTGAGGATAGTCTGGGCAAGGCACGGCACGGAGACCGCAGAGAGGATCAGCCCTAACGCAAAACTACGCATGTTCGTTTGTCCACCAGCCCGGCGATCGCATAATAGCGCAGCACGATGAAAGTTCCGTGCAATGCAGGAATTATTTTTTGCATTGCACGATCAGGCCTGAACATCAGGTGAATGTGGGGTCGTAGCCCGGATGGAGCGGAGCGAAATCCGGGACTTCGTTCGTCGGATCGGCTGCCCCGGATTACGCTGCGCTCCATCCGGGCTACGGGTTCACCGCATCCGCCGTCATTCCGGGGCGAGCGGCTGGCCAACAAAAAAGGCCGACCCGAAGGCCGGCCTTTTCATTGATGCGATGAAGCCGCGATCAGTAGCGGGAGCCGACCGGGCCACCCCAGCCGAAGCGGTAGTTGACCCCGAGCTTGACGGTGTGCTCGTCGTTCCGGAAGCTCGTGCCGACGAGGTCGGCCGGGCCGCTGGTGAAGTTGGTCTTGCCGAAATTGTAGTACTGGTACTCGGCCTTCGCCGACCAGTTCGGGGCGAACATGTATTCGAGGCCCGCGCCGACCGTGTAGCCGTCTTTGTGGCCGCCATCGGTGGTGAAGGACGCCGGCACGCCGCCGACCGACGCAGTGATGTTGTTGTTGTCGCGCCAGGCATAACCGCCCTTGGCGTAGAGCAGCGCCGGACCCCAGGTGTAGCCGAGGCGGCCGGTCACCGAACCGATCTGGTCGGTGTTGCCGGTCACCAGCGTTCCGCCCGGGAGCAGCACGCCATTGTTCGAGGAGCTGGGCAGCCAGGAATACTGCGCCTCGGCGCCCATCACCCAGTTCGGGGCGAACTGATAGTCGAAGCCGCCCTGCACGCCACCCATGAAGCGCGCATCGCTGCCCATCAGGTTGTTGCCGTCGGTGAACGCGCCGCCGACATGGCCGCCGATATAGAAACCGGTCCAGTTGTAGACGACGGCGGGGGCGGTATAGGGCGGCGGTGCCTTGGTATAGGTGCGGGCCGGCATATCAGCCGCAAACGCAGGGCCCGCAAGGGCGGCCAGCGCGACTGTGCCGAGCAAAAACTTCTTCATTTCTGATCCCCGTTACTAACGCTGCGCTGTTAAGCCAAACAACGTGACCTCAATTAGGTTGCTTTGGGGCAATGCCGCACCCGTGATGTTTCCGAGCTGTGACAGGGTCGCAACAACGCCCGTTTGTTCCCTGGCACAGAAGGTTTTTTCACCGGTTAAGCAGCCGCATCTCGGCTGGATGTAAGTCGCAGACGGCTAAAGTGAAGTTCAACGCTCCCCGAAAAGTGATCGGAGTTCGCTCACGTTTCGATCAGGCTTGCGACAAGCCGCCGCGCAGAAGCGCGATCAGATCGCGCTACTGCCTCTTGTTCGGGCATGATCTTTTCGGAAAAACCGCTTCACACTTTTCCGGATCATGCCTTAGCGCGGCATCTTTTCCAGTTCCGGAAATGCCGCGTAGGACGCGCCGGCGCAAGGCTCGGCGGGGTTGTCGAGGATGCGGTCGAGCCGGCCGTCGACAAACAGGACACCGCGCTCCCGGGCGGGGCGGTAATTGCCGTCGGTATCCTTCGCGCTGTAGCGCAGGCACACGACGTAGCGCAGCCGGCCGCCCACCGTGCGCTGCGCCGGCTCGGCGATAGCAGCCTCGCGGACCCCGACCGGATTGTTCAGGTAGGTCCGCATGAAGGCTACGATCTGGTCGCGGTAACGGTCCGGGAACGGCTGGTTGGCGACGCCCCGGTCATCGGTGAAGGTGGTCGGCCCGCCGCCGTCGTCGCTGGTGAGGCAGCCGGCGAGCGGAAGCGAGAGCAGCAGGATGGCTGCCAGTTGTGATGAAATCCGCAAACGACGCTGTTCCCTGTGTCCCCGGAGGCGTCTCATAAACTGCCGGGCGGCCGAAGGGAATTCGCAACTCGGTTATTCCTCGCCCGGGTTCACAACCGGAGCCGGACGCACTCCGGCCCGTCGCCATTGGGGAAGCAATGGACGGACGGGCCGGTTCTGCATCCAAAAGGCGCAGCGGGGCAATGTGGATCGAAACTACGCCCCTCGGATCAGATTCAACCGCGCTTGGGTCAGCCGCGTTTGGCCGGCACGACGTGCTTGGTCGCGACCTTCGCGTGGACGTGCTTGGTCGCATGCTTCGGCGACTTCACCTTCAGCATGCCCATGTGCTTGTGGTGGCGGTGATGGCGATAGTGCTTGTGGTGCATTTTGGCGTTGGCGTTGCGCACCTTCGACGGCAGCTGCTCGCTCTTGATCACGGGAGCGGCCTTGGTTGCCGGGGCAGTCGTGGTCGCCGGCGCGGGCGTTGCGGCCTTGCCGGTCTCGACGGCGAGCGCGGGCGCTGCGATCACGGACATGGCGAGCAGCGCGGCGGAAATCGTCTTCAGCATGATGGTCCTCCTCGTCGGGATCGAGAGGTCTCCGGCCGGATGGTCGGCCTCACCGATCAATGCACGTGACCTTATGGGCCGCGCACTGAACCCGTTCTGAAGGACCCTGACGGACTTCATTCATGTGCATGACATCTCTGTCATGTTCTCCTCTACCGCCGGAAAAGCAGGATCACGCAATCGTGGGATCGGCCGGGAATGTTCTGCACCCCTGGGTGTTCAAGTCATCAGGCTTCGGTGTAGGATTACCGAGCACGATCAGGAACGATCAGGAGCAACCAGGAATGAGCAGGAAGACGAAGTTTTTGGGCCTCGCAGTGCTCTCGATGACGCTCGCCTCCGGGCCGGTCATCTCGGCCTACGCCGCGGGCAGCGACAATCCCTCGCCGCCGGCTTCCGACAGCGGCAGCAGCAAGGGCAAGAAGGCGAAGAAGGACAAGAGCTCCGCGATCGACGATCAGAAGTTCCTGGCCGGCTATCGCGCCGCCTACACCACGATCTACGACAAGCACGACTATACCGCCGCGATCGAGCAGCTGAAGGCGCTCAGCCAGGATGATCGCGCCGACGTCGCCAACCTGATCGGCTACTCCTATCGCAAGCTCGGCGACTACAAGGTCTCGCAGATCTGGTACGAGCGCGCGCTGAAGGCCGACCCGGCCCATGTCCGCACCTGGCAGTATTACGGCCTCTGGCAGGTCGAACAGGGCAACCGCGATCAGGCGCAATATCACCTGAACCGCATCGCCCAGCTCGCCGGCACCAACAGCGACGAATATCGCTCGCTCGCCGCAGCGCTGGAGAAGCCCCCGGGCACCGGCCTGGTTTACTGAGCGAGGCAAATTCCACCAATCGAGCCGGCGCCGTCACGACGACGGCGCCGGCTTTTTGCTGCGCGTAGGACGGGTAGAGCCAACGGGTCCGCGCAAGGCGCGGCCCGACGATAAACTCCGCGAAACCCATCGTCTGTCACCGTGGCACGAAGTCGATGGGTTTCGCTTCGCTCTACCCATCTACGAATTTACGAATCGCGAGAGAGATCGGCCATCCGTGCCGCATACGCATCGAGCACGTCATCGGCGCTGTAGGCCTGGCGCGCCGCGAAATCATCGCGCAGGCCGAGCCGTGCCGATGTCCTGAGCCGTGCGGCGGTCGCTTCCGTCATGATCGGTTGCAGGCCGATCTCGCGCAGCCCCTCCGCTACGCCATCCATCTCGACGGCGCGGCGCTCGGCGTGCAGCACATCGGTGCGCACGCACATGTCGACGAATTTGCTGTAGCGCGTCGCGTCCATCGGTTCGCAAATGCCGCGCAGCGCTTCGCTGCGCACCCCCGCGAGCGAGGCGGCGGTCAGCGCCTCCACGATCAGCGCCTCCATGCCCTTGGTCACCACGCTGCGCAGCATCTTCACCGCCGCCGCCGTGCCGGCGCCGGGGCCGGCGAGTTCGATCGTGAAGCCCAACGGCGCAAACAACTCGGCGAAGCGCGCGGCGCCGTCACCGGAGCAGTACAGCGGCACCGCCGCACCATAGATGCTGACCGCCCCCATCAGGTTGGCATCGACGAAGGCACCACCGTTCGCCTTCACGGCGTCGCCCACCAGCCGCTTGGCCTTGGGCGTAGAGGCGTTGACGTCGACAATCAGCATCCCCGGCCGAACCAGGCTGGCGATCGATTGTCCAACCGGCACGGCCGTTGCCACCACGACAGCGGAGAACACGATGTCGGCGCGCGCCATCAGCGCTGGCAGGCTGTCCACCAGTTCCACCCCGCACGCGGACGCCATATCCCGAAACGCATCCGAATAAGGCGGACGATTGGTCTTGCCCTCGCAGAACACCAGCGGTGCAGGACCGCCCTTGCCTGCGAGATGTGTCGCGAAACATTGCGCCGCCTCTCCGAAGCCGACAAAGCCGATCACCTGCTGGGTCATGCCAATGCCCCGTGCCATGTCTCGAGCGCGCGATCACGCCTAACGCATCACAATCAAAAGCAAGCAAAAGTTGTGCCTGGCCTCACGGATTGTGCAAAGCGGACAGATGAGTGGACCGACCTGTCCGGATCATTGTGACGTCACGGCGTGGCGATGGTCCCGACCTCACGCCTTCGTCGGCTGAGAATGGCAAGCATCACCAGCGCGCCGACCGAACAGGCGAATGCTAACTCGAGCACCGCGTTGCTTCCGACCCGCGTCAGCAGACTGGCCAGAATGGGCGGCGATGCCGCCGAGATCAGGTTGAGCGGCAACGCGATATGCGACGTCGCCTTGGCGAACGGCGTGACGATATCATGACTGATCCGGCCGAACCGGCTCGGACCCGGCGAGGTCCCCAGGATTACGAGGGTGATCTACGGATAATGCTCGAGGCGACGATCGGGCTTTTGTGGGCGGCTCGCCCCCACCGTGTTGCCCGCAGCGCCGGCATCCGGCTTGGCCGGACGCGCGGCCTTCTCCACCGGCGGCCCGCTGTTGCCGGTCTTCTTGGCGCTGTTCAGCGCCTCGCCGGTGGTGGTCACGTTGGCGGCCTGCCCGGCCCCCGCCGAGCCGGCCGAAGGGCCGGAGCTTTGCGCCAACACGGTTCCCGATAGCACCAATGCCGCCATCAGTATTGCCGCGTTGATTGTCATGGAGGGGGCCTTCTGTGCGCGCGAATGATGCACAGCAACGCGCCGCTGCCACGGACGTTCCCCCGGAGCCATCATTTAAGGTAAATGCGCGGCAAATTTCCGCCCTGGCGCGGCCTGTCGTAGGAAGCACCGCGCGCTTGCGGCCTCCTCAGCCATGCGCCGCTGACGGGCTGCGTAGCGCCGCCTCGCGATATTCGGCCCATGCCTGCCGCAGGGTTTGCACCGACGAGGTGAGGAATATCGTCGCCATCACGGTGGCGACGGCAAGGTCAGGCCAGGCCGAGACCGATCCCCACACGCCGAGAGCGGCCGCCATCACGATGAGGTTTCCGATCGCGTCGTTGCGCGAGCAGAGCCAGACCGAGCGGACATTGGCATCGCCGTCCTTGTACGGCAGCAGAAGCAGGACCGAGCCTAGATTGGCCGCGAGCGCCAACGCGCCGATGGCGCCCATTACCTCGGCCTTCGGCACGCCGAGCACGAACGTCTGGTAGACGGTCGAGCCGAACACCCACAGCGCCATCAAGCTCAGCGACGCGCCCTTCAATAGCGCGGCAGAGGCGCGCACGCGCAGGCCGGCACCGATCACCGCAAGGCTCAGTCCATAGGTGACCGTATCGGCAAGGAAGTCGAGCGCATCGGCCTTGAGCGCCTGCGATCCGGCAAGCTGACCCGCGATCATCTCGGTCAGGAACATCGCGCCATTGATGCCGATCACCGTCCAGAGCACGCGCTTGTAGCGCGGATCGAGACCGTCAAAGACCGGAACGCCGCCCGAGCAGCCGCACGAATCGGTCGCGCGACCGCGGTCCCCTGCCCGCACGCCGGCCTTGACCGGCAGCGTCAGCGGCGGTGGTGCGCAGCATTCGGTCGTGTTCTGCCCGCAGCAATCGTTCATGGCTCGTCCTTCCAGACGACAGGATAAGGCCAGCCACGCAACGCATTCAAGCCGATCCATCCGGAACAGCTCCGGCGATCATGCGTCGCGGGTTCAAGGGCTGCCGGCTGCGTTTAGCCGACAGCCCAACCTGCTGATGCGGACCCTCACTTCGCCTTCTGGATCGCGGTGACGGTGTAGCCGCCGTCGCCCTCCTGGGCCTCGAACCGGACCTTGTCGCCGACCTTGACCTGCTTCAGCAGCGCCGGATCCTTGACCCGGTAAACCATCGTCATCGGCTCGTCCATGCCAAGGCTCTTGGCCGGACCGTGCTTGAGCGTGATCTTGCCCGCACCCTCGTCGATCTTCTTGACCTCGCCGTTGATCGCGGCGGCCTGCGCGAGCGCCGCGCCCAGGGTCAGAGCCAGCGCGAACGCGCCGGCGCCGGCAAGTTGGATCATCCTGTTCATCATTGTTGTGCTTTCTTTCATTGCTGGTTTCATTTCACGATGACGCGGCCGGTCATCCCGTAGTCGCGGTGATCCGGGATCAGGCAGGAATATTCAAACGTTCCGGCCTTGGTGAACTTCCAGACGATCTCCGCACTTTTCTTCGGTGCGAGGCGAACGCCGTTCGGATCGTCATGCTCCATGTGCGGATGCTTCTTCATCACTTCGGCATGCTTCAGATTCTCTTCGGTGGTCGCGAGCAGGAATTCATGATCCTCGGTGCCGGCGTTGCGGATCACGAAGCGGATCTGCTCGCCGCGCTTGACCTCGATGCGGAACGGCGTGAACTCCATCTCCTTCATCTCGACCTCGACCGTACGCGAGGGCTTGCTCGGATCGCCGGGCTCGCCGGCCGAATAGGATTCATGGCCGTTCTTCTCGTGGCCGCGCGACGGCGCGGCGGTGACCGACAGTGCAATCAGCACGATGCCGATGCTGGTGAGTTGCTTCACTGGATTCTCCATTCTGTGTTTGATGCTTGTCGTTGGTGAGTGAGCTGGATCCGCTACATCTTCATTTCCTTCATCGATGGCTTGGCCTTCCGCCTGGGCGCCGCCGGCGGTTGGCGCGCGGGCTCGGCGGCGGGCGCCTCGACCTCATAGGCAACCGTGCCCGGCGGATATTTGTACGGTCCGGGGTCGGCGTAATCGTCGCGGCCGAGCCCCTCGCGGATCTTCATCACCGTAAACATGCCGCCCATCTCGATCGGCCCGAATTGTCCGGTGCCGGTCATCATCGGCAGCGTGTTGTCGGGCGCGGGCATCTCCATGTTGCCCATCGCCATGCCGGTCGATCCCATCACCATCGCATCGGGTGCGAGCTTGCCGACCGCCTTCGCCAGATCCTGGCGCGACACGCCGATGAAGTTTCTGACGTCGTGGCCCATCGCGTTCATGGTGTGGTGCGACTTGTGGCAGTGGAACGCCCAGTCGCCCGGATTGTCGGCGAGCATGTCGAACGCCCTGACGGCGCCGACCGGCACGTCGGTCGTGGTTTCCGGATACTGCGCGCTCTCCGGCACCCAGCCGCCGTCGGTGCAGGTCACCGCGAAATTATGCCCGTGCACATGGATCGGATGGTTGGTCATGGTCAGGTTGCCGATCCGCACGCGGATCCTGTCGCCGAGCCGGATCGGCATCGGATCGATGCCGGGATAGACGCGGCTGTTCCAGGTCCACATGTTGAAGTCGGTCATCTCATTGACCTTCGGCAGATAGGTGCCGGGGTCGATGAGGTAGCTGCTCATGATGAAGACGAAGTCGCGGTCGACAGGCCGGAACGCCGGATCGCGCGGGTGCACGATGAACATGCCCATCATGCCCATCGCCATCTGCACCATCTCGTCGGAATGCGGGTGGTACATGAAGGTCCCGCTGTGCTTCATCTCGAACTCGTAGACGAAGGTCTTGCCGGGCTTGATGTGCGGCTGGTTGAGCCCGCCGACGCCATCCATGCCTGACGGCACGATCATGCCGTGCCAGTGCACCGTGGTGTGCTCCGGTAGTTTGTTGGTGACGAAGATGCGGACCTTGTCGCCCTCGACCGCCTCGATGGTCGGTCCCGGCGCCTGGCCGTTATAGCCCCAGAGGTTGGCCTTCATGCCGTCGGCGAATTCGCGCACCACGGGCTCGGCGACGAGGTGGAATTCCTTCCAGTCGCCGTTCATCCGCCACGGCAGCGACCAGCCGTTGAGCGTGACCACCGGCCGGTAGTCCGGCCCGCTGGCGGGATGCAGCGGCGGCTGCATCACCACCTTGTCCATGGTCGGCGCTTCGGGAATGGCGGCGGCCTGGACGCGGCCGCTGACCGCGCTTGCCGTGACCACCGCCGCGCTGCCCAGAAATCCTCGTCGTGAAAACATGTGCTGCTCCATTCAATGACCGCCACCGGCCGCGGGCTGCGCGGCCGAGGCGATGGAAGACGGTGTCGATGCTGCGCCGGCCGAGCCGCCGCCGTTGATCGCGGTCTGCAGCTCGGATTGCGCCAGCAGGAAGTCGCGCCTGGCGTCGATCGCCGCGCGCAGCGAGGCGAGCCGCTGCCGCGCTTCGGTCAACAGCGCGAACACGTCGACCTGCATGCTGGAGAAGCGCAGCTGCATCTCCTCGGTGATGATCTGCCGCAGCGGCAGCACCTCGCGCTGGTAGTGACGCGCGATGTCGTAGGTCGAGCGGTAGACGCGGTAGGCGTCGCGCGCCTCGGAGCGGACGTTGATCGCCTTCTCGGTCAGGCGGTTCATCGCCTGGCGGTAGGTCTCCGCCGCCTGGCGTACCCTCACCTCGCCGCCGTCGAAGATCGGAATCTGGAACTGGACGTCGAAGCCGCGCTCCCTGAACGGCGGGGCTTCGGGATCGTGCGTCCGCTTGTCGATGCCGGCGACGTCGAGCAGCGTGACGAAGCGCGTCGCCTCGGTGAGATCGAGCGCCTTGGCGAGCGCGACGATTTCCATCCGCGCGATCTGCAGGTCGACGCGGTGACCGACCGCGGCGATCTCGATCGACGGCTGTTGCAGCGGCCGCTTCGGCAGCGGCGGCAGCCGGTCCGGAATCCGGAAGCCGAGATCGCCGTCCCACAATCCGAGCAGGCGCGCCAGCCGCTCGCGCGAACTCGCCGCATTCTGCCGCGCGCTGGCGAGGTCGGCGGTGATCTCGGCGTAGAACACCTGCTCGCGGGCCTGGTCGAGCTTGTTCATGCCGCCGGTCTCGCCGAGCTTTTTTGCGAGCTGCGCGGTGGACTCCGCAGTCGCCTTCGCATCCGTCAGCAGCGCGACCGTCTCGTTCGCGGCCACCGCCGCGACATGGCTGCGCCGCACCTCGGCGGCAAGCCGCAAGGTGGCGAGCGCGGCCTTGAGCTGCGCCTGGCGGAAGCGCTCGCGCGCGATCTCGGAGCGGGCCGGAAGGGTCGCGAGCGCCAGGATGTCGCCGACCACCTGCCGCTCGACCTCGCTGGCGCCGTTGCCGCTGATGCGGGAGACCGAGAAGGTCGGGTTCGGCGGCAGGCTGTCGGCGACGTAATCGGTCTCCGCCAGCGCCAGTTCGTTATAGGCGGCCTGCAGCCCCTTGTTGTTCAAGAGCGCAACCTGCACGGCGGCATCCGCCGTCAAATTGCGCGCGAGCAGCCGCTTCACTGCGGCGTCGACGGTCGCGGCCTCATCCGCCGACCGCACGAAGGCGACGTCCTTGCCGATCGCCTCTTCGGTCACCTCGGAGACAACGCCCATGCCGGTGTCGGGCGAGAACGACGCGCATCCCGCAAGCGCGGATGACGCAAGCAGCAGGATCGGCACGATGATCCGATGTTGCATGGCGCCTCCTACTGTTCCGGCTTGGCCGGCGGCGTCACGCCGTCATTGCGCTCGCGCCAGGGCTGCGGCGTCGACGGACGCAGGCTGCTGTAGGGCGCGATCGTCGAGCGGTAGCCGACAGCGGCCGTCCCCGCCGCCGGGTTTGCCGGATCACCTGCGACGGCGACCGGCCGGCCGTCGGCCATGCAGCCGGCGAGCGACGCAGATGTGAGGATGGCGGCGGCCATCCGCGACAGGAATATCGATGGCGCGCGCCGGCCAAGCCTGGTGGCCACGGCGGCGAGCCTCGCCCCGAGATGCGAATACATGGATCTGTCCCGATCATCAGATGAGCAACAGGCATGCGCACGCGAGCGCGCGGCGCAGCCACGATGTCAGCGAGGATCAGGCGATGGGAGGACGATAGCGCCGCGCCGGCGCCTCGCTGCGCAGGCCCTGACAGGCCTCGGCGAGACGGGTCGCGATCGGATGCAAGGGACCGGCGACGAACGGCAGGTCGGCCGGCAGCGCCGACACGCACATCAGCGCGCAGCACGGCCCCGGCGAACTCTTGCCGTCGTGGCTATGCTTGGCAGGCGCAGCAGCGTTGTCGGCCGTGTGGTGCCCATGCATGCCGCCATGATCGTGCACAACACCTTCGGTATGCACCATCGGCATTGACGCCGCGTGAACATGCGCCGCGGCGGCGGGCTGCACCTCATCGGTCAGGCACGGAAACGGCGCCCCGAATGCGAGTGCGAAGGACGGCGCGAGCACGCAAAACAGATAGGCCAGGATGATGGAACATCCCGCCCGCACCCGCCCCGACCTCGTCAACCGCACCAACACCCGCCTCGCGTCTCCAACCACCCGCAAGCTGACCGCAAATCAGCCCGCCGCAAATCACCATCAGCTATATACCCCCTCGGGGTATCATTCAATCTGGTTTGGATCCGTGAACGGACCCCTATTAGTCGCGCGGTGACAGAACTGGCCGCCCGAAACGCGACGCCCTTCACGACAGCAAAGATCGCGGGAATCATGATCAGCGTCAGCAGCGTCGACGAGATCATGCCACCGGAACTGCGCAAGTCCTGGCCCCGCGTTCACCGCGATGGTCCGGAGATCAGCACCGTGCTTCGACAGTCCTGCTGATCTCCTCCGGAGCCGCGAAGATCACGTCCGCACGGTCGCCCAACATTCCGGCGGGGACAATTGCTGGTGCTCCGCTCTGCGGACCTTCTTGGCTGGAATCCGTCTTCAGACGCAGGTTGCGCTCCCAGAACTGGCGCCTCTTACCGTCGGCGGTGATCACGCGATAAGTGTCCCGGCAGTGCGTGATGCTCGTGACGCGCTGCCCGGGCTCCAGGGCCTTCAGATTGGGAGCGCGATCGCCGCCCATCATACCTCCCATCCCCTTCATGCGATTTTCGGCAGCTCGCTCCGGGGCGCCTCCCGGTTTGGTAGCCTCCTTGAGGAACGCCAACAGGTCCGAGCGAACGCGTGAATCCTTGATCCCTTCGAACGGCATCTCATTGTCCGGCACCATGCGTTGCGGATCGGCCAACCAGGCATCCAGCGAGCGGTCGTCCCAAATGATCCCCGAGGCTTTTAGCGTGTCGGAGTAACGGTCGAAACTCGGCAGGCTTCCGGCCTTGCGCCCCCAGAGGTTTGCGAGGCTCGGCCCGGTCGTGTTGCGGTCAGGTTCAAGCGAGTGACACGGCACGCAAGCCCGAAAATCCCGTTGCCCACGTGAGGGATCGCCGCTCTGGGCCAACACCGGCGACACGAAGGCGAGCGTCGCGAGTACCGCAATTCGACAGGGCTTCATTTGTGGCCTCCTCGTCTTCAGGAACGAAGATACTTGACCAAAGCCGCGGCCGCCAGAATCAGGAGCACGACGACGAGTACACCAATCAGGCCCATGCCCGACATCATTCCCGGCATCATGTCGTGCATCATAGATCACCTCATCCGGTTGGCTCTGGCTCTCGCACTTTCGTTACGATCGATTTCGTCCTTGCGGGCAGTCGCAATTTGCCCGCGGGAGGCAAACGGAACCCTTTGACCAACCCAAAGACCGCCGGAATCACGATCAGCGTCAGCAGCGTCGACGAGATCATGCCGCCGATCATCGGCACCGCGATGCGCTGCATGATCTCGGAGCCGGTGCCGGTGCTCCACATGATCGGCAACAGCCCGGCCATGATCGCGACCACCGTCATCATCTTTGGACGGACGCGCTCGACCGCGCCCGTGATGATCGCGCGATTGAGGTCGTCACGATCGATCGTGCGTCCCTCGGCGGCGCGGCGCGCCGCGACCTCGCCCAGCGCCTGGTTGAGATATATCAGCATCACGACGCCGGTCTCGGCGGCAACGCCGGCGAGCGCGATGAAGCCGACCGCGACCGCAACCGACAGGTTGAAGCCGAGCGCCCACATCAGCCAGAAGCCGCCGACCAGCGCGAACGGCAGCGACAGCATCACGATCATCGTCTCCGCCACCGAGCGGAAATTGAGGTAGAGCAGCAGGAAGATGATCAACAGCGTCACCGGCACCACGATCCTGAGCCGCGCGGCGGCGCGTTCGAGATATTCGTACTGCCCGCTCCAGACCACGTAGGTTCCGGGCGGAAACTGCACGCCGGCCTGCACCGCGCGCTGCGCGTCCGCGACATAGCCGCCGAGATCGCGATCGCGGATGTCGACATAGATGTAGGTCGCGAGTTGCCCGTTCTCGGTCCGGATCGTGGTCGGCCCGCGCGCCGGCGCGATGTCGGCGACCTCGCCGAGCGGCACCGCGCCGCCCGCCGGCATCGGAACCAGGATGTCGCTGGCAATCGCGCCCGGATTGTCGCGCAAATCGCGCGGATAGCGCATGTTGACGGTGAAGCGCTGGCGTCCCTCGACCGTCGTGGTCACGCTCTGGCCGCCGAGCGCGGTCGCGATGGTGTCCTGCACGTCCTGCACCGCGATCCCGTAGCGCGACAAGGCCTCACGCTTCGGCGTGATCTCGAGATAGTAGCCGCCGAGGCTGCGCTCCGCATAGGCCGACGAGGTGCCGGGCACGCCCCTCACCACCTGCTCGACCTGGCGGGCGAGCTTGTCGATCACGGCAAGGTCGGGACCGATCACCTTGACGCCGACCGGCGTCCGGATCCCGGTCGAGAGCATGTCGATGCGCGCTTTGATCGGCATGGTCCAGGCGTTGGAGACACCGGGGAATTGCAGCGCCTTGTCCATCTCGGCGATCAGGCGGTCGAGCGTGAGGCCGGCACGCCATTGCGCTTTCGGCTTCAGATTGATGACGGTCTCGAACATCTCCGACGGCGCCGGATCGGTTGCGGTCGCGGCGCGGCCGGCCTTGCCGTAGACCGAAGCGACCTCCGGAAAGCTGCGGATGATGCGGTCCTGCATCTGCAAGAGCTCGGCCGCCTTGGTCACCGAAATCCCCGGCAGCGTGGTCGGCATATAGAGCAGCGTGCCCTCATTGAGGTCGGGCATGAACTCGGTGCCGAGCTGCCGGGCCGGCCAGATCGAGACGGCGACGGCACCGAGCGCCAGCAGGATCACCAGCGTCTTCGCCCGCAACACGCCGTTGATGACCGGACGGTAGATCCAGATCAGAAAGCGATTGATCGGATTTCTGTGCTCGGGGACGATCCTGCCGCGGACGAAGATCACCATCAGCGCCGGCACCAGCGTCACCGACAACAGCGCCGCCGCCGCCATCGCGAACGTCTTGGTGAAAGCGAGCGGCGAGAACAGCCGCCCCTCCTGCGATTCCAGCGTGAAGATCGGCATGAAGGACACGGTGATGATCAGCAGGCTGAAGAACAGCGCCGGCCCCACCTCCGCCGCGGCCTCGATCAAAATCGCGACCCGCGACCGGCCGGGCTCGGCGCGCTCAAGGTGCTTGTGCGCGTTCTCGATCATCACGATCGCCGCATCGATCATGGCGCCGATCGCGATCGCGATGCCGCCGAGGCTCATGATGTTGGAGCCGATGCCGAGCAGCTTCATCGCGCCGAATGCCATCAAGACGCCGACCGGCAGCATCAGGATCGCGACCAGCGCGCTGCGGACATGCAGCAGGAACACGATGCAGACCAGCGCGACCACCACGCTCTCCTCCAGCAACGTCCGCTTCAGCGTGTCGATCGCCGCATAGATCAGATTGGAGCGGTCATAGACCGGCACGATCTCGACCGATTTCGGCAGGCTGGTCGCGATCTCCCTGAAACGTTTCTTGACGTTCTCGATCACGTCGAGCGCGTTGACGCCGAAGCGTTGCAGCACGATGCCGCTCGCGACCTCGCCCTCGCCGTTCAGTTCAGTGATGCCGCGCCGCTCGTCGGGGCCGAGCTCGACGCGGGCGACGTCGCGCAGCAGCACCGGCGTGCCGCTATCGGTCTTCAGCACGATGTTGCCGAGATCGTTGATGTCCTTCAGATAGCCCTTGCCGCGGATGACATATTCGAACTCGGAGAGCTCCACGGTGCGGCCGCCGACATCGGCGTTGCTGGCACGAATCGCGTCGCGCATCCGCTGCATGGTGATGCCGCGATCGCGCATCCGCTGCGGATCGAGGATCACATTGTACTGCTTGACGAAGCCGCCGACGCTGGCGACCTCGGCCACGCCTTCGGCCCTGGCAAGCGCGAATTTCAGGTTCCAGTCCTGGATCGTGCGGGTGTCCGCAAGGTTCAGCTCTTTCGACATCACGGCATACTGGTAGACCCAGCCGACCCCGGTCGCATCGGGCCCGATGGTCGGCGAGACACCGGCCGGCAGCCGCGACGCCGCGCCGTTGAGGAATTCGAGCACCCGCGAGCGCGCCCAGTAGATGTCCGTGCCGTCCTCGAAGATGACATAGACGAAGGAGACGCCGAAGAACGAGAAGCCGCGCACGACCTTGGACTTCGGCACCGTCAGCATCGCCGTGGTCAGGGGATAGGTGACCTGGTCCTCGATCACCTGCGGCGCCTGGCCGGGATATTCAGTGTAGACGATGACCTGGGTGTCGGAGAGATCGGGGATCGCATCGAGCGGCAGATGCAGCAACGCGTAGAGGCCCGCAGCTGCCGCAAAGCCGGTGCCGAACAGCACCAGCAGCAGGTTGCGCGCCGACCAGGCGATGACACGGGCAATCATTGGCGGTCCCCCGTTTTGTCGCCCTCGCCCGCCTGCGCAGCACCGGCCTCGGCAAAGCCCTTGATCGCCGCTTTCAGATTGCTCTCGGCGTCGATCAGGAAGGTGGCTGAGGTCACCACCGCGTCGCCCTCGGCGAGGCCGTCGCGGATTTCGACATAGCCCTCGCCGCGCCGCCCGAGCTTGACCTCGCGCGGCTCGAACCGCCCGTTGCCGCGGTCGATCAGCACGCTCTGGCGGCTCCCGGTATCGAGGATGGAGTTCTCCGCCACCGCGAGCACCGGCGCCGGGCTGCCGGTGTCGATCTCCGCGTCGACATACATGTCCGGAAGCAGCGCGAGGTCGGCATTCTGCAATTCGATCCGCACCCGCGCCGTGCGCGTCTCCTTGTTGACCTGCGGATAGATCACGCTGATCCGGCCGACGAAACTGCGGCCGGGATAGCTGCGCGCCCGCACGGTCACGTTCTGCCCGACCACGATGTTGCCGAGATCGCGCTCGGCAACATCGACCAATGCCCACACGACAGAGACGTCGGCAATCCGAAACAGCACGTCGCCGGGCTGCGCGCGCATGCCCTCGATGGCGGCGCGCTGCAGCACGATGCCGTCGCGGGGCGACAGCCACTGGATCGCGATCGGAACCGTCCGGCTCTTCTCCATCTCGGCGATGACGGGCTCGGGAACGTCGAGATTGGTCAGCCGCTGCTTGGAGCCGCGCCCGTAGGGCTCGATGTTCGCAGTCGCCTTCGACGTGATGGTCGCGACATATTCGGCCGCAGCGGACGATATTGCCGGACTGTAGATTTCCATCAACGGCTGGCCCTTCGTCACGCGACTGCCGGTCGTGACGTCGGCGACTTTCTGCACATAGCTCTCGGCCCGCATCGCGATGACGGAGACGCGACGCTCGTCGAGCTGGATCGTGCCGGGAGCACGGACCAGCGTGCGGATGCGGCGCATCTGCGCGGGCTCGGACTTGACGCCGCTGCGCTGGATCCTGCCGGGCGACAGCGTGATCGAACCGTCGTCGCTGTCCTCGCCGTCATAGACGGCGATGTAATCCATCCCCATGGAGTCCTTCTTCGGCACCGGCGAGGTGTCGGGAAGTCCCATGGGATTGCGATAATATTTGACCTTGCGCTCGCCTTTCGCGGCGGGCGCGCTCACGTCTGCCGATTGCCCGGGCCCGCCGGCACCGCCCTGGTCATCGGCAAACACCGGCAGATAGTCGCGCCCGTCAGGCGTCTTCTTCGGTGTCGCCGAATAGAGCGACTTGCCGTCGGGATCGCGGTAGTAGATCGGCGCAGCAGTCTCCGCCGCCCGCGCGACGGAGACGATCGCAGCGGTCGCCGGCCGTGGCGGCAGGCCGTGGCCGATCCATGCGGCGCCTGCCGCTGCCGCGATCGCAGCGGCAGCGCCGGCCCATGTTAAGGCGCCCATTGCTCGGCGGCTCATTGCTCGGCCGTGACGACGAGCTTGTTCTCGACCGCGCCGGTCTCGCCCTGCACCTTGGCGCCGAGCGACAATTGCCAACGGCCGGCCATGCCGAAGGTCGCCTTGAACCGGTAGGTGCCGGGCTCGGTGCCCGGCATCGGCGTCACCTTAGTGGCCATCTCCTGCATGCCGTCGGGCGCCATGTCGAGCCGGGTCGAGAAGATGACCGCATCGGGCACGGCTTTCCCGCTCGTCTTGTCGACCAGCCGCACCGTGACGATGCGGTCGGCACCCGCCTTGACCGTCGGCTGCACCAGCTGGAATTCGTAGTTCTTGATCTCGGCGTGGGCAGACATGCCCGTCACGGCAACGCCGATCAGCGCGGCGGCGGTGGCGCGCGCCAGGTGGAAAGACTTCATGGTGATGATCCTCGATACGTCTGATAGCCGCGTGAGCGGCATGCAAAGGCGCGCGCGCCATTAGCGCACGCGTCAGCGATCAGGCGCTGGCGCGCCCGTCAGACGTGGGTTCGAGGCGGATGATCGGGAGGTTTGGCGCCAAGGCCGTCGAGCAGACGGTCGTCATGGGCGGCGATCCGGCTGCTCAGCGGATCGCGCTCGATCAGCGACATGGCGCCGGCGGGCACAGGCAGCGAAACGCTCAACATGCAGAGCGCGAGGAACGGACAGTCGTCGCAGCCCTTGCTCTTGCCCTGGTCCGGACAGCACGGCATGTCGTCGGCCAGCGCCTGCTCGGACATCGCCTGTCCAGACATGGCGTGATCGTCCGGCATCGCCTGCATCGCAGCGGCCGAGGCATCCGGCATCATCCGGGCAAATGCCGGCGCCCCGGGCGCGAGCAACAGCCCGGCCGCGACGAGCAGCAGAATCCAGAGATTGGCGAGCCGCCTCAGATGCATGCCCGCTTCTCGCACGGATCAGTGCACGGCGCAAATCCGTCCGGCTTCACGATCGCGCCAGCACCCGGGGGAGCTCTCACTCGCCCCTAGGTCTGCTTCAACAGCGCCGGATCGACCGGCATCTTGCGCAGCCGCTTGCCGGTCGCCGCGAAGATCGCGTTGCTGATCGCCGGCACGATGCCCGAGGTTCCGGTCTCGCCCATGCCGCCGGGCGGCTCGGTGCTCGGCACGATATGGACCTCGATCGCCGGGGCCTGATCGATGCGCAGCATCTGGTAGCTGTCGAAATTGCTCTGCTCGACGCGACCGTCCTTGAGCGTGATCTCGCCGTAGAGCGCGGCGGTGACGCCGAAATTGATGCCACTCTGGAGCTGCGCCTGCACCGTGTCGGGATTGACCACGGTGCCGCAATCCATCGCACAGACGACGCGGTGGACACGGACCGAGCCGTCCTTGGCGACCTCGACCTCGGCGACCTGCGCGAGGTAGCTGCCGAACACGAATTGCAGCGACACGCCGCGTCCGCGCCCGGCCGGCAGCTTGCCGCCCCAGCCCGCCTTGGCCGCCGCGAGCTCGAGCGCCGCCTTGGCGCGCGGCGACTTGCCGAGCAGCCCGCGGCGGTAGTCCACCGGATCCTGCTTCGCCGCCGCCGCCAGCTCGTCGATCACGCTTTCGGTGACGAACACGTTGTGCGAGGGCCCGACGCTGCGCCAGAACGCGGTCGGAATACCCGGCGGTTCGACCCGGACATATTCGACATGGAAGTTCGGGATGTCGTAGACGAGATCGATAGCGCCCTCGGTCGTGTCGGGGTCGAGCCCGTTGCGGAACGCCGGCGGCGCCCATCGCGCCAGCACCGACGAGCCGGCGAAGCGGTTGTTCCAGGCGACCGGCTTGCCGGATGCATCGAGGCCGACCGCAATCCGGTCGCACCAGTACGGCCGGTACATGTCGTGCTGGATGTCCTCCTCGCGGGTCCACACCACCTTGACCGGCGCATCGACCTGCTTGGCGATCTGCACGGCGCGAATGACACCGTCGACCTCGAGCCTGCGGCCGAAGCCGCCGCCGAGCAGATGATTGTGCACCACCACCTTCTCCGGCGGCATGTTCAGCACCTTTGCGGCCACCGCCTGGGCACGCGAAAGCGCCTGGCTGCCGACCCAGATCTCGCAACCGTCGGAACGCACATGCACGGTGCAGTTCATCGGCTCCATCGTGGCATGGGCGAGGAACGGCAGTTGATAGGTCGCCTCGACTTTCGTCGCTGCCCCCCCCATCGCCTTGTCGGCGTCGCCGATATTTTGCGCGACCGTGCCCGGCTTCGTGGTGGCGGCTTCGAGCTCGCGCGCGATATCCGATGTGGCGAGCTTGGCGTGAGGGCCCTCGTCCCACTCGATCGTGAGCGCCGCGAGACCTTTCTTCGCCGCCCCCATGTGGTCGGCCACCACCGCAACTGCGTCGTCGAGCGTCACGATCTGGCGCACGCCCTTGACGGCTTTTGCCGCCGCATCATCGACGCGCTTCACCCGCCCGCCGAACGCCGGCGACTGCGCCAGCGTCGCGACCTTCACCCCGGGCGGCCTTGCGTCGATGCCGTAGACCGCCGTGCCGTTGATCTTGGAGGGCGTATCGAGCCGCTTGGCCGGCGTGCCGATCAGCTTGAACTCGGCCGGGCTCTTCAGCGTGACATTCTCCGGCACCGGCATCTGCGCCGCGTCAGTCGCGAGTTCACCGTAACCCAGCTTGCGTCCGGAGGCCGCGTGATGCACCTCGCCGTTCTCGGCGCGGCATGTCCCCGGCTCGACGTTCCAGCGCTTCGCCGCGGCCGCGACCAGCATCGCCTTCGCGGTGGCGCCGGCTTTGCGCATCGGCTGCCAGGCGCCGCGCATTGCGTTCGAATTGCCGGTGGCCTGCACGCCGAGCAGCGGGTTGGCGTAGAGCTTGTCGCTCGGCGGCGCGTGTTCGAGCCGGACCTGCGTCAGGCCGATCTCGAGCTCCTCGGCGATCAACATCGGGATCGAGGTGTAGGTGCCCTGCCCCATCTCGACATAGGGCATGGTCAGCACGACCTTGCCGTCGCCGCCAATCCGGACGAAGGCGTTCGGCGCGAAGCCGTCGGAGGCCGCCGCCTCGCTCTCGCGGCCCGCGAACGGCAGGCTCACGCTGAGCAGCAGACCGCCGCCCGCGATCGCGCCGGCGCGGAGGAAATTGCGCCGCGACAGGTCGGCAGCGCGCTCGGACAGATTGTCGATCAGCGTCATGGCTCAACCTCCCGACTGCGCGGCTTGCTTGATGGCTTCGCGAATGCGCACATAGGTGCCGCAGCGGCAGATATTGCCTGACATCGCTTCGTCGATATCGGCATCGGTCGGCTTCGGCTTGCCCGCGAGCAGCGCGGAGGCCGACATGATCTGCCCCGACTGGCAGTAGCCGCATTGCGGCACCTCATGCGCGAGCCAGGCGTCCTGGATCTTCTTGCCCGCCGGCGTCATGCCGACCGCCTCGATGGTCGTGATCCTGGAGTCGCCGATGCTGTCGATGGTCGTGATGCAGGAGCGCACCGCCGTGTCGTCGAGATGCACCGTGCAGGCGCCGCACAGCGCCATGCCGCAGCCGAACTTGGTGCCGGTCATGCCGAGCACGTCGCGCAGCACCCAGAGCAGCGGCGTGTCGCCATCGGCATCGACCGAATGACTGGTCCCATTGATCGTGATCTGGAAGGGCATCGTGACACTCCTGTCTGGTTCAGGCTCCGGCGGGATTGCGTCCCTCCGCGCGAAATCGGCAGCATTTCGAAGCAATCGGACGCATCATCACGCCGATTGCTCACTTGTGGTAATAAATACGGTTCCAGCGCGCCCCCATAAGTAGCACCTTGATGTGCAGTGAAATAACCATTGGTTTATAATCATGGATCGACTGACCAGCATGTCCGTGTTCGCCCGCGTCGCCGATCTCGGCTCCTTCACCGCGGCCGCCAAGGAGTTGCGGATGTCGCCGACCATGATCGGCAAGCATATCCGCTTTCTCGAGGACCGGCTCGGCTCGCAATTGATCAACCGGTCGACACGGCGGCAGGGCCTCACCGAACTCGGCCGCAGCTATCTCGATCACTGCAAGCAATTGCTTGAACAGGCCGAGGCCGGCGATGCGCTGGTCGAGGAGGCCCTGAGCGCGCCGCGCGGCAAGCTCCGCATTGCGACCTCGGTCGCCTTCGGGTCGTACAGCCTTGCGCCCGCGCTGGTGCGCTTCATGAAGAAATATCCGGAAGTCTCGGTCGACCTCATCCTCAGCGACAGGATGGTCGATCTGCTCGAGGAAGGGCTGGATGCGGCGATCCGGGTCGGCACGCTGACCGACTCCACCATGATGTCGCGCTCGCTGTCGCCCTATACCGGCGTGGTTTGCGCAGCGCCGAGCTATCTCGCCGAACGCGGCACGCCGACCCATCCGGCAGATCTCGCCCGCCATGAATGCCTGCGCTATCCCGGCTGGTCGGACGGGCAGCGATGGACCTTCTCCGGGCCGGAGGGCGAAGTGCATGTCGATGTCGCGAGCCGCCTCTTCATCAACAGCGCGTTCGGAATCCGCTATGCGGCGCTCGCGGGCGCCGGCATCGTGCTGATGCGCGACGAGCTGCTGGCCGAAGATATCGCCGCGGGACGGCTGCAGGTCCTGCTGCCGGACTACACGACGCAGACCCGCGCGCGCCAGATCCTGTGGCCGAAGCATCGCAAGATGACGCCGAAGCTCCGCGCGCTGATCGACTTCATCGTGGAGACCTATGGCTGAGACAGATCGCCGCGGCCAAACCGCTCAACGCGACTGGCCAAGGTTGTGACATCGCGACGGAGCGCGTAGGATGAGAATGTGCAATGAGGCCGTCGCGCCGATGCCGGGCGGCTTCCGTTCAAGTGAGGCGCGACATGCTGCCTGCCGAGGTTTGGACGCGCCTTCCCATCTCGAGAATTGAATATCTGAGCGACGCCGTTCGCGGCGCGGGCCTTGACGCGACCCAGATGTCCAGCGGTCATCTGTCGGGCAGTCTCGTCTTTTCGAACTCGGACGGTCGCGTGCAGCAGCGGGCTGATCGACGGAGGACGTGCCGCGCCCACCGGATCGATCGGTGGACGTAGCCGAATTTAACAGGAGATACATCGATGCTTGACTTGATGCGTACAACGAGGCTTGCAGCGTCCATCCTCACCGCCTCGATCATTGCGGCGGTACCGCTTGAATCGGCGTCCGCAGCGCTGCTCGGCGCGATGCCGATCGGTAATCACGTCGCGCAATCATCCGACGTCGTTGCAGTCCGCGCGGCCGGTCGCCGTGGCGGCGCAGCGGTCGGTCCCCGCGGAGGTGCCGTCGTTCACCGTGGCGGCGCAGCCGTTGGGCCGCGCGGTGGCGCCTATCGCGGCCGCACCGCCGTCGTCGGGCCGCGCGGCAACGTCGCGGTTCGCGGCCGGACCGTGGTGGGAGGCGGCGGATGGGCGCGTCCCGGCCGGTATTACTGGCCGCGGGGCGGCGCAATCGCAGCCGGCGCAGCCATCGGGGTCGTGACGGCGGCAACGGCCGCGGCGTGGGCCGGTGCCGCGCCGGCGCCCGGCATGTGCTGGTACTATACCGATCCGTCCCGCACGCAAGGATTCTGGGACTACTGCCAGTAATCGCCGCAGCGGGCGAACCGATATGGCGCCAGTGATGTCTCGCGCCTGCCCTGGCGGGGGCACCACTGGTGTTCCTCGCTAGTTCGTGCCTGCGATGATGAGAAGATTGTTGAGTACGGGCGCGGAGCAAAACGCCGCCACGATCGCGATATTGTAAGGGTTGTTGCTGCGCCAAAGCAGCCACATCATGAAATAGGTCAGACCGAGCTTCGGGATAAGCCACCAGGGGCCGAGCCATGTCTGAGCGACATGCATGAACGGGTTCAATTCGCCGAGGCCGAGATTCAGGATCGTGTTGGTGGTGTAGAGATCGGCGATGCCAAGAAGCAGGACGGACAGCACGAGGAGCGTCTTGGCGAGGTAACGTGGCCCCAGAATAATCTCGTAAGCAAATGCGGCGCCCCCCGGGACGTTTCGCTTGAACCACGACTGCGCGGCGTCATTGGTCGCGAAAATCTTCAGATGCTCCGGCTCGCCAACGGGCTTGCTTGTGTCGGTATAGACCCAGACTTTCATTCGATTGCTCAAATAACTCTTTTCAAATCATAAAAAGTATCATCTGCCGAGATGGTCATCTCGGGAGACGGCTCTGCCGTCGCCGTAAGGATTGATTCAGGAGAGTGGAGGTGCCGCCTCAGGGCGGTTCAATCGTTGCGGCGCTTCAGGTCCAAGCGTCCGATGCGTTCATCAATCAGTCGATTTAGTTTCTCGTCCCGCAGTGAATTCTTCCTAAACAGCCCGCCATGCAGCCGATAGGCAAGAAGGAGCAGGACAATAGCAGTGCCCCCGAGATAGTAGGACCAGTCCATTCTTGAACCGCGCCTCGCTGCTGCGATGGACGGAGCTTAGGGCGAGCCTGTCCTACTTGTCCAACGCTATCCTGTGCGCCGCACCTGTCCGTGCCCGAATGGATTGGCCTGATTTATGCTTGGAAATGGCCACATACGGAGGACGCGCGATGAGGCGGGACCTTTTGGTTATTTGCGGCGGAATGCTGGCCACGGGCGCTATCGCCTGGATCCTGTTGGGCAACCCGGCGAGCGGGCCACATATGCACGGGCTCCAGACGATGTCGACAGATCAAGACTTGAGACTTGTCTCCCAGCGAAGTCCATATATGCGAGACGAGCGCTAGGGCCGTCCCTGGCGGGTGCCCTGTGAAATTCAATCACTGAGCTCGGCGCAAGCCCGCTCGGCAACAATATTCGCTTTTTCCGAATATCGCCCAGCGGCGGTCGCTTCGAATGCGTCCAGTCAGCGGGACTGAGCGTAGGGTGCAGCACTCATCAGCAGCCCCCCAAAAAGCAGGACCAGATAGAGCATCGAAAACACGAACAAGCGACGAGCAGGCCGCCTTTCCTTGTCGTCGCTCCGGCGCAACTGCCATGCGAGGAAAATCATGATCGCTCCCAGCGTCGCCGCCGCAGCGCCGTAGGCGGCTCCCGCGAACCCCAGTGCACAAGGCAGCAGTGAGATCGGAACCAAGAGCACGCAATAGAGAAGGATCTGGCGCTTTGTTTCGGTCTTGCCGGCCACGACCGGCAACATCGGCACACCGGCACGGGCATATTCTCCAGCAAGATTGAGCGACAGTGCCCAGAAGTGGGGTGGCGTCCAAAGGAAGATGATCAGAAACAGGATGAGCGGCTCGAGCCCGACATGTCCCGTGACCGCAACCCAGCCAATCACCGGAGGGAGCGCGCCGGCGGCACCGCCAATGACGATATTCTGCGGCGTTCGGCGTTTGAGCCACATCGTGTAGACGACGACGTAGAAGAAGATCGTGAAAGCAAGCAGCGCAGCAGCGGCCATGTTCAGCAAGGTGCCGAGGGCCAGGACGGCGCACGTGCCGAGCATCAATCCGAAGACCAGTGCTTCCGGGCGCGATACGCGGCCGCTGGGAATTGGACGGATGGCGGTACGCGCCATCACCGCATCGATGTCGGCGTCGTACCACATATTGAGCGCAGCTGCGGCGCCAGCTCCCGCGGCTATGCAAAGAAGAGCAGCGAACCCGATGAAGGGATCGATGCCGCCTGGTGCGATCATGAGACCGACCAGTGCGGTAAAGACGACCAGCGACATCACGCGCGGTTTCGTCAGTGCGACGTAGTCTTCGATGTTGGCATAGCTCCGGCGAAGAATTGAACGATTGATTTGCACGAGACTAATTCCTCGTCGGTTCGAAAAAGCCATCGGTCAAAGGCCTGCATCGCAGGGTTCCGGACGATGTGGCGAGCCCTCCGCCTTCAGGACGCTTTGCCTGGTCCAGCATGACCCACGCGGTCGTGGCCGTCCATTTCTTAGCTTGCTGACGCGAAGAACATCACCCGAAGCAGATGCGTATAGTCGGATTCGAACATCATGATCCCGACAAAAACCAGCACCAGCACCGGCGGCAACAGGATGGCGTAGGCCAACGCCAACCGCTCCCAGGCCATGTGCATGAATACAGCGACGATCAGGCCGGCCTTCAGGACCATGAACAGCAGGATCAGCGACCATCGCAGGTGGCCGTGGATACCAAAATAGTCGACGAGATAGGAGCAAGTGCTGAGCACGAACAACCATCCCCAGACCACGAGATAGAGCTTGATCGGGTGCTGCTGGCCCTCTGCATGTGCGGCGCCCGATGCCACCGCACCATGCACATAGCTGTGTAGCGCATGCTGTGCTGCCTGCCCTTCCACATGTACCGCTGCTTCTGTCATGCGCGACCTCACCAGAGATAAAAGAAGGCAAAGATGAACACCCAGACCAGATCGACGAAATGCCAGTACAGGCCCATGATTTCGACGATCTCGTAGTAGCCCTTGCGGCTCGTGAAAAAGCCGCGCCGCTCGACGTCGAAGTCTCCCCGCCAAACCTTTCGCGCGATGGCGATCAGGAAGATCACACCGATGGTCACGTGGGTGCCGTGGAAGCCGGTGATCATGAAGAAGGAAGCGCCAAATTGCGGTGCGCCCCACGGGTTGCCCCAGGGCCGCACGCCCTCCATGATCAGCTTGGTCCATTCGAAGGCCTGCATTCCGACGAACGTCGCGCCGAATGCCGCGGTGGCCAGCATCAAGGCGGCCGTTTTGACGCGATCCCGGCGGTAACCGAAGTTGACGGCCATCGCCATCGTCCCGCTGCTGCTGATCAGGATGAAGGTCATGATCGCGATCAGGATGAGCGGGATGTGCTGGCCGCCGATATTGAGCGCGAAGACTTCGCTGGGGTTGGGCCACGGCACGGTCGTCGACATTCGCGCCGTCATGTACGACAGCAGGAAGCAGCTGAAGATGAAGGTGTCGCTCAGAAGGAAGATCCACATCATCGCCTTCCCCCAGGACACGTTCTTGAACGCGCGCTGGTCAGAGGCCCAATCGGCAGCGATGCCGCGCAATCCGGGTATCGTTCCGGGCAGCGCCTTGGGGGTTGCGAGTGTGGTTTCGGTCATCGCTTCCTGCCCTCGCTAGGTGAGCAACTGACGACAGATGTCGACGAAATTGTCGGTCCAGCCCGTCAGCAGACCGAGCAGGACCAGCCAGACCAACAACAGGAAATGCCAGTAGATGGTACAAAGTTCGACGCTCAGGCGCATCTGCGCCGTCGGTGCGCCGCGCCACAGTTTTACGGTCGCCCTGCCGAGCGCCACCAGGCCGCCGGTCACGTGCAGCCCGTGGAGCGCGGTGATCAGATAGAAGAAGGAATTGGCCGGATTCGACGCCATGACATAGCCGGCGATGTTGAGCTGCTGCCACACCACGAGCTGCCCGATCAGGAACATGACGGCCGATGCACCGCCGGCCAACAGGCCCGCGATCAGGCCCTCACGGTCGTCGCGGCGCGCGGCGATCAGCGCCCATTGCAGCGCCACGCTGCTGATGACGAGGACGCCGGTGTTGAACCACACCAGCCTCGGCAGCGGCAACTCGCGCCAGTCCACCATGGTGGTGCGCATCGAGTAGGCGCTGATCAGGAGCGCGAACAGCGAGCCGACCACCGCGAGAAAAACACCGAGGCCGATTTTCGCCGCCGGCACCGAGGAGCCGCGATCGCCGCGAAGATCGACGGCAATGCCCTGCTCCAGCCACGGCTTGGCGGCCAGCCGTTGCTGCGAGAGCCACCATCCCGCGATCGCTGCAATCGTAGCAATGAACAGGACGATGGCACTCACGGATGGGCCCCCTGGGCCAGCACCTTGGCCGGCGGTTCATTCTGCGGGATGAAGTCTCTCGCGGAACCGGGCACGCTGTAATCATAGGCCCAGCGATAGACGACGGGGAGCTCCTTGCCCCAGTTGCCGTGCCCGGGCGGGGTCTCCGGCGTCTGCCATTCCAGCGAGGTGGCACCCCAGGGATTGCCGCCCGCCTCTCTCCCCTTGAACAGGCTCCAGACCAGATTGAACAGGAAGACGAGCTGAGCGAAGCCGACAATCAGCGCCGCCACGCTCATGAACGCATTGAGGTCATGGGCGGATGCCGGGACGAACGAGGTCTCGCCGATGTCGTGATAGCGGCGCGGCATCCCCAGCAGGCCGAGATAGTGCATCGGGAAGAACACCGCATAGGCCCCGATGAACGTCACCCAGAAGTGGAAGCGTCCGAGCGCGTCATTGAGCATCCGCCCGGTGACTTTCGGATACCAATGATAGATCCCGCCGAACACGGCCATGATCGGCGCAATCCCCATCACCATGTGGAAGTGCGCGACAACGAACATCGTATCCGACAGCGGCACGTCGACGACAACGTTGCCGAGGAACAGCCCGGTCAGGCCGCCATTGACGAAGGTGACGATGAAGCCGAGCGCAAACAGCATCGGCACCGTGAGATGGATGTCGCCGCGCCAAAGCGTCAGCACCCAGTTGTAGACCTTGATCGCGGTCGGGATCGCGATGATGAGCGTCGTGGTGGCGAAGAAGAACCCGAAATACGGGTGCATGCCGCTGACATACATGTGGTGCGCCCACACAACGAAGCTCAGCGCCCCGATCGCCACGATCGCCCAGACCATCATGCGATAGCCGAAGATGTTCTTGCGCGCGTGCGTACTGATCAGATCCGAGATGATGCCGAACGCCGGCAGCGCGACGATGTAGACCTCGGGATGGCCGAAGAACCAGAACAAATGCTGGAACAGGATCGGGCTGCCGCCGCCATACTTGGTCAGCTGGCCCATCTCGACCAGTGTCGGCATGAAGAAACTGGTTCCAAGGAGGCGATCAAGCAACAGCATCACCGAGGCCACGAACAGCGCCGGGAACGCCAGCAGCGCCATCACGGTGGCGGTGAAGATGCCCCACACCGTCAAAGGCATGCGCATCAAGGTCATGCCGCGCGTGCGCGCCTGCAGCACCGTCACCACGTAATTGAGCCCGCCCATCGTGAAGCCGATGATGAACAGGATCAGCGAGGCCAGCATGAGAACGATGCCCCAGTCCTGCCCGGGGGTACCGGAGAGAATCGCCTGGGGTGGATAAAGCGTCCAACCGGCGCCGGTCGGCCCGCCCGGCACGAAGAACGTCGCGGCCAGCACCAGCACCGCGAGCAGATAGACCCAATAGCTCAGCATGTTCACGTAGGGGAAGACCATGTCCCGCGCGCCGACCATCAGCGGGATGAGGTAGTTGCCGAAGCCGCCGAGGAACAACGCCGTGAGCAGGTAGATCACCATGATCATGCCGTGCATGGTGATGAACTGAAGGTACTGGTTGGCATCGATAAAGGAGAATGTGCCGGGAAATCCCAATTGCAGCCGCATCATCCATGACAGCACCAGCGCAACCATTCCGATCGACATCGCCGTGATCGAGTACTGGACGGCGATCACCTTGGCGTCTTGCGAAAAGACGTACCTCGTCCACCAGTTGTGCGGATGATAGAGCTCGACCTCACCTACTTCGGCGGGCGGGATGCCTGCGACCTCATCAAACGGGATATCGACCATCGGAATACCCTCCTTGGTCTTCCGCTCAGCGACGAGTTCACTTCATATCCGGCCGAACATCCGGCCGATCCTCGTCGGCATGTTCATTCGCTGCCAGTCTTGTACGCGGCCTTCGCGACGTTGCGCTGGCCGGACAAGGCGGCGAACGTGTGCTGCTTGTCCAGCCACGCGTGATATTCCTTCTCTTCTTCCACGACGACCTTGCTGCGCATCTGTGCGTGCGCGGCACCGCAAAGCTCCGCGCAGAGGACGTCGAAGGTTCCGGTCCGGGTCGGCGTGAGCCAGTAGTAGGTCACCGAGCCAGGGATCATATCCATCTTCGCCCGGAACTCGGGCACGTAGAAATCATGCAGGACGTCGATCGAGCGGAGCAGCACCTTCACCGGCTTCCCGACCGGCAGATGCAGATCCTCGTTTTGCACGACGATGTCGTCCTGCCCGTTCGGATCATTGGGATTCAACCCGAGTGGATTGTCGGAGCTGATCAGGCGCGCATCTGACGTGCCGAGCCGGCCGTCCTTTCCCGGAAGCCGATAACTCCACATCCACTGTTGTCCAACGACCTCAACGTCGGTCGCGTCGGCGGGAACGGTGACGAACTGGTGCCAGACGATGAGGCCCGGCGCCAGCATGGCGACGACGCCGATCGCGGTGCCGATGCTGAGCCACCATTCGAGCTTCTTGTTCTCGGGATTGTAGTGGGCGCGCCGTCCCTCGGTGTGGTGAAAGCGCAGGACGCAATAGGCCATGAACACGATCACCGCGCAGAACACCGCTCCGGTGATCCAGAATGTCAGGTTGATCGTGTGGTCGATATAGCTCCAGTTCGAGGCAATCGGGGTCCACCACCAGGGGCTGTAGAGGTGGAACAGCACCGAGGCGACGGCAACCAGGAGCAGTAAAATCGCTACAGCCATCCCTCATTCCTCCTTGCCATTGAAGGCTGCGGAGACGAACGAAAGGGCGGAGCTCACGTCAGAGGGATGGTCTCACGTTCACCATCACCGTGGCTTTTGCCTCGCCCATTCTGCCGGTCGCGATGCTGGGACATGACAAAAACTCAACGTCACGGCCGCAACCTCATCGGAGCTGGGGGCGTCAAGCATCAACATGGTACCCATCGAGCCAGACGTCAATAGAGGAGTCATGCCCGCCGCTGTCCGGCGCGTGTTGGCGGGAATGCATTGGATGCCGCGAACACCGATCGGCCCTCCCCAATCGCATGGTGCATCGCAAGACCTCGTTTGTGCATCTGCACAATTCTCCCGACCGCATTCGCCACCTTGCTTCTGCCGCGCATCGGACTAGTTTTACTTGACCGGTTGCGACAGACGTCGTCCGGCAAGCTCCTTCTGGTTGAATCTGATTTGCCGGACTCAGTCGCGATTTTCGCGCATGAGGCGGATGTGCGTGTGTTGATGGCGCTCCGTTCCCCTGCGGCCACAAGCAAGGAGACCGGAACCATGACCACGGTGTTCGCACGACCCAAGCTGCAATTGTTTGGCGTCTCTACCGCCTTCGTCGTTCGCAAGATCAGCCTTTCCGACCTGGGCGACGCGTTGCGCCTCGGCTGGGAAGACTTCAAGGCCATCCCGACCCACGCAATCGTCCTGTGCGTGATGTATCCCGTGCTCGGACTTGTCCTGTTCAGACTTGTGCTTGGCTATTCGGTGCTGCCGCTGCTGTTTCCGCTCGCCGCCGGCTTCGCCCTGATCGGTCCTTTCGCCGGGCTCGGCCTCTACGAACTGAGCCGACGGCGCGAACGCGGAGAGGAGCCAGGAGCCTGGGATGCAATGCAGGTGCTGCGCGCGCCGTCGTTCGGCGCCATGTTCGAACTTGGCGTTCTCCTGTTCGTTCTGTTCGGGGTCTGGATCGCCACCGCGGACGCGATCTACATCATGACGTTCGGCTATGCGCCGGCTGCGAGCATCCCTGATTTCGCAAAGCGCGTGTTGACGACGCCCGAAGGCTGGTCGCTCATCATCGTCGGATGCGGCGTCGGCTTCCTTTTCGCCTTGGTTGCCCTATGCGTCAGCGTCGTCTCCTTTCCACTGATGCTCGACCGTCATGCGACCGCGATCGATGCGATCCGCACCTCGATACGGGCCGTGATGATGAATCCAATTGAGATGGCCGCGTGGGGATTGATCGTTGCGGTATTGCTGGCGGTGGGCTCACTGCCATTCTTCGTCGGTCTCTGCGTCGTTCTGCCGGTGCTTGGTCATGCGACCTGGCATCTTTACAGGAAGGTGGTCGAGCCTGACCGGAATCCTCCGCAAGAAGAGCCCCGCCCGCCGATCGGTCACCGCTACGCGGCCGATTTCCCGGCCTCCCTCTTCCCGTGGAGCCGTGAGCGCTAAGCGTTTTCGCGCGAAGCATGTCGCGCAATTCAGTGTCGTCCCGGCCTAGTGCGCAATTGCGCACGGGGGCTGGGACGACGAAGGTGGATGTCGGCCGTGTCACACTATCGATGTCGTCCTGGCGAAAGCCAGGACCCATTACCCCAAATGGCATTTGTTGCGCGACGCCGGGGCCGCGATCCCGTTCACAATCGAATTTGGTGGTTATAGGTCCTGGCTTTCGCCAGGACGACGACCGTATTTGCAGCGACGGCGCAATCCACACCGCCACATCCCCTTACCTCATCAGCGCCTCGACCTCCTTGCGGAACGCCTGGCGCGAGCCGTCGCGGGAGTAGAACATGTGGCCGCCGGGATAGACCGCGAACCTGGTGCGGCTCGAGCCCGCGAAGGCCGGCAACTGGTCGAGGATGATCTTCGAGGCGAAGTACGGGGTGGCGAGATCGAACAGGCCGTGGCCGACCAGGAGTTTCAGGTTGGGGTCGAGCGCCAGCGCCTGGCGAAGCTGCGTCACCGACTCCGCCGGACTGATGCCGTGACCGAACTCCCAGGCCTTGTTCACGCTTTCGCTGAGCAGATGATAGGAGCCGTCCGGCCGCCAGTTCAGCTTGCGCGTGGTGAGGTCGACGGCGGCGCTGGTCAAAGGCGCCATCAGCGGATCGCCGGACGGATCGTTGAAGCGGAAATAGCTGGAATCCGGATAGGGATCGAAGCCTTCGATGGAGGCGTCGTAGCGGCCGGTCACCTTGCCGTTCTTGCGATCGAACTCGCGGCGGAATTCGCCGATGTCGAAACGGCCGGCGAGCCGGCGGCTCACCGCCTGATCGATCCCGGTCAGGCTTGCGACCTTGTCGGCGAGCCGCGTGGTGGCCTCAGTGTCGGCCTGACCCTTGACGAGGTCGAGCAGAAAATCGCCGCGCGCGTAACTCTCGACGTCGGCGAGATCCTCGCGCGTCACCGGACCCTTTGCCTGTCGCGCGACCGCCGCCATGGTCGGCAGGCTTGCGACATATTGCAGGAGGCTGGAGCCGGTATATTCGCGGAAATCGAGCACCGGCGAGATCAGCACCAGGCCGCGGACGCCGACGCCCTGCTGCATTTGCAGATTGCGCACCACCTTGGGCCCGCGAATGCCGCCATAGCTTTCGCCGACGAGATATTTCGGCGAGGTCAGCCGGTCGTATTTCTCCAGCCAGCGGCGGATCACCAGCGCGACCGAATTGGCGTCGCCGTCGACGGTGAAGAAGCGCTTGCGCGCCTCCTCCGACGTCGTGACAAAGCGACTGTAGCCGGTGCCGACCGGGTCGATGAAGACGAGATCGGTGAAATCGAGCCAGGTATCGGCATTGGCCTGCAACTCGGGCGCGGCCGAGGACACCGCGCCGTCGAACGGTAGCCGCCATGGCCCGACATTGCCCAATTGCAGCCAGGCCGATGCAGAGCCCGGACCGCCGTTGAACAGGAAGGTCACCGGCCGGTTCGCCTTCTCGGCGCCGTCGAGTTGGTAGGATGTATAGGCGATGTCGGCCAGCGGCTCGCCCTTGTCGTCGAACACGCGGATCGAGCCCGCGGTCGCGCTGAAGTTCAGCGTGCGGGAAGGCAGCGCGACCGATTGCTTGGTCGTGGAGTCCGGCGGCAGGCGGTGCTGCTCGGCGGTCGAGCCGCTGGCCGCAGCGTTGGCGCCGGAGCCGGCCTCGCTGCCGCGCCCTGCCCGCCCCTTCTGGCCGCTCGGGTTCTGACCACCTGGGTTCTGGCCGCTTGGGGCCTGCGCGCTCGGCGACGGCGATGGCTGCGGGACGTCATCGTCGGCTCGCGCCGCGGTCGCAAGGCAGGCCACCAGCAACGCCGCGGCGAACCGTGTCGCAAGACTGTTAGCCATATCGTTCACTCCCTGCGCCCCGATTTGCTCAATCCAGCAGCAAACTGCGCTAGTTTGGCGGCGCCGGCGTGGCATGCGGTCCGTTCCCGGACCATCTCGACAAGGCCGCCCGGGATGTATAGACGAGCGCGGCGTGTTCCGTGCCAAACGAGTTCGTGAGCGAATGGCCAGCTCCAAGCGGTATGACAAGATCGCCTTCGTCGCCAGCGCGAGCGTGGAAGCGCAGTCGGCGCTCGAGCAGCTGACGGAAATGTACGGCAACCATCTACCCGCGGATGCCGACGTCGTGGTCGCGCTCGGCGGCGACGGTTTGATGCTGCAGACGCTGCACGCCAACATGCGCAGCGGCAAGCCGATCTACGGCATGCACCGCGGCACCGTCGGCTTCCTGATGAACGAATATTCGACGCATGATCTGCGGACCCGGCTTGCCGCCGCGCGGGAGTCGCTGATCAATCCGCTGTTGATGCGCGCCACCGACATCCACGGCGCCGTGCATCTGCATCACGCCATCAACGAGGTCGCGCTGTTCCGGCAGACCTACCAGGTCGCCAAGCTGCGCATCCTGATCGACGAGCACGAGCGGATGCCCGAGCTGATGGCCGACGGCATCCTGGTGGCAACGCCGGCCGGATCGACCGCCTACAACCTCTCCGCCCAGGGGCCGATCCTGCCGATCAACGCGGCGTTGTTGGCGCTGACCCCGATCAGCGCGTTCCGGCCGCGGCGCTGGCGCGGCGCGCTGCTGCCGAATTCCGCCTTCGTGGTGATCGAGGTGATCGAGGGCGAGAAGCGCCCGGTCGCCGCGGTCGCCGACCATGACGAGGTCCGCGACGTCCGCCGGGTCGAGGTGCTGTCCGACAAGACGATCGCGATGCGGATGCTGTTCGACCCCGGCCACTCGCTAGAAGAACGCATCCTGCGCGAGCAGTTCGGCTACTGACGGCGCCTGCCCCTTGCCCGGCAACCAATCATTAACCCCGGGCGGGATATGGTTAACGTCGGGTAATACCGCGTTGGCCCGGTATGCCCTATCGGGGCCGGACCATGTATCGCATCGATTTCAACAAGCTGCGATTTTTGATTTGCGACGACAATCCGCACATGCGCCGCATCCTGCGGACGCTGCTGCATTCGTTCGGCGCGCGCGAGGTGTATGAGGCCGAGGACGGCGCCACCGCGCTGGAGATGTATACGCATTATGTGCCCGACATCGTCATCACCGACTGGTCGATGCCGATCTTCGACGGGCTCGAGCTTGCGCAGATGATCCGGCAGCCGGAATCCAAGGGCAATCCCTACGCGCCGATCATCATGCTGACCGGGCATTCCGAGAAGCGCCGCGTCACGGTGGCGCGCGATGCCGGCGTCACCGAATTCTTGGCCAAGCCGATCTCGGCCAAGGGCCTCTACCAGCGCATCATGAACGTGGTCGCCAACCCGCGCCCCTTCATCAAGACCAAGACCTATTTCGGCCCCGACCGCCGCCGGAACACCACCAACACCTATATCGGCCCCGAACGCCGCGGCAGCGGCGAGGTCGAGGTGCTGCAACAGCCGTCGCTACTCGAAAAGGCGCGCTCGGCCATCTAGGACATCGCCATGGCGAAAGACAAACCCGGGACGATCGAGGTCAAGAGTTTCGGCACGCACCACGTCATCACGCAGCCCAACCCGCTGCGCAAGATGCTGCTGCGCGTCCCCGAGAGCGATCTCGACGATCCGGTCGGCCGCGCCGAAAAGGCGCTCGCCGGGCTGTCGGGCGAGTTCAAGGAGTGGATGACGATCGAGGCCGACCGCCTCTCCGCCGCACACGCCACCGTGCTGCGCGAGGGCTTCAGCGACAAGACGCGCGAGGAGCTGTTCCGCGCCGCGCATGACATCAAGGGTGATGCCGCGACATTCGGCTATCCGTCGGCCGCCGCAGCCGCGGAGAGCCTGTGCCGCATCATCGAGCACGCGCCGGATCTCGGCGCCGTGCCGCCACAGCTGATTGCGCACCACATCAACGCCGTGCAGGCGATCGTGCGCAACCGCACCAAGCTCGACACCGCGGTCGTCGCCGGCGTGCTGAGCAAGCAGCTCCGCGGCATCGCCGATGAATTCCTGACCCACGCCAACCGCGACCGCCCCGAGCATCTCGAGGCGATCCTCGCGCCGAGCATCGTGCCCAGCGAATAGCCGCGCGGCCGGCTGCTCGCGTTGCGCAGCCCACTCAAGCATACAACGATGGGAAGGAAGCGCGGCCCTCAGGCCGCGATGAGATCGTCGTCGTAGGGCAGCACCGCGATCGCGTCTTCCGCGGCGAGCTCCTCGCAGAACATCCGCGCGTCCTCGCGGGCCGATTCCGTCGCGAAGCGGCGCAGCAGGATCAGGAGCGGCTCGGCCGCCGAATGATCGGTCTCGCAATGCGTCAGCACCCGCTCCACCATGCGGCGATGCAGCCGCGCCGCGCCGTCACCGCTGTCGACATAGCCGACCTCGTGGCTGGCCTCGAGCGCGACGCGGAACGCGGCATAGGTGGATTCCGGCAGGCCGGCGCGGCGCAACAGCGCCTGCAGGCCGTTGCCGCCGCGGTCATTCAACAGCGCGGAGACGCGGCCATAGGGCAGCCCGGACAGTTCAGCGAGCGCAGCCCCAAACAAATCGAGATTGCCCGACAGCAGCGCGCGCAGGATCAGCCCGGCGGTCAATTGCCCGGTGGCGCGCAGATGCGTGATCAGGTTCTGCATGTCGTCGCCGAAGGCGCGCGCGGCGATATTCACCGTCGAGCGTTCCCTGGCCTCGCCGGCGATCCGGTCGGCCCGATCGCTGCCGAGCCAGTTTCGCGCGACGACGAACTGCGCCAGCGTGTCGGAGAGCTTTGCGACCAGCGCCAGCCGCGTTGCCGACGGCAGGTCTTCCAGCTGCAGCATCGATTCCCTGATGGCGGCGAGATGGCCGTGGCGTTCGACGATGCGATCCCAGGAGAACGGCGCGAGGCCGGCGTAAGGATTCTCGATCAGCTCGAGCGCGGCCGCCGCCGAGCCGACCTCGGCAATCGCGGCGGCGACGGAAGCCGGCAGATTGATGCGGCGCGCAATCGCGCACTGCATTTCGTCGGAGCCGGTGGCGACGATGTCGACGAGGTCGGCATCGATCAGGAGCGGTGAATGCTCCAGCACCGGCAGCGCGATCGCCGGCTGGTCGGCCGACAGCGCCTGCACGATTGCGGCAGGCGCGTCCGCGCTGCGCGCGAACACGTCGGCCATCGCCTGCCGTACCAGCGGCGACGGGTCGTCGAGCAGCATCAGCAGCGCGCCTTCGGCTGCGATGCGGTCGTCCTCGGTGAGATCCGAGATGAGCCAGGCCCGGGCCAACGCCCGCGTTGCCTCTGCTCGCTCACCTGCTGGAGCGGTCCTAATCCAACTAATAAACTGCCGAACGATCATGGTCCTTCCGGCTTACGCAACGAAACGGCATCGACATACGACGCCACTGCAAGGAAAAATAAACCATGACGCTTAACAAAGGGTTCACCATAAACGTTTGGGATTATTGACGTTTCGTTAAAGCCGCAACGGCGCGCGGCTTCGCGCGCGCAGCAAGACAGCGCTAGCCGTTGCTGTAGGTGCCGCTCGGATCGCTGAACAGGTCGAGCCGTCCGGGCGCGCGGACCTTCGGCGTCGCCGATGACGTCAGCGAGGCGGAATTGCCCCACAGCTCCTGCACCGCCGGCGAGATCGGCTCCGAGCGGTCGCCGGCCTGGTAGAGCGAGCGGAAGGTCGGCGCCGGCTGTGCCGATGCCACAGCCGAGGTCGCAGCGACGGGCGCGGCCGACCGGGAGTCGGGGAAGGTCGAGAGATAGGATGCGGTATCCATGGTCAGCGCTGTCGTCGGCGCGGCGCTTGCGATCGCGTAAGGCGACATGGTGTCGCCACCCGCCGCCGCAAAGGCGGTGCGCGTGTCCTTGGAGTTCGCGGCCGCGGCGTAGCGCGTGGTCAACACCGAATAGACCTGGCTGACGCTGCGTGCGCTGCCCGACTTGTCGTAGAAGATCGACTGGTTGGCGGCCGCCGCCTTCGGGAACATCGTGGCCGCATTGGCGCCCGGGCTATCCTCGGCGCTCGAGATCAGCTTGCCGGCGCCGCCGACGCCCATGAAGTGGGCCATGTAGAGTTCGGCATCGGTCGGACGGCGGCCGAGCTTGCCGGTAAGCTTGAAGCTGTTGGACTGCGTCAGCACCGCCGCCATCGAGGACGCCGCGTCCGGATCGTCGCGCAGCTTCATGACTGCGGCGCGCGCCGAGGGATCGCTGACCGAATAGCTGCCGTCGGAATTCCTGCTGATGGCGTCGGCATACTGGCTGTAGCCGAGCTGGCTTCCGGCCTCCTTGACGGTGCCGAGCCAGGTCTGGTCGATGAATTGATAGAGTCCATGCGCCGACGAGGTCGTGGCGCCGGCCCGCGGATTGAAATTGGATTCCATCTTCGCGGTCGTGAGCAGATATTCGAAGCTCGTGCCGGTGGTCGCGGCCGCCTGCTTGATCGAGCTCGCGACCTTCAGGCGCGAGGGATCGACACCTGCCGAAGCCGTCGCATTGAAGAGGTCGACCGCCATCTGTCCGGGTGCCTTGCCGGGTGCCGGCAATCGGCACCCATGTCCCGTCAACCTGCCGTAATTATGGTTAATGGCGCGTTAATGGCTCAGGGCAGGACCTCGTAGTAGTGCGCGACCTGGTCGATCTCCTCGGCCGTCATCTGGCGCGCGATGTTGCGCATCTGCTGGCTGATGTCGTTGCGGCGGGCCCCGGATGCAAAGGCCTCGAGCTGCGCCTTGATGTAGACCGCCGACTGGCCACCGAGCCAGGGGCTTCCCGCCTTGTTGTCGACATCGCCGTGGCAGGAGCCGCAAGGCGCGATGTTGCGCATCGGGGCGCCCGTCACCACGATCGCCGGCGCGGGACGCCCGGCATCCAGATTGTTCGAAGGCACCCGCGGCAGATAGGCGTAATAGGCCGCAACGTCCTTCATGTCCTGATCGCTCATCGCCGCCGCGAACGGGCTCATCACCACGCTGACCCGCGCGCCGGTCTTGAAGTCGTTCAGCTCCTTGTACGTCACCGCGGCAAATTGCCCGGCGAGGTTCGGTGAATGGGCGTCGCTGACGCCCTGCGGTCCGTGGCAGATCGCGCAGCGCTGCGCCAGCGTTGCGCCCCGCCCGATCGAGACCTGATTCACTTTGGTCAGCATCTCCGACGTCATGATGACGTTGGACGTCTTGAAATCCGGCTTGATGCCGGGCTCCTGCACGGCGGCACGCGGAACGCCGGCCGCGCTGCAAATCGCATCCCAGACGCCGGCAAGCTTCAAATTGGGTTGCGCCAGCGGCAACCAGATCAGACCTGCGACGGCCGACAACACGGCGATGGCGACCGTGATGCCGACGCTGGCGCCGAACCACGGATTGCGCAGCGAGAACAGCGGCTGGTCGCTCATCGGCCTGCTCCGACATAGACCGCGGGCACGCTGGTCTCGTTCAGCGCCATCAGCTGCGCAATCGGGAAACCATAGTTCACCACGGTGAGGCCGACCATCAATGCGAGCCACAGGCCGAACGAGTTGAGCGCGACCGGAATCCGCGCCGGCATATGCAGCGGCACCGCGAAGCGGTACGCTCCCGCCTCGCCCCGCGCGCCGAATTGCCCGCGGATCAGCACCAGCAGGAACAGCAGGCCCGACAGCAACAGGATGAATCCGCCGATTGCCGACATCGTGACCGACAAGGCCTGCGGCGAGATCGCCGGGTTGGCATAGTCATAATAGGCCATGCGGCGCGGCATGCCGAGAATACCGACATAGTGCCACGGGAAGGTGGTCACGATCATGCCGATGAACCACAGCCAGAGCTGCGTGCGCATCAGGCCAAAACTGTCCAGCGCCCGATCGGTCAGATGCGGCCACAGATCATAGGCGATGGCAAAATACATGATGACGATGGCGCCACCGAAGATCAGGTGGAAATGGCCGGTGATCCACTGCGTGTTGTGCACGGTGGCGTCGAGCTGATAGCTCATGTTAATCAGACCGCCGGCGCCTCCGAAGCCGAGCATGACCAGCGACAGCGCCGTCGCCAGCATGATCGGATTGGACCACGGCAGCGCGCCGACCCAGCCGAAGGCGCCGCGGCCGCCGCGCAGGCGGCTGGCGATCTCCGCCGACGCGCAGATCGTGAACACCGTGAGCAGCGTCGGCAGCGCGACGAGGCCGGTGAACACAGAGTGCATGAACTTGAATCCGGCGCCGACCTGCGGGTCGGCAAACAGGTGATGCACGCCGATCGGCATCGCCACCACGACGAACAGGATGAACGAAATCCGCGCCATCGCGTCGCTGAACAGCCGGCCGCCGATCGCGCGCGGGAAGATCGTGTAGTAGGCGATGTAGGTCGGGATCAGCCAGAAATAGACGATGGCGTGCAGCGTCCAGGAGAAGAAGACGCGGGCCAGCCCCGCATCGATCGTCGACTTCAGCCCAAGCGCCACGGGCAGGATCTGGAACAGGATCTCAAGCGCCGCGCCGACCGCGGTCCAGCCCCAGAGCAACGAGCCCGCGACATTGGCATACATCGCAAGCGGCACCGGCTTGCCCGGGTTCTCGCGCTTCCAGATCGCGAAATTGGTCACCATCAGCGCGACCCAGATCCATGAGCCGACCACGACCATGACGACGCCGATGTAGTAGAAGGGATTGCCGACCATCGGCGGATAGAAGGTGTAGAGCACCGAGGCGAGCCCGAGCGACACCGGAATCATCGCGACAACGGCGCCGACGGCGACCAGGAAGAAGCCCACCCAGGCCCAGCGCCGTCCAACCAGCTCTTTCTCGAGCGAGGCTTCGGTGATCGCGTAACCGAATCCCATCGCGATCAGTGTCGGGAATACGTATCCCATGGCCGAGCCATGGGCGGTGACCGAGCGATAGTAGAATTCCGGATTGAAATGCCAGGCGTTCAACGGGCTGCGCACGAACATCTGCCAGGCACCGAGCACCAGCGCGACGCCGAACACGATGAAGGCAAGCCAGAAATGCGCCGCGATCAGCCGCTTGTTAATCAACACAGGTCAGCCTCCGCTTCGCTGCCGCCATGTCCCGGAACGCAGCCTTGTCGACCACCTTGACCTTGCCCCACATGCCCTGGTGGCCGATGCCGCAGAATTCCTGGCACGGCATCACGTGATCGCCCGGCGCCTTGAAGCGCACCGGCAGGTCCGTGACGTAACCCGGCACCAGCATCGTGTTGATGTTGGTGCCTTCGATCAGGAAACCGTGGACGACATCGGCGCTGGTGGCGCGGAAGGTGATCGGCGTCTCCGCGGGCACCACGATGCATTGCGGCGTGAAGGAATATTGCTGTCCGATCGCGCGCACGGTGACCGATCCGTCGGCCTGCATTTCGCTGCCGAGATTGCTCTCGACGAATTCGCCCGACAGATGCAGCGTCTTGGGATCGGCGGTTTCGACCCGGCCCTGCGGCATCGTCGCCTGATGGATGCCGATATAGGTTGCCATGCCGACCAGGACGCCGACAATGACGATCGACAGCGTCGCCCAGCGCCGCTCGATCCGTGCGGCAACGGCCTCGCCGAGGCTGTGATCGGTCTCGCTCGCCATCAGGGAACGCTCCGCGGCAGGAAGACCAGCAGATAGAATGCAAACCACAACCCGACCACGACGGCCGTCGCAATGCCCGCGACCGCAACCGCGCCACCTGGACCGGCGCGTACGATGGTCTCGACATCATCGTCTTCCGAGCCCGATGCCGGCGGTTGCGGCGAAGACGAGTTGATCATGATCGCGCTCCCCTTAACGCGCGACGAGACGAGGTTGACTAGTCATCGCGATTTAGCTCCTTTGTTTGAGCATGATCGTTTCGGAAAACCGCTTCGCACTTTTCCGGATCATGCTTTAGTTCAGCGTTGCTGCCCGCAGTTCGTTGGCCTGCCGCGCCGACACCGGCTCGCCGCGATTGCCCCAAGCCGTTCGAATGTAGGTCACGACAGCCGCGACCTCGTCATCCGACAGCTTCTGCGCGAACGGCGGCATGCCGTGGGGCATCGGATTGCCCGACGTGCCCGGCGGATACCCGCCATTGAGCACCATCCGGATCGGGTTCACCGCGGAGACCATCTGGATCGACTGATTGCCGGCAAGCGGCGGATAATCCGGCGGCATGCCCTGCCCGGTCGCGCCATGACAGCTTGCGCAGTCGCGGTCATAGATCGACTTGCCGAAGGACAGCAGCAGACTGCTCTCGGCCGACGGCAGCGAAGTCGACGCCTTCTCCGGAGGACCGCCCTGCGCAAGGCCCTTCAGGTAGACCGCCATCGCGCGCGCATCATCATCATTGAGATATTGCAGGCTGTTGTAGACGACCTCGGCCATCGGTCCGTACACGGCGCCCTTGGCGGACACGCCCTTGCGCAGATAGTCGACGATCTCCTCGATCGTCCAGTCGCCGAGCCCAGTCTCCTTGTTGGAGGTCAGCGACGGCGCGTACCAGTTCTGCATCGGGATCAGACCGCCCTCGAAGGCCTGCGACTGCTTGCTGCCGCCGAGCGCATTGATCGGGGTGTGGCACATCCCGCAATGACCCAGCCCCTCGACCAGATAGTTACCCCTGTTCCACTCTGCCGACTTCGTCGGATCAGGCTTGAACTCGCCATCCCTGAAGAACAGCGTGCGCCATCCGAGGATCAGCGAGCGGTTGTTGAACGGGAATGTCAGGTCATGCGGCTTGTTGAGCTGCCTGACCGGTGGCACCGTGCGCAAATAGGCGTAGATCGCGTCGCTGTCCTCGCGCGTCACCTTGGTATAGGAGGCGAACGGCATCGCCGGATAGACCAGGCCGCCATCGGGAAAGCGGCCATTGTGCATCATCTGGTAGAACTGATCGGAAGTCCACGTGCCGATCCCGGTTTGCGGGTCGGGCGTGATGTTCGACGTGTAGAGCGTGCCGAATGGTGTCTTCATCGGCAGGCCGCCGGCGAAGGTCTTGCCTTCGCGCGCGGTGTGGCAGGCGATGCAATCGCCGGCGCGTGCGAGATACTCACCCTTGGCGACGACGGCCGGATCGGCCGCCTTCTGCTGCGCCGCTGCTCCAATCGGCGACAATGCCAGCATCAGTCCGACAAGCAGTCCTGTTAAGGTTCGCGACATCGGCACGATCCCTTCAATGCGGTTCGCTGCCGCATTCGAGCGGCATCGGAAGGCTGCCTCGCGGCGCGAAGGATGGATCCGCCGGCGCCGGACGCGACGACAGGTAGGCGGCCACCGCCTTCACGTCGTCCTCCGTCAGCAGGCCCGCGACGACCTGCATGCAATCGGGAGCGAACGCGGTCCGCGTACCGTAGCGCCAGCCCCCGAGTTGGCCGCTGATATAGGCCGCGCGCAGGCCAAGCAGGCCGGGAATGCCGGGCTCCATGCCGCCCAATGTGGGACCATGGCAGGCTGAACAGGGCGGAATGCCGTGCTGCGGATCGCCGTTCTTCACGATCGTCTCGCCGCGCGCCAGAATCTCCTTGCTGTCGACCGGCGGGACCGGCGGCGGAAATGCCGGCCTGAGCGAGGCGAAATATTCGGCGATCTTCTTCAGGTAATCGTCGGTCTGAAACTCCAGCAGGTAGTTCATCGGCGGATATTTCCGCCGTCCATCCCGGAATGCGATGAGCTGGTTGTAGAGATAGCCCGCCGGCTTGCCGGCCAGCCGCGGGAAATAGGCGTCGCTGGTGCCCTCGCCTTCGGCGCCGTGACACGGCGCACAGGCAAGGACGCGCGCGGCCATGGTATCGGGCGCACGCTCGGTCGTTTGCGATTGCGCCGCGCCGATCGGCCACACAGCCCAGGCAAGAAACCCAACAAGCAGTATCAGGCGATGCGCCACAGTTCACCCCCGGAGACGACCGTGCGCAACGGCTTGCGCATGGCGTAACAGGGGGCAACGAAGTACACGACTTCGCCGCGCTGTACTTGATTCAGATCAATGATCTATTTGCGATAGACCTGCGCCGGATCGAACATGCGATCGGCATCGACAAAGGACAGGCTGACATTGCCACCCTCGTCCTTCACCGCGCGATAGAAGCAGGATCGCCGTCCGGTGTGGCAGGGAGCGCCGATCTGCTCGACCTTGATCCACACCGCGTCCTGATCGCAATCCATCCGGATCTCGACCACGCGCTGGGTCTGGCCCGAGCTCTCGCCCTTGCGCCACAGCGCATTGCGCGAACGGCTGAAGTACCAGCCTTCGCCGGTCGCGATCGTCTTGCGCAGGGCCTCGTCGTTCATGTGCGCGACCATCAGCACATCGCCAGTCGCGGCATCGGTCGCGACACAGGTCACAAGACCTGCCGCGTCGAATTTAGGCTGGAAGGCCAGCCCCTCCTCGCGGTCGTGATCGTGGGTCGCTGCGGACACGGAAAACCTCGCTCAGGAAAATGCGAGGTTACCGGTTCGGTCCTCGCACCAGGGACAAGAAACGCTGCTGCTCAGCCGGATTGTCGCGGAACATGCCAGTGAAGCGGCTGGTGAAGGTCGATGCACCATGCTTGGCAACGCCGCGCACCGACATGCAGGTATGCTCCGCCTCGATCAGCACGGCAACGCCGCGCGGCTTCAGCACCTCGTCGATCGCAGCCGCGACCTGCGCGGTGAGATGCTCCTGGGTCTGCAGACGGCGGGCGAAGATGTCGGTCAGCCGCGCCAGCTTGGAGAGGCCGACGACGCGCTCCACCGGCGTATAGGCAATATGCGCCTTGCCGTAGAACGGCATCATGTGATGCTCGCACTGCGAGGTGAACTCGATGTCGCGGACGAGGACGAAATCGTCGTAGCCGGCGGTCTCGCCGAAGGTGCGGTTCAGCACCTCGGCCGGGCACTGGTGGTAGCCCTGATAGAGCTCGTCATAGGCCTCGACGACCCGGCGCGGCGTGTCGAGCAGGCCCTCGCGGCCGGTGTTCTCGCCGATATAGGCGAGCAGCGTCTTCACGGCGTCCTCCGCCTCCGCCCGCGACGGGCGCGGCTGGTCGGCGCGGACGGCCGCCGTCATGAATTCTGAGGGGTCGAGCTCGCCGGGCTTCGCGTCGGCCGGCTTGTTGGGGCGAATCGATTTGATCAAGGCGTCCATGTCTTCTCCGTTCGACCGGCCCTCGGATTTGACCTTGGTCCGGATGTGTCACCGGGCAGACGGGGCGGATGGTTCGACCGCCGGGCGCCTGAGTCCCACAATTGTAGCACCGCCGCGGCGGAGGTGGGCCGCGGTGGCTGCATGGCCGGGCTATGTTTCCGGCGTTGCCGTCCATATATAGGACGGTGCAACCCAGCCGCCAAGAGCGCCCGGCACCGCCGGAACCAGGCATCTGTCCCCATGCTGAACGACATTTACAACAAGCGGATCATCGAGTTGGCCGGCAATATTCCGCGCCTCGGACGGCTGGCCGACCCGGACGCCAGCGCCACCGCCCACTCCAAATTGTGCGGTTCGACCGTCAAGGTCGACCTCAAGATGGACGGTCCCGTGGTGACGGACTTCGCCCATGACGTGAAGGCCTGTGCGCTCGGCCAGGCCTCCTCCTCGATCATGGCGAGCCGGGTGGTGGGCTCGACCGCGGACGAGCTGCGCGAATTGCGCGAGACGGTCCGCAAGATGCTGAAGGAAAATGGCCAGCCCCCGCAGGGCGGCAAATGGGCCGATATCGCGCTGCTCGAGCCGGTGCGCGACTACAAGGCCCGCCATGCCTCGACCCTGCTGACCTTCGATGCAGTGGTCGATGCGATCGGCCAGATCGAGGCCAAGGCAAAGCAGCCGGCGTAAGATTCCACGTCGAGGTCCCCGACGCGCAATTGCGCATCAGGGGTCCGCTTACGCGTCCACGAACGAGACGAAGCTTACTGCGCGGGCTGGACCGGCGCCGGCGCTGCGCTGCCGCCGGTCGGCACCACGACCTCGGCAGTCTTGGTCGCCCGCGCCGCCTGCGACGCCTCGCCCTCCATCGCGCTGCTCAAGAAGCGATCGTTGTTCTTCGGCTTCGCCTCGGCGACGGGAATTGCGTTGTCCTTGGTGTTGTCCTGCCGCGGCAGCACGTCGGCAACCGCATCGGTGGTGATGAGATTGGTCAGCCGCAATTCGGCCGCCGACAATTCGTGCAGGTCTTCCCACGGCGGCACGCTGAGCGAGAGCGCCAGCAGATCACCCGCGCCGCCCATGTCGAAGGTGTACTTGGCAAGACGGCCGATATCGCGCTCGACGATCATCAGGTCCTGCGCGGTGTAGCTCGCGGCCTTGGCGTCGTCGGCGCGATCGCCCATCCAGATCTGATGCACGCGGACATGGGCGGCCGGCGGAACGTAGCGCGTCTTGCCCGACAACAGCAGGAACACGCACATCGACTCGCAATAGGCATCCGGCAGAACGCTCGCGCGGCCGCCCTGCGCGGCCTGATTGACGACGCTGGTGCCGACCGTGGTCAGCACGCCGAGACCGCGGAAGCGGCGGCCGAGCGCGATCGCGTCGTTGACCGAGCCGCCGCTGGAATCGAGCACGACGGTGGCGCCGTTGAGCTGGCGGCCGCGCGCGAACTCGTCGAATTCCCTCGGACTATCGGCCGTGATGATGCCGACCGCGGACACCCAGCCCCGGCAATTCGGCTGGCAGGCGATCCAGCTGAACTTCATCGGCAGCTTGCGCTCTTCGAGAGTCGAATTGGCCTGCGCGGAACCGCCCGCCATGGCGGCGGTGCCGGAAACCGCGAAGCAAAGAGCAACGGCGCCGGTAAGCGCCCAACTGCGCAACGAGAGCGACTTGACGAGCCTCAATTTGGTTCCTTCCCCCAAGCCCTTGGTGATGCGAGCGGTGGCAATGGCCCCATGGCAATGCGCCACGATTCTGTCAGCGGCGCGTTATGGGAACGGTAGCGTTGCTGACCCGGACCGTCCATAGAGCCCTTGCTGCAGCGCCATCGGTGCTGTGCAATAATAACGAACTGTGGCGTAAATATCTGCAACAAAACAGTTCCTTGGCTTGGAACCCCCGCAAGACTACGTACATACTTGCGTATGCCGCCGACAGACCATTCAACGACACACCATCCACGATGCATGGACTGTGCCAGCACCATGCGCCGCTTGCCGCGCAACCTCGGCCGCGCCCTGATCTGGATCTACCGGCACACGCTGTCGCCGCTGGTCGGCTACAACTGCCGGCATCTGCCGACCTGCTCGGTCTATGGCGACGAGGCGATCGAACGCTTCGGCCTGTGGGGCGGCGGCTGGATGACGCTGGCGCGGCTGCTGCGCTGCCAGCCCTGGGGAACATCCGGGATCGATAATGTCCCGCTGACGAAGCCGCCCGGGGCACGCTGGTACCTGCCCTGGCGCTATGGCCGCTGGCGCGGCGTCAACGACGGCTGACGCGGCGTCAACGACAATTGATCGATTGCTGGGGCACGTCCAAGCGCGGCGCGCATTGCTGCCCGGCGGAACTGTGGCGATAGTTGGCGCATTGTTTCGTTGCCCCTTTGGGGAGGAAACAACAATGCGCTGGAAAATCAGCCACAACGGTCATGATCCCCGGCAGATCGACTTGCTGGCCGTGCTTGCCTTGCTCGTCGTGATCGTCGCCGCCTACGGCTACTTCACCCACAATCCGACCAAGCCGAGCACGACGGCGTTCATCGTGCCCAGCCAAAGCGTGAGGTGGTGACGCGCAGTCGAGCTCCAGGATGTTCCTCACGCGGATCGTTGCTTGGGATGCTCTCGCGAACACAAGCGTGAAAGCCAACCGTTCACTCGGCCGCGGCGGTGGCGGCCGTCCGTCGCGGCCGCGTGACGACCACGACCGCGAGCGCCGCCGCGACGAAGGCCGTGGCCACGAAGCCCGCGCTGTGCAGCCATTCGCGGGCGAACAGCAAGCCACCGATCGCGGAGCCGATGGCCTGGCCGATATACAGCACCGAGGTATTGAGCGAGACCGACGCCGAAGCGAGCGCCGGCGCCGCACCGACCAGGCGTACCTGCTGCATCGAATTGGTCGACGCAAAGCCGAGGCCCCACACCGCGACGGAGGCGGCCATCAGGGCGTAGGCGCCGGCGCTCAGCGCCCAGCCGGCGACGCCGGCGAGCAGCAGCACGGTGAACAGGACCGAAGTCTTCCAGGCGCCCCAGGAATCCACCACGCGCGTTGCGATCACGATGCCGACGAACCCGAAGATGCCGTAGAGCGCGAACACGATCCCGACGGCGTCCGCATTGGCGCCGGTCAGTTTGGCGAGCAGCGGCCCCATGAAGGTGAACACCACGAACTGGCCGGACATCTGCAGCGTCGTGATCGACAGCAGCAGAATGACCATCGGATTGCGGCCGAGATCGACCCAGGTTCGGAGGTCAACCGGCGCGCCGTGCAGTCCGCCTGGCAGCCGCCACCATAGCAGCAGGGAGCTCACAAGCCCGGTCAGCGCGATCGCGCCGTAGGTCGCGCGAAAGCCGTAGCGGCTCGCGATGAAGGTGATCAGCGGCAGCCCGATCGCGGCGGCGAGCGACCAGCCGAGGAAGATGTAGGCAATCGTGCTGCCGCGCTTCTCCACCGGCACGATCAGTGCCGCGGTGCCCGCCGCCTGCGGCGTGTAGAGCACGCCGACCGCAAGCATCACCAGCCGAATGATCAGGAGGTTGTCGTAGTTCGGCACGAAGGCGGAAGCCGCATTGGTCAGCGTCAGCACCAGCAGCGTCGCCGTCAGCAGCGCCCGCCGCTCGATCCGGCTGGTCAGCCACGCCGTCACCGGCGAGCCCACGCACAGCACGATCGCGCCGAAGGTGATCAGGAGACCCGCAGTGTGGATCGTGACGCCGAGTCCGTCGGACAACTCCGCCAGCATGCCGGCCGGCGCCAGCACCGAGCAGCCGGTGACGATGTTGCCGAGCATCAATGCGGTGGGAGCGAAGCGTTTCACGCCGCGGTGTTAGCAGACGCCGAGATCGATGCAACTGCATCTAAATGCATGACACCTGATCGAACGGCGCCTCTTGCGCTCATGGCGACGGCGATGCCGCCGGCACCGCACTGACGCTCGGCGACACCGCGGCCGGCAATGGGCTCGCAGGCTTCGGACCCGCGGTCGCCGCCGGGCATGATGCCAGAAGCTGCGTCCACCCCTGCTCCAGTCCGATGGTGCCGATATCGAATGTCGCAAGGCCGGACTTGGTGTCGGATTTGACGTCCGACTTGGCGTCAGACTTGACGTCGAGCTTGGCGTCGGCTGCCAGCAGGCCTTCGCCGATCTGCAGATGCGGGGCCGCGAGCATCGCCTTGACGATGTCCGAGGTCACCGCCTCGCTCCAGACCTCGTATTTGCCGAACCGCGCCGACCTGCCGAATGCAACGGTCTTGGTCGCGCCGGCCATCATCAGCACCGTGCCCTTGCCGGCTGCCCCCTCCTCGAACTCGCGCACGAACATCAGCCGCCCGCGATCCTTGCTCTCGCAGAACAGCCGCCACTCCATCATGCGGAACGCGCTGCCGTCGGCCCTTTTCTGCTGCACGATCTTGCGAACATAGGGCCGTGTCTCCTTCTCCACCGCCCACAGGGTTTCCGGCAGCGGCCGCATATCGATGCCGAATCGATAGAGCTCCGGCCGCGTCAGCACGTGCAGGTCCTCGAACTTCACGGACTTGATGAGGTCGCTGAGCTCATGGCTGATGCCCATCGCCGCGAGGAATACATTGCGGTCGCGATCGGCGCTCACCATCTCGCGCCGCCTGAAGTCCGCGACGACCTGCGCAGGCGGATGCCCGTGGACGACGAACATCAGCTTGGAGTTATGCACCGCGAGCACCGAATCGGGCGCCACTTCGCGGCTGGTCGCGCCCAGGAACAGATAGGCGCAGGCCGAGACGCACATCGCGTTGCGCGTGGTGAGCTCGGCCTCGACCTCACCCTTGGCAGCCTTGATCTTCAGGCAGGCGGCGTCGATCTGCGTGCCTGTGGAACAGGCCGGCACGATGGTACGGCCGACCCGGGCGATTGCCTTGTGCGCGCGCAGGAACCGCGCGATCCCATAGGACTGCTCGACGTTTCCGCCCGGCGAATGAAGGTAGATCGGAAGCTGCCTGTCCTTGTTGTTGGCAAACAGGAAGGTGCGAATCCGCTGCGCGGCTTCCCGATCGATCTCGCCTTCGATCGCGATCCAGCGATCGCAGCCGGCGCCGCAGGCGTTCGCCGGCCCATGGGCGAGATAGATGGTCAGCTTTTTCGCAAATCCGGCCTTCTGGACCGGTGTGTCTTCCGCCCGCAACACGCCCGGGATCAGAAGCAACGCCACGAAAAACAGGAGACGGGAAAACATGAACCTTGCGGATCGCGCGATGGCGGAAAACGGAGGCCGGACGTTAGACGATGATCGGCAGCGTCGCAACGATCCGTGGCGTCGCCTGCAGCCGAGCCTTGTTCAAATCCGCGCGGCCGGAGGCCCATTTTCTTGATATTGCCGGATTGCAGGCGTCAAATCCCCTGCTATACCGCTGCTTTCCGCTTACCTGCGCTCGTTCGCAGGAGTGAGCTACAGGAGTTACCATGGCAGAAGCGCCACCCAAATCCGAATCCGGATTCCAGTACAGCCTCTCCAACCTCAAACCCGCAGAACCCGTGAACAAGATCGCCCTCACCTTCCCTGACGGAGCGAGGCGCGATTTCCCGAGAGGGACCACCGGTCTCGACATCGCCAAAGGCATTTCGCCCTCGCTCGCCAAGCGCACCGTCGCGATGGCGCTCGACGGCACGCTTGCCGATCTCAATGATCCGATCGAGGCCGACGCCAAGATCGAGCTGATCGGCCGCGAAGACCCGCGCGCGCTGGAACTGATCCGGCACGATGCCGCGCATGTGCTGGCGGAAGCCGTGCAGTCGCTGTGGCCGGGCACCCAGGTCACGATCGGCCCGGTGATCGAAAACGGCTTCTACTACGACTTCTTCCGCAACGAGCCGTTCACCCCGGAAGATTTTGCCGCGATCGAGAAGCGGATGCGCGAGATCGTCGCGCGCGACAAGCCGTTCACCAAGGAAGTCTGGGATCGCGAGAAGACCAAGCAGGTGTTCCGCGACAAGGGCGAGGCCTTCAAGGTCGAGCTGGTCGACGCGATTCCCGGCAATGAGCCGATCAAGATCTACTTCCAGGGTGACTGGTTCGATCTCTGCCGCGGCCCGCACATGACCTCGACCGGCAAGATCGGCAACGCGTTCAAGCTGATGAAGGTGGCGGGCGCGTATTGGCGCGGCGACTCCAACAATCCGATGCTGACCCGCATCTACGGCACGGCATTCGCCAAGCAGGAAGACCTCGACGCCTATCTCAAGCAGATCGAGGAAGCCGAGAAGCGCGACCACCGCAAACTCGGCCGCGAGCTCGACCTGTTCCACTTCCAGGAGGAAGGCCCGGGCGTGGTGTTCTGGCACCCCAAGGGCTGGACCATCTTCCAGCAGCTGATCGCCTATATGCGGCGCCGGCTGCTCGGCGACTACAACGAGGTCAACGCCCCGCAGATCCTCGACAAGGCGCTGTGGGAGACCTCGGGCCATTGGGACTGGTACCGCGAGAACATGTTCGCGGCGCAGTCCGCCGGCGACGAGGCCGAGGACAAGCGCTGGTTCGCGCTGAAGCCGATGAACTGCCCGGGCCATGTGCAGATCTTCAAGCACGGGCTGAAGAGTTACCGCGACCTGCCGTTGCGGCTCGCCGAGTTCGGCGTCGTGCATCGCTACGAGCCGTCGGGCGCGATGCACGGCCTGATGCGGGTGCGCGGCTTCACCCAGGACGACGCCCACGTGTTCTGCACCGAGCAGCAGCTCGCCGACGAGTGCCTCAAGATCAACGACCTGATCCTGTCGACCTACGCCGATTTCGGTTTCGACGGCGAGCTCACGGTCAAGCTCTCGACGCGGCCGGAGAAGCGCGTCGGCACCGACGAGATGTGGGATCACGCCGAGCGCGTGATGGCGACGGTGCTGTCGGAGATCAAGGCCAAGGGCAGCAACCGCATCCGGACCGAGATCAATCCGGGCGAAGGCGCGTTCTACGGACCGAAGTTCGAGTATGTGCTGCGCGACGCCATCGGCCGCGATTGGCAGTGCGGCACGACCCAGGTCGACTTCAACCTGCCGGAGCGGTTCGGCGCGTTCTACATCGATCATGACGGCTCGAAGAAGGCGCCTGTCATGGTGCACCGTGCGATCTGCGGTTCGATGGAGCGCTTCATCGGCATCCTGATCGAGCACTATGCCGGCAACTTCCCGCTCTGGCTGGCGCCGACCCAGCTCGTCGTCACGACCATCACCTCCGAAGGCGATGAGTACGCCAAGGTCGTGGCGGCGGCAGCGCGCCGCGCCGGGCTGCGGGTCGAGATCGACCTGCGCAACGAGAAGATCAACTACAAGGTCCGCGAGCACTCGCTGGCCAAGATCCCGGCCCTGCTCGTCGTCGGCAAGAAGGAAGCCGAGACCCACTCGGTCTCTGTCCGCCGCCTCGGCAGCGAGCGGCAGACCGTGATGCCGACCGATGAGGCGATCGGCGCGCTGGTGGATGAGGCGACGCCGCCCGACGTGAAGCGGGCGCGATCCGTCGCCTGATCTTCACAATCGGTCTAAACTGGCTTTCATTGGCTTGGTCGTGTCCCCATCTTGGGGGCACGACTCCCCTTGAAGGACATTTCCGTGCCCGATGCCATTGAACTCCTGAAGACGCGCCGCTCGATGAAACCGCGCGAGATGACCGGCCCGGGCCCGTCCGCGGCCGAGCTCGAGACCATTTTGACGATCGGCGCACGCGTGCCTGACCACGGCAAGCTCGCGCCCTGGCGCTTCATCGTGTTCGAGGGCGATGCCCGCGCGCGGGCCGGCGACGTGATCGCAAAGGTCTTCGCCCGGAAGAATCCCGGGGCGCCGGCCTCCGACATCGAGGTCGAGAAGAAACGCCTGACCGACGCGCCGCTGGTGATCGGCGTGGTCTCCTTCACCAAGCCGCACCCGAAAGTGCCGCCGTGGGAGCAGGAATTGTCGGCGGGCGCCAGCGCGATGAACATCGTTACCGCGGCGACCGCGCTCGGCTACGGCGCCTGCTGGCTGACCGGCTGGTTTGTCTTCGACCGCGACGTGCTCGACGGCCTCGGCCTGAAGCCGGACGAGAAGCTCGCCGGGCTCATTCACATCGGCACCCCGACCAGGCCGAGCGAGGACCGCCCGCGCCCGGCCCTGTCCGATATCGTGACGCGGTTCTAGGGTATAGCCTTGTAGCCCGCATGAGCGGAGCGATATGCGGGACACTCGTCCCGGGTGTCGCTTCGGTCACCCGGGCTACAAAAGCCCTCGCCATTGTCGGGCATGACGACTACGCCGCCTTCGACGCACGCTCCGCAAAGCCGCTCAGCAAGGCCGCGATCTCGCCGGCCGGTCTCGCCGCGCTGAACAGAAATCCCTGCACCTCGTTGCAACCTTCGGCGCGCAGCCAGTCGAGCTGGTCTGTCGTCTCGACCCCTTCCGCGGTCGTGGTGATCCTGAGGCTGCGGCCAAGGCCCGAGATCGCGCGCACGATCGCGAGGCAATCGGAGCGCCGCGCCAGATCCTTCACGAAGGAGCGGTCGATCTTGATCTTGTCGAACGGGAAGCTGCGCAGATAGCTCAGGCTGGAATAGCCGGTGCCGAAATCGTCCATCGAGATGCTGACGCCCAGTTCGCGCAGCTGATGCAGGATCGCGAGGTTGGCCTCGGTTTCCGCCAGGAACACCGACTCGGTGATCTCGAGCTCGAGCCGCCGCGCCGACAGGCCGGAATGCGCCAGCGCCGAGATCACGGCCTGGACCAGATTGCGGCTGCGGAACTGCACCGGCGACAGATTGACGGCGACCTTGACGTCGGCCGGCCACTTGATCGCCTCCGAGCAGGCTACGCGCAGCACCCATTCGCCGAGCGCGACGATCAGGCCGATGTCTTCGGCGACCGGGATGAACTCCGCAGGCGAGACCATGCCCTTCTGCGGGTGCCGCCAGCGCAGCAGCGACTCGAAGCCAGAGATGCGGTCGGCCGCGATATCGACCAGCGGCTGGTAGTGTAGCTCGAACTCGCCGTTGCTGAACGCCGCGCGCAGATCCCGTTCCATGTCGCGGCGCTTCTGCGCCTGCTGATCCATCTCCGGTTCGAAGAAGTGGTGCACGCCGCCGCCCTCGGACTTGGCGCGGTATAGCGCCATGTCGGCATTGCGCATCAGCTCTTCCGACGTCGTGCCGTCACCCGGTGACAGCGCGATGCCGACGCTGGCGCCGACCACGACCTCGAGCCCGTCGATGTTGTAGGGCGCGCTCAGCGCTTCGATCAGCCGTTCGGCGAAAGCGCTCGCCTCGTTCGGCGAAACGTCGGCCGCAAGCACGATCGCGAATTCGTCGCCGCCGAGGCGGGCCGCCACATTGTCGTCGCGGACCACCTCGCGCAGCCGCTCCGCCACCAGCTTGAGCAGCCGGTCGCCCATCGGATGCCCGAAGGAGTCGTTGACGTTCTTGAACAGGTCGAGGTCGATGCACATCACCGCGACGCGCTTGTTGCCGCTCCGGCCGCGCTCCAGCGCCTCGCGCAGGCGCTCCTGGTAGAAATCGCGGTTCGGCAGATTGGTGAGCCCGTCATGGTGCGCCATATGCGCGATCCGCGCTTCGGCGGCGCGGCGCTCGGTGATGTCGACCACCGCGACCAGATAGCCGTCGCGGCCCTCGAACGCCACCTTGCGTCCGAAGGTCAGCACATGGATCTCGCTGCCATCGGCCCTGATGTGCCGCCAGTCGCGGTTCGATTGATAAACGTCGCCGATCTCGCGCAAGGCGGCGCTGTGCACGCTCCACTCATCCACCGGCCAGATCTGGCGCAGCGTCATGCCGAGAAACTTTTCCCGGCTGTATCCATAGTGCTGAACGGCGGCGTCGTTGACGCTGAGGAATTCCATCGTGCCGGCGTCGAACACCCACATCGGCATCGGGTTGTTCTCGAACAGCAGGCGGAACGACAGCTCGCGCTGCTTCAGCGCGGTGACGTCGGAGACGGTCAGCGACAGCATGTCGCCGAACGCCGTGACGCCGAGCCGCAGGCAGCGATCACCGCTGTCGATCTCGAACTGCCCGCCCGGGCCGCCGCCGACAAATCCACGCAGACGGTTCATCACCGATGACGCCGCAAGCGGGTTGCCGCCGGCGCTGAGCCGGCGCCACAGCAATTCGGTCGCAGGCTGCATCAGCAGCCTTGCGGCGCCCTGGTTGAGATGCACGATCTGGAAGTCGGCCGGCTCGCCGCGCGCATCGCGGATCGCGGCGAGCGACAGCACGCCCTCGTCGGTGGCCGAGAAAATCGTATCGAGCAGATTGTACTGCGCATTGCGCTCGTTGACGTAGACGCCGACCAGGATACCGCCCCAGCGCGACCGCGTCGGTAGCGCCAGCACGTCGAAGGTCCGCACCAGCCCGTCGCGGACGCAATGCGCCGACGCCAGATAGGGCCGGCAGTTCTCGCGCGCGTTTGCGGCCGCTTCAGTCAACGCGGTGGCGCAATCAGGCGGCAGAGCGCTGAGCGGAATGTCCCAGCGCTCGTCGTTCAGCCATGTCTGGACATAGCGACCGGCGTGCGAGACGCTGAGCATGCCATCGACGCTCCGCAGCAGCACGATATGATCGGCGAGCCGGCCGAGACTGCCGAGCATCACGTCTTCATAGTGCGGCAGCTTTTCGCCGGGACGGACCGCGGCCTGCCACTTGCGTTGCAGAACCGGTACGTCGGCGAACATCTCGGAATTGAATTTGGCCGATGCTTTAGCTGATTTCTTATTGGCCATAACCATGGCGCGCCCCACGCAAACACTAGTCCCCACGGCATCCAAGTCATGCCGCGACTTAACGTCATGTAAAAATAGGCAGGCCCGGTATCGCCGCGAGCGATTATGAAGGCTCAAATTCGCGCGATGGTTAGTTCACATTAGAGACTATGACAGCTGCATGAAATGCAGGACCGGCCGGACGTCAGCGCGCCACGACCTCGACTTCGCCATCGACACCGTTGACGACATTGAAGGGGCGCTCGAACACCTTGCCTTCGTTCTTGGCGATCGCGCGATACTCGCCCTCGGAGAGCACGACGCGCGGGAACGCGCCGATCGATTCCTTGATCACGTCGCCGCCCGGCGTGATCACCGACCAGGCGGTGTTGGCGAGCGCCTCGCCGCCCCGCTCGCTGACCAGCTTGAGCGTGATGACGGCGGCGCGATGGGTGACGGTGACGTCGGTCAGCTTGCCCGCCCCGACGCGAATGTCGGAGCGCACCACCGAGTTGGCGTCGCCATAGTTGGAGACGATATAGTAAGTGCCCTCGGGCAGCAGCGCGACGTCGCCGGCGGCAACGTTCGGCACCATTGGTCCACGGTCCGAGCCGTCGAACTGGCTGCCCTTGTAGATCGCGAACGAGATCTGGTTGGCGGGGATCTTGCTGCTGCCGACCCGGCCCTCGATCCGCAGGCCCCCGGCCGGCAACACGAAGGACTCGCGATCGGTCTCCGACTTCAGGCTGACGGCGCGCACCGCGCTGACGAGGCCGAGCGCGACATGGACGACATAGTTGCCGGGCGGCAGCACCACGTTGGGTGTCGCCCCGCGCTCTTCGCGGACCAGCTTGTAGGTACCGTTGTCGTCAGGCTTGTCGGCGAACACCCGCCACACCAGCCCGGCATTAATGACCGGCAGGTCCTTGCCGTACCGCGCCGTCAGCGACAGCACCGCCTGCCCCGCGGCCGGCGACCCGGCCGGCGGCGCTGCTACCACCGGCGGCACGGTCGCAATCGAGGGCTGGACGATGGTCGGCTGGTTCAGCGGACCGGGCAGAACGGGTCCTGAACCGCCGCCCGATGGCGGCGCCAGGTTGAGCGCCGGACCGGACGGCACCTCCGGGACCGAGGCGGGCGGAATCGGCGGCGGCCGGTCGCTGAAGAACTGTGCAGATACGGAACCGGGGATCAGGGCCAGCAAAAATGCCGCAAGCGTCAGCAGCGGAAGGAGCCGCATGCCCCGCCCGCATCCGTCGATGCCGTTGCCCCTCGAAGTCATCACCATGCTTTTCAACGAAAACGCGGCAAATTCAAGCCTTCGTCCAAGGGGATCCAAGGGGCGTCCAAGGCTTTGTCACAGTCCGGGCGGGCGGCGTCCGCCATTTGGAACCGCGCGATCAAGCCGATGTTAGCTCTACCGTCGCGGTCCAGTCACATTCCCTGCCTACCGCGGACTACCCGGGGCATGAATCATGCCTGTGGGAATAACCATGAAGACGGACGACGCTGGCGCAGCCATGCTGCGCAGCCTAGTCTCGCGCTGGCAGGAGATTTGTCGTGTTGGATAGCTGGATGGGCCGAGGCCACAAGAGCTCCGACGGCCCCGACAAGGTAGGCCTGGGAACGGTTCGCCGGCCGGTCATCGGGCTTGCGCTCGGCGGCGGCGCCGCGCGTGGCTTTGCCCATATCGGCATCATCAAGACCCTGCTGGCCCACGGCATCGTCCCCAATGTGGTGGTCGGCACCTCGATCGGCTCCGTGGTCGGCGGCGCCTATGCGGCCGGCCATATCGAGACGCTGGAGCAGTGGGCGCGCGGCCTGCAGCCGCGCAGCGTGCTCGGCTACCTCGATATCCGCCTCAACGGCTCCGGCCTGATCCGCGGCGCCAAGCTGGCCGCCGAGATCGAGGCGGCGCTTGGCCAGGTCATGATCGAGGACCTCACGGTCAAGTTCGCCAGCGTCGCCACCGAAGTGCGCACCGGGCACGAGATCTGGCTGACCCAGGGCCGCGTGGTCGACGCCATGCGCGCTTCCTACGCCCTGCCCGGCATCTTCGCGCCGGTCCTAATCGGCGACCGCTGGCTGGTCGACGGCGCGCTGGTCAATCCGGTGCCGGTCTCGGCCGCGCGCGCGCTCGGCGCCGAGATCGTCATTGCGGCCAACCTCTCAAGCGACGTGTTCGCGCACTCGACCACGATCTACAATCACGGCCCGTCCGCCGCGCCCGAGGTGACGGTTGCGGTGACCGCCGAGGCCGAGCTCGAGCCGGAGCCGCCGAAGCGCCGGTTTGGCCGCTTCTTCTCCGCCGAACGTACCGTGAAGCGGGAGTTTTTCGGCAGCGCCAGCCGGCCCGGCATTTCGAGCGTCATGGTCGACGCCTTCAACATCATGCAGGACCGCATCACCCGCGCGCGCCTTGCCGGCGATCCGCCTGATATGCTGATCTCGCCGCGGGTCGGTCAGATCGGCTGGTTCGACTTCCACCGCGCCGACGACCTGATCGCGCACGGCATCCGTGCGGCCGAACGCTCCATCAGCGCAATCGAGGAAGCGATCGACATCCTGGCGCCGCCGTCGAGCGGCGCGGGTAGCACCGGGAAGTAGCGCTCAGGCGGTCTTGATGTAGTCGCGCAGCGCTTCCTGCTCGCGCTCATATTCCTCGACGCGCCGCTTGACGATGTCGCCGATCGAGATCAGCCCGACCACCTTGCCGTCCTCGACGACAGGAAGATGGCGGAATTTCCCCGTGGTCATCATCTCCATGATGCCGCTGACCGTATCGGACTCGCGGCAGCTCACGACCTTCTTGGTCATGACCGCGCTGACCGGTTCGTCCAGCGCGCCCGCGCCGCGCTCAGAGAGCACGCGCACGATGTCGCGCTCCGACAGGATGCCCTCCATGCGGCTCTGCTCCATCACAAGCACCGCGCCGATCTTGCGCTCGCCGAGCAGCTTGACCGCGGCCGAGAGCTTCGCGCCGGGCGCGACGCTCATGACCTGATGGCCTTTTGCATCGAGAATGGAACGTACCGTCATTGTCGGCCTCCCTGAATCCGCTCGCGCCCCGCTTGAGCGGAGCCGAGCCTGTTCGCCAGAGTCTTCAATCAACAGTTCCGCGCCGATTTCGGTTCCGGGGCGCGGCGAGTAGCAGGGCTCGATTTGTCGGCCCGCTTTGTCTCTGCGTCGCAAAGATGATGGAGGAATTCGATCCAGGCCGCAAGCGGCGATCAGACGCGCCCCGACTGATCCACCGACGACGCATCTGCAGCATCGTCCCGCGCGCGCGGCACCGGATCGAACAACGAGAACAGCAGCAGTCCGGCGAGGAAACCGCCGATATGCGCCTGCCAGGCGACGCTCGCGCCCTCACCGCCGAGCGACAGCGAGGTCGCGCCGAACAGGATGTTGACGCCGAACCAGATCGCCAGGAAGGCGAGCACCCGTCCGTTGCGCAGCGCCCGCCACAGCGACAGCGCAGGCACCTTGGCCGCCGCCTCGGCATCGCCACGGCTGAACGACAGGAAGCTGCCCTTCACGAAGGCAAAGCGGATCGCCGCCGCCATCGTCCCTGACACCGAAGCCGACGCTCCGATCATCGGCGCGATCGCGTGCTCATGGGTCAACAGATGCGCAAGCGCCCCCGCGGCCGCCGTCACCGCCATGAAGACAAAGAAACGCAGCGCGCCGAACCGCCGCGCCAGCGCGCTGCCGAACGGGAGCAGCCACAGCACGTTGAAGCCGATATGGGTGAGGTTGGCGTGCAGCAGCGAATAGGTGACGAAGGTCCAGACCTTGGCGCCTTCGCCGCCCGGAAAGGTGATGTCGAGCAGCGTTGAATCGTAGCGCTTCGGGATGAAGCCGAAGACGTCGATCGTCCAGTTCTCCAGCTCCGGCGGCAGCAGCACCCGCAGATGGATCGCCGCAATCAGGAGGATGTAGGCGGTGAGCGCCGGCGGCAAGGTCAGGATCGGCTCGCGCGGCGCCTCCGGCGGCGGCGCGAGCGGGGATTCGGGATGGGAGTCCAAGGGGTCGGCGACCTCGATGCGGCGGTGGATCAGAGATAGGCGGCTTTCGCACCCCTGTGCAAGTGCACAGTCCCAAAATCGGACACCGAGTGTCGCGCAGTGCGGAATCGGGACAAAAGAAAAGGGAGGGCGCTGAGAACGCCCTCCCTGATCGGCTGGTCTTCTCGTGCCCCGGAGGGATCGGGAGAGAATCCCCACCCCTCCCCGCACGGTGACCAAACTGTTTGACGCCACCTGTGTACCAACGGCGCCGGCGCTTGGGGCAGCCGGCACGAACGGGAACGCGCGGACCCTACCCACAGGTTCCGCGGGGGCCAAGGACATAGTTAAATTTACGTTAACAACACAAAGCTGCCGATAAGCCGCCCAAAGCGCGGCCACGGCATGGACGCTGCACAGCCTTCCCTGCACAACAGAGAAGGGAAGGCGCCTGAGCAAAACCGGGACAGATGTGTCCCGCCGAGACAGGTGCCGGGCAAGGTTTAGATGAAACACAGCTCGAGCCGCGAGTTCTTCGCATATTGGAATGCGAAGCGCGGCACCGCACGTGCACCTGACCGGAGTGAGTTCGAGCCGTCCGCGGTACGCGAACTGCTGTCCGACATCTTCGTGCTGTCCTATGACGGCGAGACCCGCTTTCCGTTCCGCGTGGCCGGCACCCGCACCTCCGCCCTGCTCGGCTGCGACCTCAAGAGCCGGAGCTTTTCCGCCCTGTTCGCCGGTGCGAGCCGCGGCGAGATCGAAGACATCATCACCTGCGTCGTCGAAGAGACCCTGCCGGCCATCGCCGGCATCACCGCCACGACCGAGAGCGGCGCCAAGGCGCATCTCGAGCTGCTGCTGCTGCCCTTCACGAGCCGCGTCCACATGCCGGCGAGCCTCACCGGCCTGCTCGCCCCGTTCGAGGACGACGTCGGCCGGCTGCACGACCTGGTGCTGACCTCGTGGCGTTACCTGCATCCCCAGGAGCGGTTCGTGCCGCGGACCCTGCGCAAGCTCGCCATCGCGCGCGGCCTGATGGTCTACGAAGGCCTGCGCTAGCCGCCGGCGCCCGTCTCGGGACGGGATGGCAGGCGCCGGTCGCTTGCACCCCGGCCCGCGGAACTCTATTAGCTGTCTGGCCGTCACGGCGGGGTGGACCCGCTCATTGCAGCTGCGGCCGGGCTGGGCATGTTTCGGAATTCGATCAGGCAGAAGATCGTCGGCATTGCCGCGGGACTGATCATCCTCGCGGTGATCACCTCGCTGCTGTCGATGGTGATGGCGGGCCAGGTCGGCCATCTCCTCGACGAGCTCACCAACCGCTACATCCCCGCCTATGGCCACCTCGCCCGCGTCAACATCCGCGCGCTGGAGCGCTCGCTCGCCATGCGCCGGATGATGATGGCGAAGATGCAGGCGCCGGCCGAAGACTCCGGCTACGAAAGCGCGCGCAAGGCCTTCGAGGAGATCGAGCCCCTGATCAAGCGCGAGGCCGACGCCGCACGCGCGCTGATCGATGCGATCATCGCCGATCCCTCGACGCCATCCGACAACGCCGCGCTCGGACGCCTCGATGACCGCATCGACAATGCCGTCAACGACCTCCTGATGCGCCTGAACGCGGAGAACAAGACGCTGCTCGAGCAGATCGACGCCAAGGACTTTGCGGCGGCGAAAGCGACCACGCTCCGCGCCGACGGCCTGCGCGACGACTTCAACACCAGGATCGAGGGCATCCGTGCCGACATGCTGGCGCAGGTCGCTTCGGCCGCCGCGAAGGTGATGAGTGCGCAGCAGCGGGCGATCATCATCTCCGGCGTCGTGACCGCCATTGCCGCGATCCTCGGCTTCGTGTTCGCGATGCTGGTCGGCAGCGGCATCACGCGTCCGGTGATGCGCCTGCTCGAAAGCACCCGCGAGGTCGAGGCGGGCCGCCTCGACGGCGCCATCACCATCACGACCCAGGACGAGATCGGCCAGCTGTCGGCCGCCTTCAACCGCATGATCGAGACGCTGCGCCACAACCAGCGCATCCGCGAGACGTTCGGCCGCTACATCAATCCGCGGATCGCCGAGGGCCTGCTCGAGCAGCCCGCGATCGCCGCGACCGAAGGACAGCGCCGCGTCATGACGGTGATGTTCTGCGACATGAAGGGCTTCACCAGCCTGAGCGAGGGCGTGACGCCGAGCGGCCTCGTCAAGATCATGAACCTCTACCTGTCGACGATGTCGGCGCCGGTCCATGCGCATCGCGGCATCATCGACAAATATATCGGCGACGCCATCATGGCCTATTGGGGCGCGCCCTTCGTCGAGGAGGCCGAGCAGACCCATCTGGCCGCGCTTGCCGCCATCGACATGATCGGCCAGGTCAACCAGCTGCGCAAGGATCTGCCGGAACTGCTCGGCGTGCGCGTGATCCCGGCCGATTGCGACATTAGGATCGGGATCGCCACCGGCGAGGCCCTGGTCGGCAGCATCGGCTCCGAGTTCATGATGAGCTACACCGTGCTCGGCGACACCGTGAACCTCGCCTCGCGGCTGGAAGGCGCCAACAAGTTCTACGGCAGCCGCAGCCTGATCTCGGAGGCCACCGCCGCGGCCTGCGCCGCAACCATCGAGCTCCGCGAGATCGATCGTCTCGTCGTGATGGGGCAGACCCAGCCGGTCGCCGTGTTCGAGATCCTCGGCAAGAAGGACGAACTGACGCCGGCGCAGACCGAGTTGCGGCAGCGTTACGCGGACGGCCTCGCCGCCTATCGCGAGCGCCGCTGGGATGACGCCGAGCAGGCCTTCGCCGCCGCGCTGGCGGCGGCGCCCGGCGACGGCCCCTCGATCGCCATGAACGCGCGCGTCGCAGCCTTCATGCAAGATCCGCCGGCGGCCGATTGGGACGGCGCCTGGCATCTGGAGCGGAAGTAACCGCGTCACCCGCATCCAGGCTCCGCCGCTACAGCTGGGCCTCGATCGCAACCTTGTCGATCACCGACCAGACCTGCACGATCTTCCCGTCGCGGAATTCGTAGAACACGTTCTCGGCGAAGGAGACGCGCTTGCCGTTGACGCCGAGACCGAGGAACGCGCCCTTCGGCGAACAGTCGAACGCCAGCCGGCTCGCGACATGGGACGCATCCGACACCAGCAGAACGATGTTGAAGCGAAGGTCCGGGATGTCGCGAAAGTCCCCTTCCAGCATCGCGCGATAGCCGGATAACCCGAGCCGCCGGCCGTTGTGGCACACATCCTCGTCAACGAACTGACCGAGTTGCAGCCAGTCATGGCGATTCAAACAGGCAATGTAGTTCCGGTAGATCTCGGCGAGGTCCGTTTTCATCATCGATCGTCCTCCTTGCCACGGGTCCAGATGGCCATTGAGCATTTGCGTGTGATTCTAACACCGATGTTAGTTTCGACTCCGATATCCGATGGCGCGAACAAAACACTCAGCCAGCGTGCACGTGAAAGCGCGACGTCCCGAAGAGACAGTGCGATTGCCGCTTCGGCAAACAATTTCTCAAACCGCGCGGAATGTCTCCCGCGATCGGGAGTTAGTGCTTCAGGTCAATAACTGTCCTTGTCAAATCGGGAGGCGTACATGATCAAGTCACCGATGATGCTTGCGGCATTTCTGACAGCGCCGATCATTCTGTTCCCACCGCAGACCGCCATCGCGGCTGGCGGAGGTGGCGGCGGTGGTGGTGGTGGCGACCCATACGGGTCGAGCTACGGCACTCCCGCGCCGTCCTATCCCCAGCAGAAGGACAGAAAGACCACGCACAAGGTAAGAAGCCCGTCAAGCAGTCCGGCTTCGAAGACCCGGCATTCCGCGACGGCTATCGCGCGGCCTATGCGACAATCTACGAACGCAACGACTACGCCGCCGCGATCGATCAGTTGCACGCACTCGGCCGCGATGATCAGCCGAACGTCGCGAACCTGATCGGCTACTCCTATCGCAAGCTCGGCGACTACAAGCAATCGCAGGTCTGGTACGAACGTGCGCTCAAGGCCGATCCGAACCACGTCCTGACGTGGAACTACTACGGCCTGTGGCAGATCGAACAGGGAAACCGCGACCAGGCGCAGTATCATCTGCAGCGGATCGCCGAGATCTGTGGCACCGAATGCGAGGAGTATCGGACGCTGGCGGCGGCACTGGAAAAGCCGCCGGGTACGAACCTCGTCTACTGAGCGCGTCGCGTAGCCCGCATGAGCGGAGCGACATGCGGGGAAGGACCGGCCCCGGATGTCGCTGTCGCTCGTCCGGGCTATGCCTGTGAGCCGCATTGTTCGCGTGTCCGTTTTTGCGGGAATTTCGCCGTTTTGGTCGACGTGGCCGGCGAGTAGCTTGCGTGCCGGGCGACGCACGCGGATACGTTGAGATCGATCATCATGACCTGGCGGCTTCTCGCGTGGAGCGGCATCGCCGTTGCCGCGCTGGTTCCAATCATTGGCGGCATCTGGCTCTTCACCCTGCCCGCCGCATCGGCGTTCCGGGTTCCGCCTCCGATCGCCAAGGCCGAGCAGGATGCAACGCTCGCGGCGCTGAAGCCGCCGAAGCGGTCGCGCCCCCTGATCGCGATGCTCGGCATCAACGACATGACCGAGACCACCGACTATCTGATGCCCTACGGCATCCTCAAGCGCGCCGATGTTGCCGATGTCGTCACGCTGGCGACGGGACCCGGTCCGGTCGCGCTATTCCCGGTGCTGAAGGTCGAGCCTGATGCGACCATCGCCGCATTCGACGCCGCACATCCGGACGGCGCCGACTACGTCATCGTGCCGGCGATGAGCCGCGACGACGATCCGGCGGTCATGCAATGGATCCGGCAGCAGGCGGAGAAAGGCGCTGTGATCGTCGCCGTCTGCGCCGGCGCCAAGGTGCTCGCCTCGACCGGCCTGCTCGACGGCAGGCGCGCCACCACGCACTGGTTCTACCTGAAGAACTGGCGCAGCAAACATCCCGCCATCCAATACGTCGCCGACCGCCGCATCGTGGTCGATCGCGGCGTCGCGACGACGACCGGGATTTCGGCCTCGATGCCGATGTCGCTGACCCTGATCGAGGCGATCGCCGGCCGTACCAGGGCTGAGGCCGTCGCGCGCGAGATCGGCCTGCCCGGCTGGGACGCGCGGCATGACAGCAACGCCTTCAAGTTCACGCGTCCCTTCGCGCTGACCGCCATCCGGAACGCGCTGGCGTTCTGGAACCGGGAACAGCTCGGCCTCGCGCTGGCTCCCGGCGTCGACGAGGTCTCGCTGGCGCTGGTCGCCGACAGCTGGTCGCGCACCTACCGCTCGCATGCCGTGACCTTCGCCGCGACCGGCGACGCGGTGACGACCCGCAACGGCCTGCGTATTTATCCGCAAGTCGTGGCGCCGGATTGGTCCGCAGATCGTCTGCTGCCCGCGGTCGGCACCGCGTCGCCCGCGCAGGCGCTCGACCGGGCGCTCGCCGGGATCGAGACACGCTATGGCCGTGATACGGCGGACTTCGTCGCCATGCAGCTCGAATATCCACGGGCTGACGCCGTGCAGTGAGGGATTGCGTCCCCAACAGCCTATTCGATCCTCCATCGACCCCATTGTCATCTGCCTGTCATGAATTGTGCCGACACGTCAGCGCCGGACCAGTTCGGGGACACGCATGGACTATTTCAAACGCTTCAACTTCCTGTTCGCTGCGCCGGTGTTCGAGGCCGACGACCTCGAGGGCATCCGCTTCAACCAGATCATCGCCGAGATCGAGCGCTCCGGCTTCGAGGTGGTTCGTGCCCGCAAGCTGGAAGATGCCGAGATCGCGGTGCAGACCGACGCCGCGATCGGCTGCATGGTGGTCGATTGGGGCAAGAAGGGCCTTGAGGGCAAGACCGCGGCGCTGATCAACCTGATGCGCCGGCGCGGCCTCGACTTCCCGATCATCCTGTTGATCCGGCGCAAGCGGTTCGAGGACCTGCCGGTCGAGGTGCTCGATTTCATCGACGGCTACGTGTTCCTGTCCGAGGAAACCCCGCCCTTCATCGCCAAGAACCTGATCTCCAGGCTGAAGCAATATGCCGAGAATTTGAAGACGCCGTTCTTCGGCGCGCTGGTCGACTATGCCGAGGAAGGCAACCAGCTCTGGACCTGCCCGGGCCACAATGGCGGCGTGTTCTACAGCCGCAGCCCAATCGGACGGGTGTTCGTCGAACACCTTGGCGAAGCGGTGTTCCGCGACGACCTCGACAATTCCGTGCTCGACCTCGGCGACCTCCTCACCCACGAAGGGCCGGCGCTGCGGGCGCAGAAGGAGGCGGCCCGGATCTTCGGCGCCGAGAAGACCTACTTCGTGCTCAACGGCACCTCGACCTCCAACAAGGTCGCGCTCGGCTCGCTGGTCACCGACGGCGACCTCGTGCTGTTCGACCGCAACAACCACAAGGCCGCGCATCACGGCGCGCTGCTGATCGGCGGCGGCATCCCGGTCTACGTGCCGACGGTGCGCAACGCCTGGGGCCTGATCGGGCCGATGCGCTGGGACCTGCTCGACGAGGGCGCGCTGCGCGACCACATCCGCAAGCACCCGCTGGTCAAGGACGAGAACGCCTGGAAGAAGGAGCGTCCGTTCCGCGTCGCCGTGGTCGAGCAGTGCACCTATGACGGCAGCATCCACTCGGCCGAGATGATCCTCAAGCGGATCGGCCATCTCTGCGACTACATCCTGTTCGACGAGGCCTGGGCCGGCTTCATGAAATTCCACCCGATCTATGCCGGCCGCTTCGCCATGGGACTGTCCGATCTCGGCCCCGAGGCCCCCGGCATCATTGCGACCCAATCGACCCACAAGCAGCTCGCGAGCTTCTCGCAGGCCTCGCAGATCCACATCCGCGACCGCCACATCAAGGGCCAGAAGCGCCGGGTCGAGCACCGCCGCTTCAACGAAAGCTTCATGCAGCACGCCTCGACCTCGCCATTCTATCCGATCTTCGCCTCGCTCGATGTCGGCGCGCAGATGATGAAGGGCCGCTCCGGCGAAGTCTTGTGGGACGACACGATCCGGCTCGGCATCGAGCTGCGCAAGAAGATCCGCGCCGTGAATCGCGAGTTCGAGGAGAAGGAGACGCGCCCCGAGCGGCGCTGGTTCTTCGAGCCGTTCGTGCCGGACCGCGTCATGATCCCCGACGTTGCGCGCGAGAACGGCGTGCACAATGTCGCCTGGGAGACGATCTCGACCGATCAGCTCGCGACCAATCCGTCCTACTGGCAGCTCAGTCCGGGCGAAACCTGGCACGGCTTCCCCGAGCTGACCGCGGGCTTCGCCATGACCGACCCGAACAAGCTCACATTGCTGACGCCGGGCTTCGATCACGCCACCGGGGCCTACGCCGATCACGGCATCCCCGCGCCGGTGGTGGCGCAATATCTCCGCGAGAACCAGATCGTCGCCGAGAAGAACGACCTCAACTCCCTGCTTTTCCTGCTGACGCCCGGCGTCGAGGCCAGCAAGGCCGGCACACTGGTGTCGGGGCTCGTCGCCTTCAAGAAGCTGCACGACGACAACGCGCTGATCGAGGACGTCATCCCCGAATTCTTCCGCCGCCGCCCGCAACGCTATAGCGGGGTGCGGCTGCGCGACCTCTGCGGCGACATGCACCGCTTCTTCCGCGACGGCGGCGTCAGCACGCTGCAGGCCAGGCAATTCCTGCCCGAGCACCTGCCCGAGATCGCGATGTCGCCGCGCCAGGCCGCACAATATCTCATCCGCAACGATGTCGACTATCTGCCGATCGACCAGATCTTCGGCCGCGTCGCCGCGACGCCGTTCGTGGTCTACCCGCCCGGCATCGCCACCATCGTGCCCGGCGAGCGGCTGTCGGAACGCAGCAAGCCGATGATCGATTATCTGAAGATGTTCGAAGCGAGCTTCAATGCGTTCCCCGGCTTCGAGGTCGAGGTCCAGGGCATCTACAAGGAGATCGACGACTCCGGCCGCGTCCGCTTCTACACCTATGTCGTGTCCGAATAGGCGAACGGGCGCAACACAATGGAGAATGATCACAAGATCACCGTCCGCCCGTCCCGCGACAGCGACGTCGACGCCATGCTGTCGATCTACCGCCACCATATCCGCCGCGGCGTCGAGGAAAGCGTCGACGACAGCGGCACGCCGGAGCCCGACGATCTGCGCGACCGCCGCAAGAATCTGCGCAACACCCGCCTGCCCCACCTCGTCGCGATCTGTGACGGCGAAGTGGTCGGCTATGCCTATGTCGTGCTGTTTCGCAAGCGTCCGGCCTACCGCTACACGGTGAAGCATTCGATCTATGTGCATCACCGCTTTACCGGCCAGCGCGTCGGCGGCCGGCTGCTGCAGGAGCTGATTGATACCTGCGCCGCCGCCGGCTTCCGCCAGATGATCGGCTACATCGACAGCGACAACGCCGCCTCGCTCGCGCTGCACGACCGCTTCGGCTTCGCCCGCGTCGGGCATTTGCCCGGTGTCGCCTATCGCTATGGCCGCTGGTCCGACACCATGATGGTGCAGCGCTCCCTCGCCGCCGGCGCCACCGCCCCACCGCCCCCCGCGCCGCTGTCGCGACGGTGAAGGGGGCCGGCCGCACCGCTTTTTCCACATTCGTCGTCCCGGCGAAGGCCGGGACCCATAACCACAGGATTGGATTGGCAAGGAAGGCTGTGGCCCCAGCGTCGCGCAATAATCACCTTCGGTGGTTATGGGTCCCGGCCTTCGCCGGGACGACAGCGAATGTGTTGCGCGGCCGGTGAGTCATACACCGGCATTCTCGCGGCCTCTGCAGCGCGAGTTTTTCATTTCGTTTCGCCGCTCTGATGACAGAGGGCGCAGGGAAAGCCGGATGCCGATCGCACCCATGGGTCCCGAGCAATCCTGCAGGCTGCAAGGCGCAAGCGACCTGAACGCCCTACTCCAGCGTAAAGCCGACGCGCAGCGCCACCTGGTAGTGCCGGATCTTGCCGTCCTCGATATGGCCCCGCGTCTGCACCACCTCGAACCACTTCATTTCCCGGATCGTCTTTGACGCGCGGCTCACGGCGTTCTCGATCGCCGCCTCGATGCTCTTGTCCGATGATCCAACCAGTTCCAGGATTTTGTAGACGTGATCCTTGTCGTGCGTGGCGGGCATGTCGACCTCCTCTGTGGATGCGCGATCCGGACCGCTTGCGCTGCGGTTCGGACAGTCCATCGTCCGATGCGGGCCGGCCATCGTCAAAACCGACGAATGCTGCGCGGCAACACGCCGGACGAATTGAATCAACGTGTCGCGGCGCCTTTGGTGCCAGCATGCATTTCGTGCCAGCTGCGCACCCGCCCTTGTCCGGGCCTTGACCTATGGTAGCATGGTTTCATCAAGTATTCGGGAGCGATACGATGTCCACTGCGTCCAGCTCACCCGCCACACCTCCTCACAGCCTCGGATCCGGGCTTTCCAACCTCCGCGCCAAGTGGGGCTGGATCGTCGCCCTCGGGGTGATCTACCTGATCGCCGGCGTGCTCGCCTTCGGCAGCGTCTTCTTCGCCACCGTCGTCAGCGTGCTGTTCGTCGGCGCCATGATGATCGTTGCCGGCGTCGCCGAGATCATCAACGCGTTCCAGTTCAAGACCTGGGGCAAATTCCTGTTCTGGCTGCTGCTCGGCGCGCTCTATGTCGTGGCGGGCTTCATCACCTTCGAGAACCCGCTGCTCGCCGCGGCGACGCTGACGCTGTTCCTCGGCATCGCGCTGGTGGTGTCGGGCATCGTCCGCATCTTCCTCGCCTTCGGCATGAACTCGGAAGCGCCGTGGGGAATGGTCGCGATCTCCGGCCTGATCACGCTGGTGCTCGGCGCCATGATCCTGGCGCGCTGGCCGGTCTCGAGCCTCTACGTGCTCGGCATCTTCCTCAGCGTCGATCTGATCTGCGCCGGCGTGAGCTGGATCAGCATGGGCATGGCGCTGAAGCGCAGGGCGTGAGGCGCGATCGTCGCCTCAGGCAGGATCGCAGGGCGGGTTAGCCAACGGGTCCGCCCGCGGGTCCGCCCGCAGGCAGGCTCCGCGCAACCCGCCGCATGTTTCGCGCGCGGAGAGATGGCGGGTTACGCTTGCGCTAACCCGCCCTACCCTCAATCCACCTGCAAGCCTCAGGGCTGCGCGAGGTGCCAGGCGCCGTTGAGAAAACCGTCGCCGGTGATGTCGCCGGCCTTCTGGTCCTTGGCGAAGGTATAGAGCGGCTTGCCCTTGTAGGCCCACTGCTTGGAGCCGTCGTCACGCGAGATGATGGTGTAGCCGCCTTCGGCCTTGTCGCTGGCTTCCGCCTTCAAGACCGGCCAGTTCGTCGCGCACGGGCCGTTGCAGGCCGACTTGCCCTCCGAATCCTTGTCGAAAGTGTAGAGCGTCATGCCCTTGGCGTCGGTGAGGACGGAGCCCTTCGCGGTGGTTCCGGTCTTGGTCGGCGGCGCGGCAAAGGCGGTCGAGGCGAACGCAAGCGACACGGCGGTGGCGAGCGCGAGCGAGATCGATGTCTTCATGATGTCTCCTGTTCGAATGCAAATGGCTTGCATGCGTAAGGACGCCGGAGGGCACGCACTATTCCGCTGATGGCGCGCGAAGAATTTTCGGGACGGCGATCAATGCGAGGGGAATAAAGCCGGAGGCGCGTGCCGATACCGTCCCGTAGCCCGCATGAGCGGAGCGACATGCGGGAGCCGCCCCGGATATCGCGGAGCCTGTCATCGGGCGCGCGTTCGCGCGACCCGTTGGCTCATCCGGGCTACAACACCGAATGTGCTATCGTTTGATTTCCTCGACCGCGCGCACCAGCGGGCGGTCGGAGAGCTGGATCGGGCCGGAGAACGGCGTACTCATTTCGAGGATCAGGTAGATCGCGGCCGAGATCAGCGCCGCGGCGGCGACCGTGGTCGAGATCACCACTGCGTTGCGCGGCGCGCGAAAGCCGAGGGTGGCGAACATCAGCGTCAGCCACCCGACCAGGATGCAGATCAGCGGCGACGGAAACGAGCCGTCGGACTGCTCGACAAAGGTCCAGCGCTGCTGCACCGCCTGCCGATAGACCGAGCGCGCGTCGTTCCACAGCGCGACCTTCTGCTCGTCGTCGAACCGCAGCTCGCGCAGGCTGGTGCCGACCTCGTCGAGCAGGCGCTCGGACACCGCGCTTGCCCTGGAGATCGGAACATCCTTGAGCACCTGCTCGACATAGGCGAGCAGCCGCTTGCGCGGCTCCTCGGCGCTCGGCCCGAGCGGCCGCAGGCTGCGATCGAGCAGGATGAGGTCGGTGGCGAAGACGTGCAAATTGCGATCGACCGCCACATAGGTGTTGGCGGCACTGTTCATCATCAGGCCGAGCAGCAGCGACGGCATGGTGACGAACAGCGTCGCGACCAGGCGTACCGAGGTATTGGTCTCGTCGCTGCGGTGATGATCGGCGAGCCGGGCATGGATCGCCATGGTCGCAAGCGCGGCGCCGCCGAGCAGGATGAAGATCAGGACGGCGACGATGAATGCAACCACGGCTTGCGAGAACCTGCGAGAGAATCAGGTCCGCAGGATAGCAAGGGACGCCCGGCGGTGCATGTCCGGTTGACTAGCCGTCCCCACGCGCTATCCAGTCCGGACAGTTTGGGGGACGCCCGGCGAGAGCGCGAGGGGCGCTCCAGAGGAGATACCACGTGCATATCGTCGACGACAGCGAGGTCAACCGCGTCCTGAGCTTTCCGATCCTGATCGAGGCGATCGAGGCCGCGCACCGGCGGCCGAAGATCGCGGTGCACGACGGCTATCTCGGCGACGACAAGGGCCAGCAGCTGGTGACGCGCAGCGCGGTCGATGCCGGCCGCTTCATGATGACCAAGCTCTACACCAGCTTTCCCGGCAATCTCGCCCACGGCAAGCTGCCGGCGGTGCAGGCGGTCTGCGTGCTGTTCGACGGCAATGACGGGCGGCCCCTCGCGGTGATGGACGCCGCCGAAATCACCCATTGGAAGACCGCCTCGGATTCCGCGCTCGGCGCCAAACAGCTGGCGCGGCCGGATGCCGAGACGCTGCTGGTGGTCGGCGCCGGCGAGATGGCGCGCTGGCTGGTGCGCGGCCACCGCACCGTGCGGCCGCGGCTGAAGCGGGTGCGGGTCTGGAACCGGACAGTTGAACGCGCCGAGGAACTCGCCGCGCTGCTGGAAGGCGATGGCATCGCGGCCGAGGCCGTCAGCGATCTCGACGCCGCGACACGGGAGGCCGACATCATCACTACCTGCACCCGCTCGCGCGAGCCGCTGGTCAAGGGCGCCAATTTAAGGCCCGGCACCCATCTCGATCTGGTCGGCGGCTTCACCCCGGAGACCCGCGAGTCCGACGACGAGGCGGCGCGGCGTTCGCGCATCTTCGTCGACCGCCGCGAATCCGCCTTCGACGGCGTCGGCGACATTTTGCAGCCGATCGCCAGCGGCGCGATCAAGGAGACCGATGTGCTCGGCGATCACTACGATCTCGCCGGCGGCAAGGTCGCCGGCCGGCTGTCGGATAGCGACATCACCTTCTTCAAGAACGCGGGCGGCGGGCATCTGGACTTGATGACCTGCGAGACGGTGTTGGCGCAGCTGGGGAAGGAGTTGCGGTAACGGATAGCCCGCGCTAGCGCAGCCATTGCTGCTTGCTTACCGAGAATTGTCAGCGCTAATTTGTGGTGCAGGGTGTTGAATTTCATCGAGCCAATTTCATGTCTCATCCCGTAGATGACGATCCAGTCATGGCATCAGCAATAGGGCGATGCTCTAATAATTGGACCCATGTGGAGTCGATTCTTGCCTGGACGTTCAGTCACCTCACGGATACGAACTTGACTATCGCGGTGACCGTTTTCAGCTTCTTTAAGGCAACTCGTACCCAATGTGACGTACTAAATAAGCTCGCGAAGATAGCGCCGTTCATGACCGAGGACCTGCAAGCGAGTCTTCGCAGTGCGCTGAAGAATTATCGTCGGTTGGCAGAAGGTCGAAATGAGCTGCTGCATAATCCGATTGGGCGAAGCTTGGAAAACCAAGTTTATATTATGCTTAGGACGGCGACGCCTGAGGCGGGGAAGCTACCCTATCAAACGAAGCTCATAAGTCCGGCAGAGATCGATGATCTATCAAATAAGATTAGGGTTCTTAGTTCTGAGCTCCGAGAAGTTGAGAGCGCCATAGGAAGCGCGAGGATCGCGGCCCGTTCCACGAACTAATGCAACGACCGGGCGGTCGATAAGTAGCCCGCATGAGCGCAGCGACATGCGGGAAAACCTTCTCCCGGATATCGCAGCGCCTGTCATCGGGCGCGTTCGCGCGACCCGTTGGCTCATCCGGGCTACATCTATGCTTGCTATGTCTCGCGCAACCAGACCTCGCCGATCGAATGGTCGAAGCGCTTGCGCAGCACGACGTCGGCCCGCGTCCGCGTCGGCAAGATGTTCTCCCTGAGATTGGCGCGATGATGCTCGCGCCACAGCCGTTCCGCGACCTCGCGCGCGTCACCCGGCGGCAGGTCCCTGTAGTGGTGGAAATAGGAGGCAGGATTCCGGAACGCCGTCGGCTGCAATCTGAGGAAGCGTTCGACATACCATGACTGGATGTCGGCCTCGTCGGCATCGAGGTAGATCGAGAAGTCGAAGAAATCCGACACCACCACCGGCGCCGTGCCGCGCGCCAGCAGCACGTTGAGGCCCTCGAAGACCAGGATATCAGGCTGCTGGATGACCTGGCGTTCCGACGGCACGATATCGCCGATCAGATGCGAGTAGACCGGCAGCTCGAGCTCGCGTTCGCCCGCCTTCGCCGCCGCCAGAAATCGCAACATGCGCGGCAGATCGTAGCTCTCGGGACAACCCTTGCGCCGCATCAGCCCGCGCTCTTCGAGAACGCCGTTGGCGTGCAGGAAGCCGTCGGTCGTCACCAGCTCGACCCGCGGATGATCGGCCCAGCGGGCCAGCAGCGCGCACAGCACGCGGGCAAAGGTGCTCTTGCCGGCGCCGACACTGCCGGCCAATGCAACGATGTAGGGCGAACGGCGTGCCGGCCGGCCGAGAAACTCCGCCTTGACGTGCGCGAGGTTGCCCGCCGCCGCGAAATGCAGGTTCAACAAGCGCGTCAACGGCAGATAGACGTCGCTGACTTCGGCGGAATTGATCGGTTCGTTCAATCCGCGCAATGCCGCGAGATCGGCGTCCGAGAGCGTCAGCGACGTGCTGGCGCGCAAAGCCGCCCAATCGCTGCGGCCGAAGATCATGTAGGCGGACAGCTCGTCGGGGTGGGTCATCCTCATCCGTTCACGGTGAGCCTGATGCGGCGAGTAGCCCGCATGAGCCAACGGGTCGCACGAACGTGCGCCCGATGACGGGCTCCGCAACATGCGGGAAGCTCTCCCCCCGGATATCGCTTCGCTCATCCGGGCTACACGGTAACCGCTGTAGAACCGCAGGGCGGCTTGCGAACCGCAACCCGCCCTACGTTCCCTACTCCGCGGCCTGCTGCGCCGGTGCGTCCAGCACCTCCGACACTTTCGGCGGAGACATCGGCAGACTGTAGAAGCGTTTGCCGAGCGCGTTGTGGACGGCGTTGGCGACCGCGGCCATCACAGGCACCAGCGGTACCTCGCCGACGCCCTTGACGCCCTGCGGATGCTTCGGGTTCGGCACCTCGACCAGCGCGCAATCAAGCATCGGCAGGTCCGAACAGACCGGCACGCGATAATCGAGGAAGCCGGGATTATCGACCTTGCCGTCCTTGTTGTAGATGTACTCCTCGTTCAGCGCCCAGCCGATGCCCTGCGCGACGCCGCCCTGCAGCTGGCCCTCGACATAGCTCGGATGCACGGCGCGGCCGACATCCTGCACGGCGGTGTAGCGAACGACGCGGACGATGCCGAGATCGACATCGACCTCGACGTCGCAGATATGGGTGCCGAAGCCGCCCTCGGCGCCTTGGGTGTTGAGCTGCACGCTGGCGCCGATCGGACCGCCCTGCGACGGCGCCTTCTCGGCGAGATCGGCGAGCGTCAGCGGCTCGAACTGGCCGGCATTCGGGCTCACCGGATGCGCGGCGCCGTTCTCCCACTTCACGGCTTCAGGGTCGATCTCCCAGACCTTCGCCGCGCGCTCGCGCAAGGTCGCGATCACCTTGTCGGCCGCCTGCGTCACCACCATCGAGGAGGCGAACAGCACGCGGCTGCCGCCGGTCAGGTTGGAGAAGCCGACGGTCTGGGTGTCGCCGATGATGACGGAGACGCGCTTGTAGTCGATGCCGAGCAGCTCGGCGCAGATATTGGCAATGCCGGCGCGCGAACCGCCGATGTCGGGATGCCCTGTCGTGACGACCACGTTGCCGTCCTCGGTGATGTTGACCTGCGCGGAGGATTCACCGCCGGCGTTGAACCAGAAGCCGGAGGCGACGCCCCTGCCCTGCAGCTTGCCGAGCGGCGCGGCATAATGCGGATGGTTCTTCGCGGCTTCCAGCGTCTCGATATAGCCGATCCGCGGGAACACCGGGCCGTGGGCGGCCTTGGTGCCTTCTTTCGCCGCGTTCTTCAGCCGCAGCGCCAGCGGATCCATCTTGAGTGCCTCGGCAAGTTCGTCGAGCACGCATTCCACCGCATAGGCGCCGATCGGCGCGCCGGGCGCGCGATAGGCCGCGACCTTGGAGCGGTTGGAGCAGACGTCGAACCCCTCCGACAGCACATGCGGGATGTCATAGGGCGCGAAGCTGCACCCGACCGCACCGCGGATCGGCGAACCCGGGAAGGCGCCGGCCTGCAGATAGAAGCTGCCATGGGCGGCGACGATGGTGCCGTCCTTCCTGGCGCCGATCTTCACCGTGCTCTTCGAGCCCGAGGTCGGCCCGGTCGCGCGCATCACCTCCTCGCGGGTCATCACCATCTTCACCGGGCGACCGGATTTCCTGGCGAGCAAGGTCGCGAGCGGCTCGAGATAGACGATGGTCTTGCCGCCAAAACCGCCGCCGATCTCGGCGGGGATGGCGCGGATGTCACTCTGCGGGATGCCGGTCAGCATCGAGGTCATCGCGCGCACCATGAACTGGCCCTGGCTCGACGACCAGATCGTGGTCTTGCCGTCGGCCGCGACCGAGATCAGACAGGCATGCGGCTCGATATAGCCCTGGTGCACCGGGCGCGTGGTGAAGGAGCGCTCGATGACGACTTCAGCATCCTTGAAGCCCTGCGCGATGTCGCCCTTCTTGGATTCGAGGCGGCCCATGATGTTCGAGGGCTTGCCGTCGAATCTGTTGAACTCGTGCAGGATCGGCGCATCCGCCTTCAGCGCGTCGTCGATCTCGATCGCCCAGGACAGCACCTCATAGTCGACCTCGATCAGCTTGCAGGCTTCTGCCGCGATCGCCTCCGTGGTCGCGGCCACGGCGGCGACGGGATGACCGGGGAACAGCGCCTTGTCGCGCGCCATCACGTTGCGGCACATCCAGCGCATGTCCTGGATGCCGAGCATGACGGCGCCCTTCTCGATCGTGAAGTCGACGATGTCGCGCGATGTGACCACCGCCTTGACGCCGGGCAGCGCCTCGGCCTTGGCGGTGTCGATCGACCTGATGCGGGCGTGCGGATGCGGGCTGCGCAGCACCTTGCCCCAGATCATGCCGGGCATGGTGGTGTCGGCGGCAAACGCCGCGCGGCCGGTCACCTTGTCGACGCCATCGGGCCGGATGGTGCGCTGGCCGATCCATTTGTTGTTGACGACGTTCATGGGCGAGCCTCCGGGATTCCTTGCCGCATTTCAGCCGCGGTCTCCATCACCGCGCGGACGATCTTGTCGTAACCGGTGCACCGGCAGAGATTGCCGGCGAGCCAGAAGCGGACTTCCTCTTCGGTCGGGTTGGAATTTTTGGCGAGCAGCGCCTCGGAGGCGACCAGCATGCCCGAGGTGCAGATGCCGCACTGAAGCGCGGCGTGCTCGAGGAACTTCTGCTGCAACGGATGCAGCTTCTCGCCTCTGGCCATGCCCTCGATGGTCCCGATCTCGTGGCCCTCGGCCTCAGCCGCGAGCATCAGGCAGGAGCAGACCAGGCGGCCGTCGAGCGTGATCGAGCAGGCGCCGCAATCGCCGGACGCGCAGCCCTCCTTGGAGCCGGTGAGCCCCAATTGCCCGCGCAGCGCGTCGAGCATGGTCTCGTACGGCTCGCACAGGAATTCGACCGGCTCGCCATTGACTGAGGTGGTGACGTGCAGTTTCGCCATGGTGCTAGTGTCCTCCCGCGCGCTGGGCGGCGATCGCGGCGGTGCGCTTGAGCAGCACGCCGGCGGTTTTTGTCCGGTAGGCGATGGTGCCGCGCTTGTCGTCGATCGGACGACAGGCGGCGCGGCACGCGGCAGCCGCGGCTTCGAGCGCGGCATCGTCGAGCTTCGAGCCGATCAGCGCCTTTGCCGCCGGCTCAACCAGCAGCGCGGTCGGCGCCACCGCGCCGAGGCCGACGCGGGCCGCGGTGCAGACGCCGTCCTTCAAGGTCAGGCTGACGCCGATGCCGACCACCGCGATGTCCATCTCGGTGCGCGGGATCATCCGCAGATACGCATCGCCCGAGCCTTTCGGCCGCGGCGGCAAGGTGAAGCTGACGAGGATCTCGCCCGGCTTGAGGTTGGTGCGGCCAGGTCCGGCCGGCACATCCTCAACCTTCATGTCCCGCCGGCCGTTCGGACCCTGCACGGTGACGACCGCACCCGCCGCGATCATCGCCGGCACGCTGTCGCCGGCCGGCGAGCCGTTGCAGAGATTGCCGCCGGCGGAGGCGCGCCCCTGCACCTGCTTCGAGCCGATCAGGTTCACGGCCTCGAGCACGCCGGGCCACACCTTGCCAAAGCGCGCGTGCTCGGCGAGCTCCATGCCGGAGACGGCGGCACCCACGCGGAAACCGCCATCGGCGGTTTCGCTGATTTCGGTCATCTCGCCGATCTTCTTGATGTCGACGATCAGTCCCGGCCGCACCAGGCCGGAGCGCATTTGCACCAATAAGTCGGTGCCCCCTGCCATAATGCGGGCGGCACTCCCGGCGGCAGCAAATGCGCCAATCGCTTCGTCAAGCGTGCGCGGTGCTACGTATCGGATATCGGTCATGACGGTTCTTTCGGTCTCCCTCGACTGCTTGTTCCCTTAAGATTTGCGGGATGTGGCCTTATTGATTGCTGGCCGGCAGATCGCGAGCCTACACGGCGGATCGGGGTCCGAACAGCCTGCGAGGTGCGGCAGGAAGCGCAGGCTCCTATGCAGGATGCGGACTTGTGCGGTGCCGGCGGCGGCGCGCGGCATTTGCTTTGGGGCGCGCTCGCGACCCGCCGCGACGAGGCCGCCAACCAGATCGGTCAGGCCTGACCGCGTTTGCCGGAGCCGATCCCAAGCATCGAGAACATCCCGATGATGAGCAGCGCCGCCGGAATGCACCACCACAACACATAGCCGAACATGTATTCGAAGATCGTGCGCCGGTAAGGGGGAAGCGGATTGGGCAGCGCGCCGGCACGCTGCATCTGCTCGATCTTCTCCTGCGACAGCTCGTGGTAAACGTTGAGCGGGCGGCCGTTGAGGTCTTTGCCGGAGCCCTTGACCATGAGGGCATAGTAGCCCGTCATCTTGTAGGGCAGGATAAAGGAGTGCGTGAGGCTCACATAGCCTAGCGCGAGGGCTTCGCCCTTGGGCCCCTTCTCGGTCAGGTCCTGCAGCTGCTGATAGCTGTATCGCGTGCCGAACTCCGCGGCGCGTACGTCCTGACCGGACACTGCCATGCCGACGAACATGAGAAGAACGAGCAGACCGCGGCGCATGGCGTCTTGCCTCTCAAAGGGGCGCGGCGGTTCGACCGCCGAACACTCATCAGGCAAGCTACCGGAAAGGTGTCCAACCCCGGCTAACCCAGGCGATACAAGTGTCAGCAGCCGGTTAAGTCCTCCTCAACCTCGTCGGCACGTGTTGAGCGCGGCGAAGCCCGGAACCAACGCCTGCTCGGCGACCTGCTCAAGCAGTGAGCGCACACGGCTGCGCAACCTCGCAACCGGACCGAACGCGATGGCGCGGCTCTTGCTTGCTTTCAACAACGGATTGGTGAAGCATGCCGGCGCAATGACAGATCGGGAGACGGCGAATGGTCGAAGTTTCGCGCAGAACGCTCCTCAAGCTTGCGGCCGGCGTACCGCCGGCCATCGCGGCGCCGGCCATCCTGTCATCGCGCGCCCTTGCCGCGGGCAAGGGCAAGACCATCACCGCCGTGATGCATTCGGACCTGCGCATCATCGATCCCGGTTTCACCACCGCCTACATCACCCGCGACCATGGCTACATGGTCTACGATACGCTGCTCGGCATCGATTCGAGCTTCAAGGTCCGCCCGCAAATGGCGGACTGGACGATCTCGGACGACAAGCTCACCTACACCTTCACGCTGCGCGACGGCCTGAAATGGCATGACGGCGCGCCCGTCACCGCGGAGGACTGCATCGCCTCGCTGAAGCGCTGGACCGCCGTCGACGGCATGGCGCAGAAGCTGGCCGAATTCACCGCTTCCCTCGAGGCGAGCGGGCCGAAGACGATCGTACTCAAGCTCAAGGAGCCGTACGGCCTCGTGCTGGAGTCGCTGGCAAAGCCCTCCTCCTACGTCGCCTTCATGATGCCGAAGCGGCTCGCGGAGACGGCGCCGGGCAAGCAGATCGCCGAGCAGATCGGTTGCGGGCCGTTCAAATTCGTGACCGCGGAATTCCAGCCGGGCGTGAAAGCGGTCTATGAGCGCAATGCCGACTACGTGCCGCGCAAGGACAAGCCGGATTGGCTGTCGGGCGGCAAGGTCGCGAAGGTCGATCGCGTCGATTGGGTCACGATGCCCGACGCGCAGACCGCGATCAACGCGCTGCAATCCGGCGAGATCGACTTCCTGGAACAGCCGTCGGTCGACCTGCTGCCGGTGCTCGAGGCGAACTCCGATCTCACCGTGGCCGTGCTGAACAAGTTCGGCTTCCAGATCGAGGGCCGGATGAATTTCCTGCACCCGCCATTCGACAACGCCAAGGTCCGCCGCGCCGCATTCCTGGCGATGAACCAGAAGGACGTGCTCGACGCCACCGTCGGCAACGCGAAATACTACGAGATTTGCGGCTCCTATTTCGCCTGCGACACGCCGCTCGCCAGCGACGCCGGCGCCGAGACGCTGATCAAGGGCAACGGCATGGCCGAGGCGAAGAAGGCGCTCGCCGCCTCGGGCTATGACGGCACGCCCGTCGTGATCATGATCCCCGGCGACGTGCAGACGCTGAAAGGACCGCCGACGGTCGCGGCGCAGCTGTTGCGCGCGGCCGGCTTCAACGTCGACGCGCAGGTGACGGACTGGCAGACCGTGGTGAGCCGCCGCGCCAGCCAGAAGCCGCCCAAGGAAGGCGGCTGGAACCTGTTCTTCACCTTCACCGGCGCGACCGAGGTGATGAACCCGATCGTCAACAACCAGATCGCCGCGAACGGCAAGCGGGCCTGGTTCGGCTGGCCCGAAGACGCCAAGCTCGAGCAGATGCGCGACGCCTATGCGCGCGCCACCTCGCCCGAGGAGCAGAAGAAGGTCGCGGTCGAGATTCAAAAGCAAGCCTACGAGCAGGTGATCTATATCCCGCTCGGCCAGTTCCGCTTGCCGAGCGCCTGGCGCAAATCGCTCACCGGCGTGCTGGAAGGCCCGGCGCCGCCGGTGTTCTGGAACGTCGACAAGACCGAATAGGACCGGCGGCGCGAGCGACGCGCGCCGCTGATCAACGTTGGGCCAGCCGAGGCACGTCCAGCCGCCGAGGCGCTTCACCGCTCTCGCTTGCGGGCGCTACAAAAATATCGAAAACAACCCCATGCAAAGGAGCCGACGGCCGCCGGCGTTCGACCGAGCAACTTGACACGTCGGGCAAATCAACAATATATTTCCAATATTCCGAAATCAACCTCCCCTCCGGCGCGAACCATTGGCTGCGATTGCGCATCATTCGCAGCACCGCAGCCTTGCCGATAACGAGGGCGTGGACTCACAAGAGTCCGCTTCTGACGGCGACGCAGTAATTGCCGTGCTGGATCGTCGTCGACTGCTTATGACCCTGGCTGTGTGAAAACGCTGGGCTGCTGCTATGATTCTCCTCTGATTCTTTGGGGGAATCGATGAGGCGCTTCGTTGAAGAGGCGGACCGTGGGCAGCGGACGCTGTTGCCCGAATGCCTCGATGATTTCATTGACGAGAGCAACCCTGTGCGGGTGATCGACGCATTTGTCGAGGTGCTCGATTTGGCCGGGATGAGCTTTAAGGGGGTGGAGCCTGCGGCGACTGGTCGGCCGTCGTATCACCCTTCGGTGCTCCTCAAGCTTTACATTTACGGCTATTTGAAC
>NZ_JAGKJL010000110.1:0-14671 GCF_020329495.1 Bradyrhizobium australafricanum | reverse complement strand
CATTCGAGGCTGGATGAACTACTATGGTCGGTACTACAAGTCGGCGCTTTATCCGACACTACGCCATCTCGACCGATGTCTCGCGCGATGGGCGATGTCGAAATACAAACGTCTGCGGCGACATCGAAGACGGGCAGAGCACTGGGTACGGGACATTGCGTGCCGCACCCCCACGCTATTGGCCCATTGGCCGATGCTGCACAAGACGGCGGCTGGACGGTAAGAGCCGGATGAGCGGAGACGTTCACGTCCGGATCTGTGAGCGCCTGGGGGTGAAACTCCCCCGGGCGACTCGACGACTGGTGCACTGCCGGACGGAGCGAGAAGCAGAGGCCATTAGGGCGGAGCTTCAAGCGAGGTTGGAGGCGTGCGGACTTCAGATGCACCCGACAAAGACGCAGATCGTCTATTGCAAGGACAACAGGCGTCGGCGAACGTATCCGAGGGTCAAGTTTGACTTTCTCGGATATCAGTTCAGGCCGCGGCAGGTGGCAACGTCACAGCGGAAGGAATTCTTTTGTGGATACACCCCGGCGGTCAGTCCGACAGCTTTGAAGGCCATGCGAGCAACGATCCGAAGCTTGCACATTCCCCGGCAAACGCCGGGGACGCTGGCTGAGATTGCCCAACAGATCAATCCGCTCCTCCGGGGGTGGATAGGTTATTACGGTCGGTTCAGCCGTTCAGCGCTGTTCTCTCTGGTCGACTACGTCAATCAGAAGCTGAAGGCGTGGATCATGCGAAAGTACAAGCGCTTCCGGCTCCACAAAACCGCTGCTTCGCTGTTCTTGCGAAAGCTGGCTCGGGACAATGCGGAGCTGTTCGTACACTGGCAGTTGTTCGGAACGACCACGTTCACCTGACGGGAGCGGTGTGAACCGAGAGGCTCACGCACCGTTCTGCGAGGCCGGGGGTGAAAATCCCGCGGCCTACTCACCCCTGGATCAAGACCAATATGGCGCCACTGCGCGGTTGGGGACCGAGTGGACAGCGGCTCCAAGCATCCGCGCCTTTCGGTCACTGGAAGACCATGACTTTCATCGCAGCGCTGCGGCACGACCAGATCAGCGCACCTTGGGTCATCGACGGCCCCATCAATGGCGAACTCTTCACCCTCTATGTCGAGAAAGTGTTGGCCCCAACTCTGGCAAAAGGTGAGGTCGTCATCCTCGACAATCTTGGCAGTCACAAGGGCAAGTCCGCTCGCAATGCGATCCGCGCCACCGGAGCGCACCTGCTCTTCCTGCCGCCCTACAGTCCCGATCTCAATCCGATCGAACAGGTCTTCGCCAAGCTCAAACATCTGATGCGAGCCGCAGAACCGCGCGATGTCGAGGCAACCTGGCGCAAGGTCGGCGAACTCCTCGACCTCTTTTCTGCACAAGAGTGCGCCAACTATCTCGAAAACTCAGGCTATGTTTCCGTATAAAAACAGCGTGCTCTAGTCGCAAGGCTTGAAGAGGTTTTATCCGAAAAGACTTAATGTCCCGCCAACCGCACCACAGGCTTGACCGCGAACTCGATGTTCCTTCAAATCAATTTTGGAGCGGCTTATTCTTGATCCTCCTGATCGGCTCCGTCAGGCTGACTTCAGGCAAAGCATCAGTCCGCGCTTCGTCGGCTGACGCCCGAAGCGATCTGTCGTCTGCGACGTGCCCTTTAGAGCGGCTGTGATCTTGACGCACGTATGAGTGACGCAGAAACAGCTTTCATGCCGTTCAGTACGACATCGTGCAATGGCCGATTAAGCCCCTCTCTGGTCACGCCAGCTGGCTTGGCGACACTGTGCTCGGGCGACAAGATTGAGGGCATCATGGACTTCGGCGGGGTCGCCATCGGCGACAACAATGTTCAGATACTCTGCGCGCGCCTCCGGCATGCGAAGGCGCTCGGCGTCATCGAACTTCTTCAGTTTGCTGACTTTCACACTCAGTCCTCCAATATCTGCGCGATTGCCTTGGCCTTCCGAACGTCCCTGCTCTGGGTCCGCTTATCGCGGCCGCAGAGCAGAATGACACGACCTTGCCGCCGAATGTAATAAACTCGGTATCCCGGTCCATGGCCGATGCGAAGTTCGCTAACCGCACCTCCGGCCGACCTAGAATCTCCAAAATTGCCGTTTGAAAACAGGGACGCGCGGCATTAGCGGGAAGTTGTCGTGCCCAGAAAGCCGAGCGGCTCATCTTACGCGCGGGCGGGCACTTCGCAGTGGCCGCCGCCGGCGTTCGACATCTTCCTGCCGCCCACGTGAGCTGACCAATCTACCTTCATGATCGTATCACGTCAGCTTTCCGTCAGCTGAACTCGGTATCGGCCTCAGCCCGCCGTTCGTGATGAATGTCCGCGTCGGGGAGCCAGTTTGTTGCGGGTAGGCAGGGCTGTCCCGTCTAGATCGGAGATGAAAGTTTATGCGGGGCATTGATGAGCGCGGCAAACCGTTCATGTCAGAGGCTGGCCGCACCGAGGCCGATAATGCCGATAGTGCTCGCGTTGAAACGCCTGCTGGGCGGGGTGAGGAGCGTCAATCATTCAACTCTGTCGTGGATCAAATGCGCTCCGAACCTGACGATTTGCCAACGTCCTCTTCTGGTTTTGGCGGCGAGCGCGACGCGAGCGCTGGTCTGCCGGAGCGCCCTGTCCGTCCAACTTCCGCTGCCCATCGGATGTTGGCGCAGGCGCTGCACAACGCGACCAGAGCCAACCAGAATCTCCGCTCTTCCTCCAGCACCGGCGCGCTGCGTACCGGTGCAAGATCCTCGTTCGATGATCCGCACACGTCAACCTCCCCAATGCGCGCTCTCCGAGAGGAAGGGCGCTTGTCCGGCAGGGGGGATGGCGCAGGCAGGTCGCGCATCGACGATGGATCCGCGCCGAGCGCTCGTGCTCTGGATTCCTGGAGGCCGGATCAATTCCACGAGCCCGCACAAAATGCGGGCGCAACTTCCGCGCGTTCGGCGGACGAGCCATGGCGTGCCAATCGATTGGACGCAAGCTCGCAAATTGTCTTGCGCGGGCCATATATGAAAGGCGACGCGGATCGTGATGGTGGGGCGTCCGGCTGGCACGTCAATAACAGGCCCTCTCAGGCGCCTGATGGCTCACGCCCTGCGCGGTTTGATGCCGGCCATGGCACACCACAAGGGAACGCAGGCGGCGCGCGTCCGGCAGGCGAACGCTGGCGTGCTGATCGAGCGGAGGAAAGCGCGCGAGACGGCGCGCGTGCTCCCAATGTAGAAGGCCGCTTCGCTCGCCCTGGCGAAGCGCCAGCTTGGCGTATCGATGATATGCCATCACACAACATTGGTGCGGGTCCGGACCGGTTTTACAGAGCCGATGGCGCTGCTCCTGATGGCGATGCTGGCGCCTCACGTTTCTCAGGCAGGCCCTGGCACGGCGATCAAGCCGCTGGGCGCTTCCCGAGCGAACCGCGGCATTCGCATATGGAAGCTACTTTCGGCCAGGGCGGCGGAGCGCAAGGATGGCGCCTCGAGGAGCGATCCGCGCCGTCCAGGGATGGTCGAGGACCTCTGCGAGATCGTGCAGGTCATCGTGGCGCACCGCATCCGGATGCAAGCTCGTCGCGTTCGGACCGTGCCTCGTGGCGTGCCGATCGAGCCGCTGGATCACCGCAAGGTGGCGGCTTGGCCTTGCAATCGCAATTCGCCTCCAATTGGCGCGATGGAGCGTCAGGCTGGGGCATGCCTGCGACGCCCCTTCGCGCCTCGGACTCCACGCAACCCTATCGAGGCAATGTCGCACCAGGCGCCTACGACGGTCTTCCAGGTCGAGGTGGAGAGCTTTGGCGGAGCGATCGAGCGGCCGCCGGCTCGCAGCAAGGTGCGCTCGAGCGACATGCCCGGCCGCTTCCCGGTCGGCAGGACCAGAGGGACGGATTGCATCCTGACGCTGCGCCTGCGCAGCAGAATCCGCAGCGGCCTTATGATGTTCCCGGTGGCGCAGCTTACCGAGGGGCTACTGACACGCGTCCGCAAGAGCAGCCCTGGCGCACTCAGGGGCGCCTCGACCCCGAGCAAAGAGGCCGGCTTGCACCCCATCCTCAATCGGTCGCAGGATCAGGTGGCGAACCTGGATGGCGCGCTGACAATGCCACAGGCCGGAACGTTGGGCATGTAACATCGCAAGCTCATTTCAGAGATTCGGACGACCTCAATGCCGCGCTCGCAGAGATCGCCGGCGCTCGCAACATCGATGCCTTCTCGCGTGCCGTGGTACGTCACGGCAAACAATTCCGCGGACAGGAACTCGCCGAATTCCAGCAAAAAGCGGCCGCACATTTCGAGACGCGATTTGTTCCGCAGCTCGAAGACAACATCGGCTCTTCATGGGCCTACGCAATGGCATGCAACGCGGTCAGCCGCGCAGGTGAGGCCGGAGCAAATGCTTGCAGAGCTCTGGCGGCTCGCCTATCGCGCCTTGACAATGATCATATGAAACAGGTCGCCCCCGGAGCCCTCTCCCTGTTTGCTTCGTCCTTTGGCCGCCACTCCCGGGCCATGCAATGTCGCGATGCGACGATCCGGATCGCCGAATTCTGCCGCGATGAGCCAAGGGCGCTTAATAGGTCAAGCAGTCAGGATCTGTCCTTGCTGCTCAACGGTTTCAGCAAGTGGCCCGATCAGGTGCCCTGCCGCGACGCCGCCCTCGTGGTGGCAGGTCATGTTGAGGCCGATGGGTTGACCGATTTTGCCCTGCAACACCTCTCCACCCTGGTGAACGGTTTTAGCAAGTGGCCGCAGGAGCAGGCTTGCGGGCGAGCCACAATTGCGGTTGCGAGCGAACTCGTCCGTCGCGGCGCAAGCGGGCTCTTTCGTGCCGATGAGCAGCAATTGGCGAACCTCGTCAACGGCTTTGGCAAATGGCCGCAAGACGCAGATCTTGGCCACGCCGAAGTCTTGATCGCGGCCCAAATCGATCGTCGCGCAAGCGGCAGGCCCGGTCTGTCCGGTTTTAAGCCAAAGGACCTGGCAATGCTGCTGAACGGCTTCGCCAACAGGGCGGAAGAGCAAGTATGTGTTCGCGCCAGCCGCGAGATCGGCCGGCAGATCGTCTGCCGCGCCGAGCGTCCAGCTCAACTCTCGGATTTTTCGTCCCAGGATCTGTCCAATCTCGTCAACGGATTCAGCAAGCTAACCGGACAAGTACCAACCGAGGACGTTGCGTGCGCGCTAGCCAGTGAGGTTTTTCGCCGCGCCGACCGACCGGCCCGTCTGTCTGAATTCAATCCACAGGACATGGCAAGCCTGGCGAACGGGTTCGCCAAATGGCCGGACATGACGCAAGCGGTCCAGGCAACAAGCGCGATCGCTCGCGAGGTCGTGGACCGCCGCGTCCAGCTCCCGCGTTTTCACGAGCGGGAGCTCGCGAACCTGGTGAACGCCTTCAGCAAGACCATATTGGCGGACGACAATGTCAACCGCGCGGCCACGGTCGAGATCGCAAGGCAGATCGTGGTCCGGGCCGCGCGCGCAGACGGGCTCACCCGCTTTAATCAGCGAGATCTTGCTAGTCTCGTGAACGGCTTTAGCAAATGGCCAACAGAAGACTGTGGCCAGGCGACAGCTTTGATCGCGACCGAAATCCGTCGCCGCGCGACGAGCGTCGACGGGCTCGCAGATTTTAGCTTCCAGCACCTGGCGAACCTGGTGAATGGCTTCAGCAAATGGCCGGAACGGGCAGGTCAAGCCGCAGTGCCGATTGCAACGGAACTTAGCCGCCGCGCCGAGCGCGACAACGGCCTTGCAAATGCAGGTCCGCAGGACCTGGCGAACATCGTGAACGGATTGAGCAAGTGGTCAGGCGAGCTGAGCTCCCATTCCATGGCCGTCGCCCTTGCCAGCGAACTGCGCGATCGCGCTGGCCGGGGCCGCGGACTGTCTGATTTTTGTGAGCAGCACCTGGCAAATCTGGCGAACGGCTTTTCCAAGTGGCCAGGACAGGCCGCTCGCCCAGCCCTGGTTTCGATCGCCACTGAACTGGTCAGCCACCGCGCCAACTCGCTCGCTCGCTTCAATAGCCAACATTTGTCAATGCTGGTGAACGGGCTAAGCAAGCTGGAAGACGATAACGACTGCGCACAGGCGACAGCTTTACTGGGCGGCGACCTCGCACGCCGCGCGGCTGGCGCGCGCGGGCTCACTGAATTTTCCCCGCAAGGACTTGCAAACCTCGTGAACGGGTTCAGCAAGTGGCCACGCGAGAGGAACTGTAGCGAGGCCATGTTGGCAATCGCGGCCGAAATCTGCGGCCGCGCCGGCCGGGGTGATGGGCTGTCCGGCTTTACGCAGCAAAATTTGCGGAATCTTGCGAATGGTTTCGGCAAGCTGGAACATGAACGCTGCGGCGAGGCGACAGCTGCTATCGCCCGCGAGATGATGCGCCGCGAGGGCGGACTGTCTGACCTTGAGCCATTGGCGGTCGCGACCCTCGTGCATAATTTTGCCAAATGGCCGGAAGAGGAGGCGTGCCGGCAGGCGATGATCGAGATCGCGCGCAGCTTTGGTAGCGGAGCGCGGCGATTTAATGCATTCACCACGGCAGAGCTCGGCATGGTTGCCAATGCTCTGGCGCGCTGCACGATGGAGGCCGAAGACCGTGGAGAGAGCGATCAAGCCGCTCTTCTGAAGAACCGCCTGCACAAGCTCGCGCACCATCTGTACTATGCGAATGATCGCCTGCAGCAGGCTGGCGTTCTGAGCATTGCCAACATTTTCAAAGCCTTGGGTAAGGCGCGGCTGTTTGACGATCTGTCCTTGCTGGCGCCGTTGGGGTTGACCAGGCTCGCGGAACTGAGCACCGGTGACGATTTTGCCACCGAGCATAACCTCGAGATCATGGGTCACCTCAGTGTCGCTGTGTTGCCCCTGGCACGCAGCTCGCAGAAGCAGCTGCGCTGGCACCGCAGGCAAGCGCTGAACCTGTTGAACGACATTCAAGGCGTCACGCAAGACAAGATCGCGGCGCATCTGGCAGCGACCGATGCAGAGCGGATCCGCGGCCCACACGCGAGCCGCACCCCCGCTTTGTCGATCTATCAGGTCCTTAAAACCCGTGTAGTGCTGGAGAAGCTTTATCGACGCCCCTATGTCGAAGGCGACCAATCGGATTTGCGGATCAGGCAGCGGGAGCTGGAGCGCGGGACCAGAGAGATCCTGCGCAGCACACGCGATTTGATTGAGCGCGATCTGTCCAATATGAGCTGGAACCTGATTGCGGACATCGAGGCGGATAACCCGCTCGATGCGCTGGATTCGTTCCTGGAGCAGAATGTCGCAACGGTCCATGCTCAACGTCCTGCCGCGAGATTCAACGCCCACCAGGTGTTGCGCGACATGGACCACGAGCCGCGTCCACCGCAGGGCAATGCCGGACTGATGCAACTGCCGGTCGTGGACATGCGGGGGCAGCCCCTGACCATGGAGTCGGAAGTACGATATTCGGTCTTTCATCGCCTGACGCAGGGGAAAGTGCCGGTGGTCGCGGTGCAGCTGCCTGGAAAACCCAGCAGCTTCATGTTGACCCGCACGCTCGCAGTCGATGGCGTGCCGTATCGGATGGATCTGTTCGGCGGCAGTAAGCTCAAGCCGCCGCGATTGACCTTGGCGCAGGTCGCAGCGCGCGCGCCAGGCGGACGGCGGATCGAGCAGACCGGTGGCAAGCTCCTGGCAATCCCGTATGCCGACACCGCAATGGGCACGGATTTCGAGCAGCTGTCGCGCGCCTGGGGGCCATTCAAGGAAGCTTACTTTTATACGCAGCGCAGGGGATTTGCGGGCTCACCATCCATCAAAGGTCTCACGCCCCAGGACAGCGTCCTCGAAGGCGCTTTCAAAATCTCCCTTCTCCCCGACCGGCCTGCCGAGCGGGGTCATCCATTCGCGCTCGTTGGACCGCAAGGTCCAATCGCGTTGCGACCGCATGACGGCACAGGATTCATCAAGACCTCACTGGCTGAGAAAATGCGCGCCGTTTGCCGCGCCGGCGACCAGAATGGTCCCGATCGCCTCCCAGCCTATGCCGAGGGCAAGAGAGCATCCCTGCCTGCCTCGGCGCTGCATCATTATCCTCGCAGCGAGACCGTCGCGGAGGAGGCAAGAGAGAAGGCCAGGATCTGGCTCAAGAGCAGAGACAACAAGGAACTCACGTCCGAGGAGCTCTATCGGACCGTGACGGCCGCACACATCGATGCTCCCGCCGCAATTGCCGTCCCCTCGAGCGATGGGCGTCTGCATGTGCCGACTATCAAGAGCGACACCTTGGCGGGCACGACGGGCGTGCTGGTCGGGCGATCGCCGTACGACAAGCCGAACCTGCGTCCATTTTCAGCTGAGCAGGTCAGATCGGCAGCCGATGGGGACCCGACGGCGGCATTCCTCGATCGGTGCGTTGCCATCCAATATAGCTTGAATGTCGCCCAGAAATCGCACGACGAACTGGTCGCGGACGATCCGACTTTCTTTGCAAAAGGCTTGCTGATCGTGGTGCCGGACGAGATCTGGCCAGCTGACTTTGCCGACCGCGACCTCGTCATGTCTTCCGAGGACGTCAAGATCCATTCGAGCTGGACGAGCGGCAAGGACCGCGCGAAACAGGACACCGCGCTCGAGACCGTCGGTATCCTGCAGGCGACCGAAGTATTCGCGCCGGGCTCGCTGGTTGGCGTGCCGCCTGTCGAACAGAAACGCCTCGATGGCGATTTCGACGGAGACGCCGTCATCATCGTCGGTGACCGTCCCGCGCTCTATCAGCATGTGCGGCAATTCGATCAGGAGGAGCAGGCGCGTGGCGTGCGTTCGCTCAAGCCGCCGAAATCGCACACCCCCGCGATCAAGGACAATCGGTATCAATTCAGCCGCGCGAGCCAAATCCTCGCCGCCACGCAGGGTATGCTGGAAACCTATACCGGCCTATTGCGAAGCTTTCTGGGGCAATCGCATGAAGCGCGCCACTGGTTTGCCGAGCGTGCCTTGTTCGGCACCTACGAGGGTGTTCACCACGAATTCAAGCGCGAGCTGCGTGAGCTGCTGGACCAGGAACAGGCGAACCGGACCGATATTGAGGGCAAGCTCGACCGAGCGAGAGCGGAGATCAAGGCGGCACGCCATCCGGTCGCCCGCGAAATGGCCGATCGGCTCATTGCCGACCTCGAAGCCTGGGAGCAATCCTTGGGTGCTGCGCACGACGGGCCGCCTGACGCAAGGCTGACATTAAGTGCGGAGCTGTGCGAACTGTTCCCGGATCTGGCGGAGACTTACCCGGCAGCTGTTCAGCCGCGAGAGCGCATCCAGCTTCTCGTCGACAACTATCCCGCGCGTATGCATCCCTTGCCCGATGGTTACGTTGCCGACGACCTTGTCAAAAGCGCGAACAACTTCCTGAGCCTCGGCGTCAAGGTTGGCACCGACGCCTATAAATCCGATACGGGTGCTCGGCTGTACGCGGCCAAAAGCAAACGTCTGCAGGAATTGCTGCAGGCAACGCCGACACCGAAATCGGTGCCTTATACCAAGAGCATGGCGGCCCATCTCAACCGCGGCAGATTGGACGTCGAGGCGACGTTGGCCGATCTGAAGGACAATCCGACGCTGGCAGCCTCCGTCATGGAGGCCTCGATCAGGCTCAGCGTGGAAAGCGGTATTCTGCCCGAGCCGTCCGACGCCCGGCCTGCCGCCCAAGACGGCGCGATGATTACGCTGAGCCGCGAGGAGGCCGCCGTACGCGCCAGGCGCGAGACGGATCGGGCAAGACGCGAAGATGAGGCGATCACGAAAACAGTCCGCGATGTCGTGGCGAACTTAGAGGAACAACACGGCATTCAGGTGAATCTGCCGCATGATCAGCATCGCCTGCGGACCGACCAATCATTGACGGACCAACTCACCGGCAAGAGCCTCCCCTCCAGCACCACCTCACAGCTGATCAGCAACGCCGTACGGCATGTTTTTGAAATCCCTGACGGCGATTTTGCAACGGGCTTCAGGAAGGCCGTGCTCGCCTTTGATGAGCAGGGTTATACCGAGCTCAGCACAACCAATTGGTTCAGGGCGCGAAATCCGACCTATGTCGGGATCAAAACCGTCTTTGCAACGCCTGAAGGTTACCGCTTCGAGGTTGAGTTCCATACACCAGCCAGCTACCAGGCCAAGCTTGCCAATCACGATACTTACAAGATGCTGCAGCGAGGCAGCAGAGGGACGATGGATCAATCGAGGGCCGAGCACCTCGTGCAGCGCGCAAGGCAGATCGTCAACCAGGTTGCTGTTCCCGATCAGGCGACGAGCATCCCGAATTGGGAAGCAGACGCAGACGGCACCGCTGACGCCAGCGCGGTCCTTGCATTGCGAAATGCCCAGCCCAAGATGCCCAAGCGTTCTCCCATGGCCGGACAAATCGTTGCGGCCTTGGGCGAGAGGCCGATCGTGCTCGTCGGCATGATGGGCGCTGGGAAATCCTCGATCGGCAGCAAGCTTTCGAACCTGCTGGGCCTCGATTTCGTCGATTCCGACAAAGTGATCAAGACCAGGGCCGGCAAAGAGATCAACGAGATCTTCAAAGACCATGGCGAGCAGTATTTCAGGGATCTGGAAGAGGGCGAGATCCTGCAACTGCTCGAGCGAGGGCCCGTGGTGCTCGCAACGGGCGGTGGCGCCTTCATGAGTGAGAAGATCCGCGACCGCATCCTCGAGAGGGGGATCTCGATCTGGATCAATACCGATCTGGACACCATCACGAAGCGCTTGGTCAAGGACAAGACGCGTCCGCTGCTGCAAACCGATAATCCAGAAGAGACGATCAAAGAGATGATGCACGAGCGCGCTTCTGTCTATCAAATGGCCGATCTGAAAATTGACCCAGCGGACCGCAAAATCAACAAAAACGCAGATGCACTGTTGGATAAGCTCCATGCGAAGCTCAGCAGTGGCCTTGTCCGCGCACCAGATTGAGCGGGTGGCATAGCGGCCCTAAACGCGAAAAGCGTCCCGGTGACGTGATCGGCGCCGCCGTCATGATCGGCAAGATCGCCACCGGCGAGATAGACGATATCACTACGGGAGGACGGCAAGAATGCCGCCGCCGTGGCTCTGGGTCGCAAAGCTCGGGCTGAGGGCTTGCCTGCCAAGCGCCGAAAAGAGATCGCGAAAGAGGCCACTAAAAAGGCGTTGGGAGAAGTAATATTTAGCCCAATGACGAAGGTCCCGCCTAGGCGGTGCCTTCAAAATTTAAGCGTATGCGCGCGCAGTTCGTATTGAGCCGCCAGGGCGTCAATTGGAATGTTCCACTCCTTGCTAATGGTGCGGATCATTTCCAGCGTTAGAGGTCGAATTCGGTTCAGTATTTCAGACGCGCGATTGTGCCCGATAAGATTGCCGAGTTCGGCTTGAGATTTGTCCATAGACTCGATCGCAAAATGGAGAACGTTCACCGGGTCGCCGTGTGCGGTGGAGAAGTGCCCGTCCTCGTATTCCTTAATGAGTGAAGAAAGGACTTCGAAACGATCGCCATCGGGCGTGCCAGGAGTGGGCTCTGCCTCGAAATAACGGGTTACTTCGCGGATGGCCCAGTCATAGTCCTGTTCGTTGTGGAGAGGCTTTACATCCATCATCACACAGTCTCCGCGTTGATCCCGTCGTACTCTTCGTGCGTGCCTAGACTTTTTTGTAAGAAATAAGAAGCTACAGCCTAATGTCTGAGGAATTGTGTTAGGTTGCGGCCTAATATCCACGCTGCGTTATTAGGCTGTATATGAAAAATGAAACGGACAGCGCGCTCGCGCCCGCCTTGATGAACGCATGGCGCACGTGAAGCCAGTTGAGCGTTTCTGCCGGCCCCCGAAGGGGTGGATGCGCGCCATCCGCGATGCGCTGGGCATGAGTGGCGTCCAGTTCGCGCGCCGCCTCGGCGTACGGCCGCCCAGCGTCGCGGCCATCGAAGCCTCGGAAGAGAGCGGCACGATCCAGCTCAAGACCTTGCGCCGTGCGGCTGAAGCGCTTGATTGCACCCTCGTCTACGCCCTCGTCCCTAACGACTCGCTTGAGGGCGCCGTGCACACGCGCGCGCGCAATAGCATTGCGTGACCTCGGTCGCGTTGCGCATACAATGAAGCTCGAAGCGCAGGAAACGCCTGACAGCACTACCGGCGCACATCTCGAAGCGTATATCCGGGACAAGATCGAGGAGCGGAATCTCCGGGATGAAACGTGACAGACCTGTTTCGGGAACTCAACGACGCAACGCCTCTCGATTTGGCACTACGCGGCGATCTAATTCAGACCTGGATCACGACCGCCGATCTCAAGGAGGCTGAAGAGGAAAATATCGTCCATGGCGCTGCATGGAAGCGTCGTCGCCGCGCCGCGCTTCTGCCAGTGGGCCCCAAGGTAGACGAGGGGGCCGTTTCGTATGATTACGGTGACCTTATTTGTGTAATCCTATGGTAACCTTGGCGTTATCATTGTGTTCTTGATTTGTTCTGCGTGTTACATTAGTTTTTTGACGATCGCAGCCTCGAAGACGTTGTCTCAAACTGGTGGACTGGCATTGCGCGGGAATCGACGTGTCGAACGCGACTGATTAGGGTTGACCCATGAACCTTCTTGCACGAATGAACGATGGCCCGGCTGTATCATCCGTTTCGCCGCGCCGAGAGCTAGGCGCGTACGAAGCTCTTTGGCTTGAAAAAGGTACAACCTTCAAAACCATCGCCGAGAAGTTTGCAGCAGACCCGACTGCCGTGCCATCTGATTTCGTGTCGGCATCGGTCGCCGATGCGCGCGCCGCGGAAGTCTTGACGGCGTTGAAGAAAGTTGGAGTATCCCGCTTCGGCACCAGGCTAAATCTCACGGGCAATTACCCCTCCAAGCTGCGGGACGCGAAGCATCCTGTGGAGATGCTGTATTTCCAAGGCGCTTGGGAACTCGTAGAGACACGGTGCGTCGCAGTCGTTGGGAGCCGCAATCCGAGCGAAGAGGGGGTGCGGCGCGCGGCGAAGATTGCTCGAGCGCTAGTCGAGCGCGGCTTCAGCGTCGTTTCGGGACTGGCAACCGGCATTGATACAGCTGCTCATTCGGCCGCAGTTGAAGCCAAGGGCCATACCATCGCTGTGATCGGTACACCGATCGGGACCTATTACCCAAAGGAAAACCAAGGTCTGCAGCGCAGGATCGCGGAGCAGCATCTGCTCATCTCTCAGGTGCCAGTGCTCAGGTACGCCAGTCAGCACGTCCCGCAGAACAAGCTGTTTTTCCCTGAGCGGAACATCACGATGAGCGCTCTCACCGAGGGCACCATAATCGTGGAGGCTAGCGACACGAGCGGGACTCTCACGCAGGCTCGCGCCGCCCTTCAACAGGGTCGCAAGCTGTTCATCCTCGATTCTTGCTTCAAGCGAGACGACATCACCTGGCCGGCAAACTTCGAGAAGCGGGGCGCGATCCGTGTCCGCGACCTCGCCGATATCTGGGGCGCGTTAGGTAATGGCACGCCTGCTCCAGCAAATTGACGAGACCAACCGGCGAGACCACTGGTACCTCGATGAGGACGATGATTGTCATTACCTCTATGAGTACACGGCCGGCAAGGGGTGGCGCGGCGGCGACACCAATCAGCTGATCCATAATCTTCAGAAGAAGCGTAACGATGGCGGTCACCAATACAAGGCCCCGGCGATTGCCAGATGCGCTCGCGACCTGTCTGCGGTCTTGAACGCTGAATGGTTGGCCCAGGCCACGATTGTTCCGATACCACCGTCGAAGGCGAAGACCGACCCTGCCTATGATGATCGGATGGTGCAGGTTTGCAGAGCGATCCGCGCCGCGACCCCGCCGGACGTCCGGGAGCTGGTCGAACAGATCGCCTCTATGGACACGTTCAAAGGTGGCAACAGGAGGTCTCCGGCGGAGCTCAAACAGAATTACAGGATTGCGGAAAACCAGCTGCAAAACCTGCGCGGTATCGTCGGCGTCGTGGACGACGTCCTTACCACGGGCTCCCATTTCAAGGCCGTCAAGGAGTTGATTTTGGAGCGCGCGCCGCAGACACGCGTAATCGGTCTTTTCGTCGCCAGACGCGCGATTCCGAACCCGTTTGGCGAAGTCTCTATCGATGAGTTGTTGAGGTAAAGATCCGTGCCGGTGCTTATAGCCTGTCTGTCGCAAGGCGGCTACTTTGGGGCCTCTGGTGAACAAGCGCACGCAACTAGTGTCCCGAATCCGAAGTTCGCATCATTTGCCGCACCTTCGGAGCGAACTTCGGATTCGATAAGGAAAACTAGCAAATTTATGATTCTAGTGTGCTTTATGAATGCGAAGTTCGTGAAAGCAGTTGCCGCGAAATCGCACGAACTTCGCGTTCAGCACACTAGGTGGTGTGGACTCTAAGGATTCCCTTTTAGGAGCAAATCAGATTCAAGGCTGCTTTTGGGGAGGCCGCCTTGGGTGTGATGGACCGTTTGGTATTGAGCGACGCGGCGTGGGAGCGGATGGCGCCGTTGATCATAGGGCGGCCCGATCAGAAGGGCTCGACCGGGCGCGACAACCGAATGTTCGTTGAAGGAGTGCTGTGGATCGTGCGTACAGGGTCTCCCTGGCGCGATCTCCCGGAGGTCTTCGGCGATTGGAACAGCGTGTTCCGGCGCTTCAGCCGATGGAGCATCAAG
>NZ_JAGKJL010000109.1:0-14679 GCF_020329495.1 Bradyrhizobium australafricanum | reverse complement strand
GCTGGCTCGCCTCGGCGCTCGGCAACAAGGCCTGCCGCGACAATCGCTCCGTGCTCTATCAGCGTGTCCCGCGGCTGTTCACCGATCTCGCTTTGGCGCGCGGCGACGGCCGCCACCCGCGGCTCCTGCGGGCGCTCGGCCGCATCGATCTGCTCATCCTCGACGACTGGGGCCTCGAGCCGCTCGACGCCGCAGCCCGCCACGACCTCCTCGAGATCCTCGAGGACCGCTACGGCCGCCGCTCCACCACCGTCACCAGCCAGCTCCCCGTCGATCAATGGCACGCGCTGATCGGCGATCCCACCTACGCCGATGCCGTCCTCGACCGCCTGGTCCACAACGCCCACCGGATCGATCTCAACGGCGGGAGCCTGCGGCGAACCCGCAAACCCGATCGAAAGGCCTGAGCCAGTGGCGCTGTGGACATGCCGCTGCGCTTGGACAACGCAAAGAGCGTTGCCCACATGCCCACAGCAGACCAACAGCAGACGAAGAAGGGCCTCAAGCCGCGATTCAAGTTGACCCCGCGGCTTCACCGATGCCAAAAACCAAACAGCCAGAACGCCTCGCGCCCCGGGCGACATCAAATCGGAATGGTGGGCGAGATCATCTCGGAATCTGGGCGAGATCAAATCGGTACACCCGGGCGAGATCATCGGAATCCGCACATTCTTCGGGAATCTCGCCAAACCTCGCACAGGAGCCGGTTCGGCTCCGACGATCTCCAGCACATCCATGGACGCGCGGTTTAGCCACCTTTGAAGATGGCAATGATATCCTCTTTCGAAAATCTTCCCGTGCCGAGCTTTGTGCGCATCGGCAAATAGACCAGCATCTTGCGATATTGCGGGAGGGATGTCTGCGTGTGCGAGTTGTTCGTGGCGCCAGGAACATCCTTGAAGCGGTGCAGATCCTGGACGAGGTAGTTCGCAACTCCATAATGAGGATCATGGTTGCCGTCAAAGCCCGGGAACTCGTCGAGACCATGAGCGGCGAATCCAACATCGTCACGCACCTGCTTCTGCTCCGAGTGTTTCAGCTGCTGAAACTGGTACATGGTTGAGCTGAACATTTCCAGGATGTCGACTGTTTCCTTGACGACTGGATTGGGCTCCTCCGATCGCTCAAAGGGAATGCCGCTGAAGTGCCAATCGAAGCCCCACAGCTGATCGGCGTAGATCGTCTGCGCGACGAAATCGGGATCGACTTCACGTTCGCCTTGGAGGCGCTTCGAGATATCCGCGAGCATAAGGACGATCAGCTTTTCTCCATCGGTCATCTTCATGGCAACAAGTTCTCCGCACCAGCCGACTTAGATGCTCGGCTAAGGTTGCGACTTTAGGCCGACGGTTCTCAGCCGTTAAATCCGTTCGTCGTTTTGAGGCCCGGCGGCCAGCAGGTGAGGCTCCAGGAGCAACGGGCGCTCAGGCGCAGTGAGCAAGGATTGAACGTTTTGGTCCCATACCCAACGGCTGATTGGCGGGTGCCGCGCTCGGCGATCTCCTGCTGTTCCTTCAATAGCGCGAGCAATTTCTACGTAGTTCTTCGCCATCGCGGGATTCAAGGGTTCGCCGTAAAGATCTTCGCTCACACAGTCCTCCGTTTGAATATCAGAAACACGGAGCAACTTTAAACGGCGGCATTCAGGAGCGACAACCTACCTGATTGTACTTTACGTAGTCATCGAGACCAGACCGATTGGCGCGCCAATTGCCCGGGTTCGACTGAGCATAGTGCGACATCTCCCTGACTGAGAGACGGCAAACTGCGCTCAGCTGCCATGCGGCGGGTGCTGACTTCGAGATATCGGCGGCCAGCACGGATGGCTCGTTCGTTCGCCCGAGGACTTTGCCCGATCAGCCGCTGGAGCCGAGCCCTGCGCCACTCCTCAATGCGTCGCAGGCGCCTAAGCATCGTCGGCCGTAGTACAACGCTGATCCTCTTCTGGCTCGTCAATTAACTGCTCCTTTCGGGTTGTGAGCCTAACCGCAATCTGCGGCCCGGAGGGAAGAGGTTCCGGAATGCCAGGGTCCTGCTCACGGCCCGACCTTACGATCAGCGTCCCATTGGCTCCGGAATTGCAGGGGCACGGTAGATCGTAGGCGATGCTTCCCGAGGCGCAGCAAGATGCGTGGCTGGATAGTGACTGTCGCCATCAAGAAAGACGGCGGCGAAGATGAAGAGTACCGGCACGTAACTTACGCGGTTGGCTCTTTGCCGTTGAGGTAATATTCCGTTCGCCTCAAATAATATTGGGCGACCGTCCCTTTGCCGATACTCGCAACCATCGTGGCCTCCATGAGCGGAGGCCGATTTTCCCTGAGGAAGGACAGAGTAACTTTGGAAGCCAAAGTGAGCGCGTCAGCTCGTCACTTTGGCTTCCAAAGGCGACAAGAGATTCTTGCGGTTCAATGCCGTTGTAGAAGGCAAGACGGATCGATCGGACATCGACTGTCCGAACTTCAAATCTTGCCCTTCTGCATCCGTCACCGGCAGCTCGATGAGCAGAAAGGAAAGCACATCATGTGCGACCATGTGACCAAAATCATCCGCAAGGCCTGCGCGGAGCCGTTTTTCGGAAGGGCTCTGGTAGACCGCATTATCTGGCGTATCCGCCACCGTCTGGAAGTGGATCCGCAGCCGACGATCACGTTTGAGCTGTTCTTCGGTGAAGCCGCCGAACCGACCAACATCCGAGTGGCGTTCCTTCGTCAGGATTGGGAGCACCTGCTCAGCACACTCCAGATCGGCGACTGCGGCACCTGGAGTGAAGAGACGCTGCTCTATCGAGGTGACCTCTTCCATGTTTGCGCCAATGCCGCAGATAACGAGGTGCTCGTCATCTTCTGGTAATGGAGGCGGCCAGCGCGGTTTACCCGCGCTGGCCGCCTTTCGGCGCGCGACGCCGCAGATCGGCTGAATCCTTCTGCTAACCGCCAAACGCGCGTCCTGAGTAGGAAAAAACACCCGCTTGAGCTCGTTCACGATCGGACTCGTGATCCGCTCGGACACATCTGCCTCAGCTAGACGCCGCTTGTCTTCGCCCACTTCTCCCAAAAAGGAGCGTTCTCATGAACGCCAAGATCGCCTTCAAACTAACTGGCTCTGAGCCAGCTTCTGACGAGGATTCTCGTTCTGCACGTGCTGCGCAAGCTTGAAAGTGCACGACCCACTCCGGGCAAGCTCCCAGCCGTCCGGATCCTCGGACTGATCGACGTTCTGCTCGCTGAGGAGAACAACGGTTGTTTGGGATCTCGGTCGACCAACCCGGCCTTCGCATTGGCCGTCGCCCCGTAAGCTAGTCTAGACAGACTTAGAATCTCTAGTCCCAATGGCATATCGGCCGCAGGCAATTTAGAGCATCGAGCCACGCCCTGTGAATGTCAGTTTTGCCCGATGGCGAGACCGGCCTGCATGCAACTCGCGGTGCTTAGCCGTCGAGTGGGGATCGAGATCTGTCGATAGCCTTCGATCGATATCATGCCGGAAGCAGCCGGACACACTCTTCAACCACATATTCGGGAACGATTTCAAATCTGTTCGGATTGAGCTGCATCACATACTCGTTCTCAATATGATAGGACTCATTGATGAATTTCCTGATCACGTCGTGGTCGTGCTCGCTGCCCAGGATACGGAAGAGCTGAATCTTCTCATAACCGACACTGGTGGCGTGGAATTTGGCTTTGATTGTCGCTGCGCTCTTTGCGTCGGCGACTAGTACATCATAATCGAACCCCGGCAATTGCACGCAAATCTTGCTTTCGGCCTGGGCCCTTTCGGAAGCCGTCATAGGCCGGCTATCGGTCACGCTTTGGACCGTTGGAACATCTCGCCGCTTGAAGAGGCTTGCGAGAAGATTGTATTCCAGTCCCATATCGTCTTGCAGCTCGAACTGACGTCGAAGATAGATGGCCTGGATGAGAGGATCGCTCAGCGTCGCAATGTTATCCTTGCAGATCTTTGCAAAGGTCTGGATGTCGTCCCGCTGTATCGGCACCTCGCTGATCACGCCAGCGCGAGACGACAGAAACGCGGCGGACGGTCGGGCTGCCTGAAAGACGCTGCTTGTGCTCTTGATGACATCAATCGCCGGCTCGATGTCATGCGTCAGCATCAGCGTCGTCTTGTTTCTCAGGCTTGCTTTTCCTCGGAACAGTTCGTCGAGGATGGCAAATTTCTTGTTCTTGTCGAACGAGGAGATGGGATCGTCGAGCACCACCAAGTCCGGCTTTTCACTGAGGACCTGGTACATGAACAGCACCAGTGCGAACGCGTTTTTCTCGCCATAACTCAGGTGCCGGGACGCCATCTCGATATGGCCGTCAACGTCCCGATGCACATGCTTCATCTTGTATGAATCGGGTTCCGGGACAATCTCGACTGAGTCGGCCAGCTCTTCTCCCAATCGAAGCTGGCGGAGGCCATCAACTACGCACTCAATCACTGGGACGGGTTGACGCTGTTTCTCCGCGACGGCCGTGTCGAAGTTGACAGCAACACAGTCGAGCGTTCCATGCGCGCGATTGCGATGGGAAGACGCAACTCATTGTTCAGCGGCAGCGAAGGCGGCGCCGAGAGCTGGGCGATCCTGGCGTCGCTCGTGAACACGGCAAAACTCCATGAGCTCGACCCGCAGGCCTACCTGACCGATGTGCTGGAGCGCATCGTGTCCGGGCGAACCAAGAGCCATCAGCTGCACGAGCTGCTCGCCTGGAACTGGAAGGCGGCGCGCCGGCATACACCGCAGGCAGCGGCATGAGCCCACGTCGCCATAAGGCAGGATCGTCGATGGCGTCAGCCGCGATGTCGCTCGCGGAGCTCGAGCGATGGCTCCAGGATCGCGTCGATCGCCATCCTGCCGCCACCAGCATTCCCATGCTCGACGGCTATACCGCCGCGATCGTGGCCGGACCGGTGTCGATGAGCCCGCTCGATGGATCTGCCCGCTGCTCGCGATCGATGCCGACGCTTTCAACCATGGCGGCACGCCGGAGTTCGCCGCGATCTCCGCCGTCGCGCTGCGCCACAACGACATCAGCAACACCCTCTCGACTGCCCCCGATCGGTTCGAGCCGATGCACCGGCGCGACCCCAGCGGCAACATCGATGCGCATCCCTGGTGCCAGGGTTTCTATGCTGCGATGCGGCTCAGACTGTCGGCGTGGGCGCCGTTGCTCGACGTCAACAACGTCAATCACGGCCTGCTGCTGCCCATCCTGCTGCATTGTCGCGACGATCAGGCCCGTCCGCTGCTCGGACCGCCACGAAGCGGTCGCAAAACCGAGGATTTCCTCCGTAACGCCTACCTCGATATCCCAGCCATCGTCGAGGCGCTGCGCCAGCACTGGATGCCCATCCGCTACGCCCGCGACCGCTAATCATCGCGGACGTGGGAGCTCATACCGGTTACGCTATCAACCTACTGACGCTCAGATCGCTTACCATCTGGCGCGCTTCATTGAGGATGTCAGAGGCCTGCCAGCCGACGGCATCGTTCTGCGCCAGAATTGGCTCCGGGCCTATGATTTCGCGACGGATCGTGGCGCGGCTGCACTGAACGACTATGCGCGCACCAATGACCCCTTCGCCAAGTTGGGCAAGGCCCAAACCTCGGTGGATGTCTCGAGCGTCATTCGCGCGTCGTCGGAGAGCTTTCGGGTCGCCTGGACTCAACGCACCTACGACAACGGTTCGTTGAGCTCGACCGAGCGCTGGACTGCAATTCTCTCGATTGTAATCGAGACGCCGCGCGATGCCGAACGACTGCGCAAGAATCCCCTTGGGGTCTATGTCCGCGCCATCAACTGGTCAAAGGAGTTGAGTCAGTGACCAAGACGCCGTCTGACGTTTATTCGAAGCACCCTATCGTGCACAGTGGGTTCAATTCAAGTCGGTCCGACTTGGTGACCGCGAAGTGAGCATTTCTACCTGCTCTTCTGTTTTGTTCATCGGCGCTCGGTGGGTGCGCGACCTACATACCGCCGCAGATCAGCTATGATGCGGAAGTTCCTTCGATGCCAGCATCGCCAGCGCCTCTGGACGACAAGTCACACCGCTACACGTTCCGCCCCTTTGGAAGCCGGCTCTCGGCGGCAAGGCGGCCGGGAAGGAAGAGCCTGAACCCGTGAGCCGGATTGAGACGGCAAACAGCGCAGCCCGGGTCGAACCGCGCAAGCGGGGGTATTTCAACGCAGCGCAGATCTCTGCCTACAGCCCCGGGGCGCTTTATCAGATCTACGCCGCACCGGGGCAGATTACGGATATAGCGCTTGAGGAGGGAGAGCAACTGACCGGATCTGGGCCGATCGCCGCCGGAGATACTGTGCGCTGGGTCGTTGGCGATACCGAGAGCGGAAGCGGCGATACGCGCCGGGTCCATATCCTCGTCAAGCCGACCCGCGCATCGATCGAGACCAATCTTGTAGTCAATACAGACCGCCGCACCTACCTGATCGAGCTCCGCTCGCGCGAGCGGCCTTATATGCCATCGGTTGCCTGGTACTATCCGGAAACAATACGCGAACGATCGCGTGCAGTCGCTCTGAGACCCATCCTTCCGGAGTTCGCGCAACGCATTTCCCGCTACGTCCCGCCGTGGCGGCCGCTGACCGTCTATGACGACGGCCGCAAGGTCTATGTCGAATTCCCTCAAGGCATCGTGCAAGGCGAGATGCCACCACTCTTTATCATTGGTTCAGACGGCAAGACCGAACTTGCCAATTACCGCGCCTACGGCAACCTCCTGATCGTCGATCGGCTGTTTGCGGCTGCCGAACTGCGGCTCGGCGGTGAGCACCAGCAGAAAGTCAGGATTGTCAGGAAAGACGGGAGGCCGTCGTCATGAGGACGGAAACGATGGCGATCAGGCAATTCTGCCGCAGGCACGAGACAAGCAATCCGGAAGTTTCCGATTGAGAGCTGAGCATCCGCGCGTGACACGGTTATCGCGGAAGGTCCTGGCTGGCGGGAGCGCGGTTGTCATGCTCGTCATTGGCGGAACTGTTTTATGGTCGCTGCAGAGTAACCGCCCCTAAACAGGGCGGCTGAGGAGCTTTACAGCACAGACCATCATAATGTGGCCGACGGGATCGCGGCGCTGCCGAAGGACTACACGGGCGCTCCACGCCAATCGATTCCGCAGCTCGGTCCGCCACTCCCTGGAGATCTTGGACGGCCGATCCTTGCTGCTCAGGGACGGTCGCCAACCATCGGCTCAGATCCAGAACAGCAGCGCCGAGACCAAGAGACTGAAGCAGCCCGCATCAGCCGCTTGTTCGCTGCGAACAATGGTGGCGAAATGCGCGCGCCCGCCGCTGCGGCCGCTGGAACCGACCGCGTCGCGTCTCCAGCCGCGACGAACTCTGCCGATGACGGATCGGCGCAGAACGGTCAGGACCGGAAGCTTGCCTTCGCGAACGCTTCTGTGGATCGTCGCACGGTCAGCCCGGACCGCATCAGCGGGCCGGCTTCGCCATACATCGTGCAGGCTGGGACGATCATTCCGGGAGCCCTAATCACCGGGATGTGATCAGACCTCCCAGGTCCGGTCACAGCGCAGGTAACCGAGAATATCTTTGACACGCCGACAGGCCGCTTTCTGCTTGTTCCGCAGGGAGCTCGTCTAATCGGGATCTACGATAGTCAGGTTACTTTCGGCCAGTCACGTGTCTTGCTCGTCTGGACCCGACTGATCATGCCAAATGGACGCTCCATCGTTCTCGAGCGGCAGCCTGGCGCTGACACCGCTGGATATGCGGGCCTTGAAGACAGGTCGACAATCACTGGGGCGAACTGTTCAAGGCTGCGGCACTATCGACGCTTCTAGCTAGCGGTTGGGACGGAACTAGGCGCGGGCTCCGACACAAATAGCAACGACAGCGCAATTATCCAAGCATTGCGACACGGGGCCTCCGACTCACTGAATCAAACGGGACAGCAGGTCGTTCGCCGCAGTCTCGGCATCCAGCCTACCCTGACCGTGCGACCTGGCTTTCCGGTTCGTGTTCTGGTCAATCGTGACCTCATACTTGCGCCGTATGGAAGTGACAACATGCCAAAGCTCAAAATAGCAAAGCTTCCAGACGATAAGCCGGTCAAAGTGAGTACGGAGCTGCCGGCGGCCGTGCATCGTGACCTCATTGCATATGCAGAAGCCCTTAGGCGTCAAGGTGGTCAAGCGGTCGAACCGACTAAGCTCATCGCCCCACATGTTGGCGCGCTTTATGGCCACGGATCGAGGGTTTTCTAAGCTGAAACGTGAGGTCCACGTACCGGCCGCTGGCGAAGGGAAGTGATGCCCAAGGTTTCTCGAAGCTTTCGCTGGACGCTAAATAGTTGCGATGTCAACTTAGGGTTGCCATTAGCGTTCCCAGCCCCAAACAACTCCGGTAGCCAGGCTTTTGTCCACTTTCGGATGCGAGGGCGCTGGTGGTTGATCACTTCGTGCGCGTTACGCTTCTCCGGCCATCCACGCTGACGGGCACGTCACCATCGATCGTGGCCCGACGTACGACGCGATGCTGATCCCCGTAATCATTGACCGCGTAATGCTGTGTTGCGCGGTTATCCCATATCGCGATATCGCCCTCTAACCAATTCCACCGCACAGTGTTTTCGGGCGCGGTGATATGAGACTGGAACAGCTCGAACAGCTTTTGTCCGTCGTATTTGGGCACCCCAATAAAGTGCTTCACCAAGACGCCGAGCACTAGCGTCCGCTCGCCTGTTTCGGGATGGACACGCACGACGGGATGCTCAGTCTCAAAGGTCCTGCTGGTGAACACATTGTCAAAGTGTTTCTTGTCGACGTCACGGACGCGCGCGATCCCAGCGTAATCGAAAACGTTGCTGTGAACAGCCCATAGCTCATCGGCAAGCCGTTGTAGCGGCGGCGGCAGGTCAAGGTAAGCGGCAGCTGTGTTCGACCACACGGTATCGCCTCCGAACGTTGGCATGACAACGGCTCGCAAGACTAAAATCTTGGGATAGGCTTCGGCGAAGGTCCCGTCGGCATGCCAAACATCGGCGCGACCGCCGCCGCGAGTGGAGTCCAGTTCGAGGAGCGACGCCGTTCCCTTGGTAGCACCGAGCATTGGATGCGGCACTAGCTTTCCGAGACGAGCGGCAAAGCGCTCCTGCTCGGCATCGTTGAGATGTCCTTGATTGCGAAAGAAGATTACCTTGTGCTCGAGCAACAAGCTGTTAATCGCGGCGATCGTGTGGTCCGGTAGATCGCCCGATAGCCTGATATTTTTGACTTCGGCACCGATGCGCGCTGCGCGTTTCACAATATCGCCGCTCGGAATGACGTCACCGATCAAAGCCGCTGTGCTCATGTCGTTTTTCCAAGGCCTTTCAGTTTCTTGCCCGCCCCTTGGTAACGAATGATCTGCAGCAAGCATCATGCCAGGCGAAAGACCGAACATGTAGCGCCAGATGGCACTAATCGGATCGCGATATCTGACACGAGCTATCGGACTTGATCCGCGGTTCGACCGAGTAAAAGAACTCGGTTTCGATCTCACCCTTCGAATATCATCGGATCGTGAAGACGAAGCGGATAGCAGCGGGCGAACGGCGGGTCTTCAGCTGTGTTCCTATGGTCACTTAACTGCGCTGAATAATGCAATGCTTTTGCAAAACCGGCAATAATTCATGATGGTCATGAATCATGTAGTCGGGCCCTGCGGCGCACAGGCGCGCTTCGGAAACAAATCCTCCCGTGATTGATACGTTAATAAGACCGAGATTGCGGGCAATCTCAGTCTCAACTGGCATGTCACCTACGATGACGGTCCTTTCTGGGGATAGATCATTGGCCTGCATATACAAACGCAGCCGCTCTTCCTTGCTCATGCTCCTAAACTGGGTCGCGCGGCTCTCAAATGCCAAGATATCCCTAACTTGAGTCTTAATTCCGAGTCTTCGCACTTGTGTGCGGATCGGTTCAACAATGTGATTGCTAACGATGACGGTTTGAACTGATCTCTGATCAAGAGCGAGCAAAACGTTTCGTGCGCCCTTACGTAGGGCAGCGTTGCGCGCCAAAAATTCGTAGGCATCGTGAAAAATGGCGCCGTCGTTACTATTCACGACTTCGATTTCATCTTCCGACATGTCTAGGTTGCGGAAAAGAGCCGAAAGAGGGAGTTCGAACTCCTCTCGAAGCCCGTGCATATCGACGGTTGCGCGACCGAAGCGGCTCAAAATTGCATTAATGGTTTGCAGCACGGCATTGGCATCATCGAGCAGCGTGCCATTCCAGTCGAATACAACGGCGGATTTCATGCGTGAACCTAGACAAAGTAATCGTGCGATATTCTCGTGTTCGAGACTGGCTGTTTTGTTGGTCCGGTGCGGTCCTAGTGGGTTAGGCCCATACAGAATTGTCAGGGGAGCAACGCGCGCCAGTGCGCTCAACGGGAGGACCGTGATTCCGAGGCGAGATGGAGGCGGAGAGCGTGAGCATTGCTTTGACGGCTCTATTTCTGGATCGATTTGCTTGAAGCAATGGTCATGCCAGCCGGCCATCAAGGCCGAATGGGCTTTCGACGGTCTGAACGCGTGCTAGGCGCGCTGTATTGGACCCGACACGAGATTATGCCTCTGTCAGAATACGGACAAGAGTCGACAAGGCGCGGTAAGTGCGAGCCGACTGACTCGTTCGTGAAATTCGGGCGCAGCTGATGCGGGTAGTCACTCCGTGATCTGTCTGGCTAGTGAGGCGAATGGGCTTCTACCTGAGTCGCTAAGTCCGAAAGTCGGGGGCTTCAACGACTTTCCATTGAAAGGACTGGAGCCAATGCTCAATTTTCACCCATCCTATCTGGCGCCAGCAACCACTGATGCGACGAGGCAAAAAATTAGCGGCGCAACGGCGAGACTGATGCCGCTGTTCGCCGTGAGAACTGCACATGTAAGGTCGCTATGTGTCGACCGCCACTGTTGGTAACGGCCATGCATATTATCGTCTCAGGCCTGAACCAGGATAAGAGGTGCAACTTCCTGGTCCCGCGCCTGTTTGCTCGCGGCTAGGCCGGTGGCGACACCAATGCGGTCAGGCATGGGGCGATTTTGGCTCATCTTGCGCTTGCTTTCGACCCTGGTGATCGGGATGCGCACGCCGACGATTTCACGCAACTGGGCGGCAATGAAATCCACGGGAGCATCGCTGACGGCCCAAGGCGTCGCACGTGACGTTTCATGGATATTCGTCAGGCGCGTCACGATCTCGAGCAGGCGATCGGGATCGTCGAAGAACTCAATCGGCCCATGGGCATGGACCGCGATGTAATTCCATGTCGGCACCACATGCTCAGCTTGTCGTTTACTGGGATACCAGGCTGGCGTCACGTAAGCTTCCGGGCCAGTAAAGATCGCCATCGCATCTCCGATCGTGGCGGTGCGCCATTGCGGATTGCGCTTCGCAAGGTGCCCGTACAGCGTGCCATGCTCGCCTTCACTCTCATCGAGGAAGAGCGGAAGTGGCGTCGCAAGGGGCCCGCCCGACGTGGCCGTGATCAGGTTGGCCAATCGGGCGCAGCGGATTGTCGCTCGAATGTTCTCAAGGTCGTCATCTCGAAAGGGGCATGGTATGTACATTGAAGGCTCTCGGTTGGAGGTCGTCGAGATAAACCCAGGTCAATATGCGAGAAAACTGCCAGTTTCAGTCGGCCCCTTGGAGGTTCGCCGTTGGATCCGCCCGCCTTGCTCGTGGCTTGGCCGCCTCGTGATCGCCCGCTGACGTGCTCCTGGGGCCGTGATGTAACCGAGCAAGGCAATTAAGACGCGACAGTCCGGTTCCATCGGGGCGCTCGCTTTCATTCGCCGCTCTGAACATCTGAGTTTCCTCGGACAAGCGAGCCGGACTGCTGCTTACCCATTGGTGCGTGCCACGTTCAACTTGGAACCTGCTAACAGCCGGCTTACTGAGAGCAGAGCGGACGGCGGTGCTGATAACTTTCCATCTGGCTGCGCTGACAACTCCCTCAACGCCACCTCGATATCTCTTATGGCACTTGCCGTGGGCGAACTTTATGAATGTCGGAGCTTGATCTAATCGAGCTGAAGTGCGGGAGGGACAACCCGTTATAGACGATGGTCTATTTTATTTAAGCCACAGTGTGTTCGAGGCGAAGGGGTGTCATGAGCGAGTTTAATTTCAGCGCAGGAAGCGTTCTGTTCGGCCTTTGCTTATCGCGATTGCGGCAATCCTTTTGTTTTTCTGATCACGTTCAATCATCGGCCATCCGCTGTTCGATTGTCACTCCCTCGCGTCCGCCAAACCTTGGTATACGCCGACGCCGCTAAGACGGCCTTGCTCCGTTCCGTTACTGGAGTTAACGCTGGGCCATTGGTTTGGCTTAAGGGTATGCAGTGAGCGAAGTTCGCGAATTTATCGACTTCTGGATCGAGAATAGCGTTCATGCCGTCGAGCAGTATCGGACTCCCGGCGCGTCGCAGGATGTGGCCGAACTCACTCAGCGCCTTGTCGAGGCAGCCAAAGAGCAGGATATTTCTGAAGCCGACTTGCAGGCTGAGATGAACGATATCTCTGAGTACATTGGAGAGCGACTCAGGGCTGCAAACAGGGCTGAGCGCGAACGGCGCACGCCCACCTAGGAGAGCGAAGTCCGCTTACCTACCAGCCGGTAAACCGGCTCAATGCGACGTTCCTCAACATCCGCCGCTGCTCAGCCATCAAGCTGCCACCATCCGATTACGCCCTTGAGGGACATCATGGCATTGAGGTTCTTAATGGCGGTGTTGCGCTCGCTCAGTTGCCGCGTAATTTTGCCGTCTACCCGCTTGAAAAACCCGAACGGCGTTACACGAGAGTTGCCGTGCAAGGCCAACATTGTGAATTGTTCCGGGGGTCGTCAGCTTATCGACAGCTAAGGCCCATAGCATGGGAAGGTCTCTAGCTAGACTGACAAGTCCGGCTTGATTTGCCTAGATCTGGCAGAGGAGGATCGGATGGATTGCTTTGACAATATCAACAGCTTCGACGACCCAGATCTCACGCAGACGTCTTTGCGCCGGCAGCAAGTGCTGGGGTGGGCGAATGAGGCTGGGTGTTTGACGATCCTGGATCAAAACCGCTGTAGTTGACCGCCTCTTCATTGTTCGTCGGTGGCACCCCAGACGGCCGGCTTCGAGAGCTGCCGTTGCGGCGTCTTCCTTCTGGTGGAGCTGTGTCTTTCCTCGAGTGTGGCCGCATGCAGCTTTTTGGCCGTTTCCGGCATCTATGAAATTGGTAATGCAAGCAATGAAGAAATCAGCGATACGAGAGCTTTCCCTGGTCTACAAAGTGTGCGTTCTGAGCATTGGGGTCCTGGTCTCCTCAGCAGCGGGCGCAACTGACGATTTGATGAGCGCTGCCAGGGAGGCTTTCAAACCGATTCCTTCGGTCGTCCCTGCGATAAAGGACAACACAGTCACCCACGAAAAGGTCGAACTTGGCAAGACGCTGTTCTTCGATCCGAGGCTATCGGCAAGCGGGATCATTAGCTGCAATACGTGCCATAACCTTGGCGCGGGCGGCGTAGATGCCGGTCCAACGTCAGTGGGTCATGGCTGGCAGCGAGGTCCACGTCGGGCACCTACCGTCTATAACGCAGTATTCAATGTGGCGCAGTTCTGGGATGGGCGCGCGGCAGATCTCAAGGCGCAAGCCACAGGCCCCATCCAGGCGAGTGTCGAAATGAATGCCACGCCGGACAGGGTACTCAACACGTTGAATTCGATGACCGACTATGTCGTCATGTTCCAGAAAGCGTTCCCGAATGAGGCGAGGCCCGTCACCTTTGACAATTCCGCCAAGGCGATCGAGGCTTTCGAAGCGACTCTGATTACACCTGCTGCCCCGTTTGATCAGTACCTGAAGGGCGATGAGCATGCTCTCGATGATCAGCAGAAGGCGGGACTAAAGCTATTCATGGAAAAAGGATGCTCGTCTTGCCACAATGGAATCAACGTCGGTGGACAGGATTACTTCCCGTTCGGCGTGGTTGAAAGGCCGGACGGAACGCTGCTGCCATCCGCCGACAAGGGCCGTTTTGCGGTTACCAAGGTAGCCAGCGACGAATACGTTTTCCGCGCCGCGCCGTTGCGCAACGTCGCGTTGCGGGCACCGTACTTCCATTCGGGCCAGGCCTGGAGCCTTAAGCAAGCGGTTGGCGTGATGAGTGAGACCCAGCTCGGCGCGAAGCTCAGCGATAAAGAGGAAAACGACATTGTAGCGTTTCTAAATTCGTTAACTGGGCAGCTGCCAAAGATCGAATATCCGAGACTGCCCACGCGTAGCGATGCGACGCCACGGCCCTCTCTAGACAAATAGGGCCACCGATAAGCCGGATGCCGTGCGTCCTTGGTTCAATCGTCGTCCGTGAAGAATGCGGATTGACTTGAGAAATAAGCAGAATTGGTCTTGATGTAGTATTCGATTTTGCAGGAAAGCGGGGTATTGGACCTCGCTTTCTTGCGTTTTAGGTTTTGCTTTTGGGTGATTCGTGATTCCCTGACAGCGTCGTCGACATTGGGGAATGCGATGAGCAAGCCGCGGGATGATCGCCAGAAAGACCTGTTGCTTCCGGCGCTTGATCAGATCATCGACATGGGTCATCCGCTGGTGCGGTTGGCAGCGCTGATCGACTGGAACATCCTGAATGAGCGCTT
>NZ_JAGKJL010000108.1:0-15411 GCF_020329495.1 Bradyrhizobium australafricanum | reverse complement strand
CACCCCGAAGTTCGTGTCGCCTGCCGATCCGGCGGCGCGCTGGACGGGCGCGCACGGCGGCCAAGCCTTTTTTGCCTACTCGACAAACTACCTGGTCGACGTCAAGAACGCGATAATCGTCGATGTCGAAGCGACAACGGCGATCCGGCAGGCGGAGGTGTTGGCTGCCAAGCGCATGATTGAGCGCTCGCTCGAACGGTTCGACCTTTACCCCACCCGGCTGCTCGGCGACAGCGGCTATGGCTCGGCCGAGATGCTCGGCTGGTTGGTTTACGAGCACGGGATCGAGCCGCATGTGTGTCATTCGGCGCGCTGTTTGACCCCTTATCGGCGCCGAAGGTTGACCCCGGCCAGTAATAACGAAGTCCTTGGACCCTCGGCGAAAAACCCATCACGTGTGGGGTCAATGTTGCAAGCCGATGGGGGTCAAAGTTCGGCGCTTATTCACAGTCAAGCCCGACTAGTGGCCGAAACTCAATATACGACGGACCCGCGACCTTGCCTTTTCAACCTTGCGATCGACAGCAAGTTGTGTGGTTCGACCCCTTGGGGGTCGAAGATTTCGGTCCGAATAGCTATGCAGTTGATCGTGCGACCGTCGGGCAGAAGAAGACCGGGAGACATCAGCCCTACACGACTTCCCCCTGGATGAATAGTGGTTCAGGGCCGCGTTCATGAGCCGTGCGGGGTGGCTCGGCGGAACCACGGGACATGCCCGGCTGCGCAGCGGCGTTGTCTAAATTAAGTGTGTTGGCACTCCGCTTGTGTTGATGAAAGGCTCTTGGTAGCGAGGATGGGAGCGGTAGACGCCTTCCTTAGGCCTCGTTACCTTGGTCGGCTTACCTCTCGGAAGCGGAATTAGCGGCGCTCTGGCCCTAGGGCAGCCACGGGCCAACACGGGAAGTAGGCAGCAACCGAATTGGAGTGTTATTAATACTCGGGAAGCCCGGCCTTCCGAAGCGCTTGATGATATTTCTGCCAGCCCGATGCATCACGGGTTCCTCGCGCTATCACTTCGAGAGATATCTTAGGTGTAATTCGTAGGGCGAGTTCAACTTGCTTTGTTGCCCGCACGGTATCGCCCATTTCTGCGAGCGCCGCCGCCATGTAAAGGTGATTATCGAGAGAATTTGGGTTTATGTGAAGGCCTCTTCCTGCAGAGGAAATCGCCCTCGTGAAGTCGCCGGCAACAAAATTGCAAAGCGTCTGAGCTGCGAAGAATTGACAAGCCATGGGATCGCGAGGGCTCAATCGAAACGCAATGTCAACTTGTGCCAATCCCTCATTTGGGCGATCCAAACTTGCATAACCTAAGCTTAGCAAAGCGCGTCCCATGGCGAGATTCGGGTTCAGCTCTATTGCCCGCTCAAGCAGACCGACACCCGACGTCACTCGGCCCATAAACCACGATGCGCCGCCCGCGAGAAATAGCGCTGTCGGATCGTCACCTTGCTGCGCAAGTACGGTCTTAATATCGAGCGATGCCTGTCTTGCGTCCTGCTTCCAATCTTCCCCCCATTGCATATAGGCCCGATAACCCAGCCCGAATGCACGAACGCCGTAGGATAGAGCGAAATCAGGGGCCATGGCGATTGCTTGGGTCGCAAGCTCGCCGGCTACGGTCACATTCTCCCGTGTAAACGTAATCAGCGCCATCATTCCACGCGCAACAAGCCCCCACGCATCCAGGCTGCTGGCAGAAAGCCGCCGGGATGAACCTGCCTCAGCGGCCAACACCTCTGGGTGGAGAGCGCCGACGATCCCGCTTGTCACGTCATCTTGTACGGCAAACAAATCGGTAAGCTCCCGATCGAAACGGTCCGCCCACAGTTGGTTTTCTGTTCGAGCTTCCACGAGTTGGGCGGTAACTCGAATTCGATTTGCAGCTTTCCGTACGCTACCTTCCAGGACATAACGGACATCAAGCTGTGCCGCGATTTCTGAAACGCCCATCGACTTGGATTTATAATCGAACGTTGAGCTCTTTGCGATTACGAGGAAGTCCCGGGTACGGGACAAAAGGGTAATAATGTCTTCGGTCATACCGTCTGCAAAATATTCTTGCTCGGGGTCACCACTCATGTTCTGGAACGGCAGCACTGCGATGGACGGCTTGTCGAGAAGTGCAAGCGCCGGAGCGCGGCCCGCAAGCGAACCAGATTGCGCCTTCAAACCAGTCTGGCCACCAAGCTGAACCCGCCACGCACGCATTGGTTCGGCGATGTTTTTCAGCACTTGCGGTCCCATATCATCGAAGATGACATCGACTTTGCCGCGGATCTGCCGTTGAGCGTCGTCCGAGATGCAGACCCCGCCCGGCTCTGCAATGCCCTCGAGCCGCGCGGCGATATTGACGCCGTCTCCGAAAATATCATTGTCGTCGATGATAATATCGCCGACATGAATGCCGATGCGGAAATCGATCCTGACATCTTGTGGCACCTCCGCATTCTTAGCAAACATGTTGCGCTGGACTTCAGCCGCGCAACGGGCAGCATCCACCGCGCTGGCAAATTCAACCAGCATGCCGTCACCAGTTGTCTTGACGATGCGACCTCGATGGGAGCCTATAGCTGGGTCAACGATGGCCTTTCTGGCAGCCTTTAGTCGGGCCAGTGTGCCTTCCTCATCCAAACCCATAAGACGGCTGTAACCGGCGACATCCGCCGCCAGAACCGCTGCTAGACGCCTTTCCACCCGTTCGCCGGTCAAATGCTGCTCCATCGTACCATTGCCGCCCCACATATCAAAGCACGGCCCTCCGGTACCGGCTAGAGCCGACTTCTGAAATGGGTCACAAGCGGCGACCTCGGCGCTACCCGACCTGGTCCGCTCTCAATCAGGAGGCCGACATTCATGCGCTCGGGGCAAAGAACAGCAACGGGCCATGAACCGACATGTCGGGGTCGAATCGACAGCGGTTGTGCAATGACCCCTATACCGCGAATTCGGACAATGAAGCCTGCGCGCGGCGCACGAACATGAGGGCTCCCTGGCGCCTAGCGATGTCGGCGGCGGTTGCGAAGGCCGATCGCGCCTCGGTCTTGTTGCCGCGGTCGAGCGCCAGCAAGCACGCACCACGCAAGCGGTAGATTTCGGGCATGTAGATGCCGACGCCAGCCTCGTCGACTCCTGCGATTGCGCGGTCGAGATGACCGAGCGCGTCCGCCGCCCGACCTGCGGCAAGCAGCACCTCGGCTGCAAGGCCGAGATAATATTGGGGCAGCGGACCGGCCGCCGTGGCCTTGCCGATCTCGGCATCGATCAGCCGTACGGCATCCGCAGCGGCGGCGCCGGTTGCGGTCGCCCATCCGACCAGGATCAAGCTGCTGGCGCGCCATGGCGGTAGGCCGAATTTGTCGGCCAGCGCGGCCGCGCGATGCGCCGCCGCGTACGTTGCGTCGCGGTCTCCCCCGAGCTGATAGCCGATGCCGACGTTGTGTAGCCCGTGCGCAAGACTGTTCGGGTGGTCGAGCATTTCGGCCAGCGCAATACCTTGCATGAAGTGCGACTTTGCCTGTTGTTCGTCGCCCGATAGCCGCAATGAATTGCCGCACTGGATGTGGGCGCAGACGGCGGGATCGTGGCCACCAAAGGTGTCTGCGAGATGACGATGCTGCGTCATGTCGTACAGCGCGATGACGCGCCTGCAGCCGTCCAACGTGCCGCCGACATCGCCGCGAAAATAGGCTGTTGAAAACTGGCAATGATAGGCTTCGAGCAACAACTCGCGATCGCCGGACTGCTGCGCGAGCGACACCAGTTCGCCCGCACGGTCGCGCGCCAGAGTGGTCTTGCGCCTGAGGTTGGCGTTGATCCAGAGCCCCCATTTGGCCTGGAAGGAGGCTGAGCCGTCGCCGAGCTGGTCGCCGATCTCGCTGGCTCTGGTATAGGCTGCTTCGGCCTCGGCGCTTTGCAGGCCGTGCGCGACCACCGATGCTGCGCCGAGCTTGAGCCAGAATTCCAACTGCCGGTGCCGGCCGTCTTGCGGCGACATGGTTTCGGCGAGCCTGAGGCCCGCCGTGAAATGCGCGATCGCCTCCACGTAGGCCGAGCGGCTAACGGATTGGTTGCCAGCGCGCATGCGATAATCGCAAGCAAGAGAGAACTGTCCCGCCTCACCGAAATGATAGGCCAGCAACTCCGGTTCCTTCGCGGCGACGTCGCCAAAACGCTGCTCCAGCGCCAGAGCGATGCGCCCGTGCCATTCGCGGCGGCGCATCAGCAACAGGCTTTCATAGGCGGCGTCGCGCACCAGCGCGTGCTTGAAGTTGAAGCTCCGCTCGAGGCCACGGTCCTCAGGAAAGACAATTCCCGCGGCAACCAGCTTTGCCAGCATGTCTTCCAGTTCGTCGTTGTCTTTACCGGCTACCGCTTCCAGCAAGGCAAAGGTGAATTGCCGGCCGATCACTGCGGCAATTTGGGCCACTTCGCGGGCCCCGCCTAGACGGTCGAGGCGGGCCATCAGCGAGTCCTTCAGCGTCGCAGGCACCGAATCCTCGCCCGCCGATTCCATCACGCTTCGGGTCAGTTCTTCGACGAACAGCGGCACGCCGTCAGTCTTGGCGATGATCGCGGCGATCGTGTCCGCCGTCAGTCCATGCGCGGCAGCGACGCTCGCGACCACCAGCATGCATTCGGGGCGGCCGAGTCGTCCTAGCGTGATCAGCGTGGCGTGTGGCCTTGACAGCCATGGCGGCGTGAAATCCGGTCGCGCCGACACCACGACAAGGAGCCGCGAGCGGGCGATGCTGTCGGCCAATCGCGTCATCAGTTCGATTGTGGTCGCATCGATCCAGTGCGCGTCTTCCAATACGGTCAGCACCGGATCGTTGTCGCTGGTCCGCTTCATGATCTCGACGATCAACGCCAACGTTGCGGCCTTGCGCTGCGCCGGCGGCGCGGCGGGAGCTGCCTCAGTCAGCGGGATCGACAACAGCTCGGCCAACAGCGGCAGCGCAGACGGATCGGTGATGTGCCGCGCGCCAAGAAGCGAGCGGAGTTTCTCGGTGCGAGCATCCGATGGATCGCCAGGCGCAAGGCCGGCAACGCGGTTGAGATATTGGATCACCGGGTAGAGGGCGCTGTCGCTGTGATAGGGAGAGCATTGCAGATTGATGCGCGCATGAGCTTCGGCCGCAAGCTCTTGCTGCAGCGCCTCGATCACGCGCGATTTGCCGATTCCGGCTTCGCCCGTCACGGTCACGATCTGGCCTTCGCCTTGCTGCGCCAGACGCCAGCGTTCGCGCATCAGGCCCGTTTCATGCGCTCGACCAACCAGCGGCAGGCGTTTCGCGCGGATCGCAGCAAATCGGCTTTCGACCGAGGCTTCGCCGCACACGCGCCAAGCTGGCACCGGGCGGGAGAAGCCCTTGAGCTCGTGCACGCCGGTATGGGTGAGTTCGAAAAGGCCGCCCAACAATTTTTGGGTGGACTCGCTGATAATGATGCAGTCTGCATCCGCAAGCGCCTGCAGCCTTGCCGCGAGGTTTGGCGTTTCACCGACGATGGTCCGCTCCTGAGCCGAGCCGGTACCGATGATTTCGCCGACCACGACCAGGCCAGTTGCGATGCCAATCCGCGTCTGCACGCGGGCCCCGTCGGGCAATTCAATTGCACTAACTTCCGATAGAATTCCAATGGCGGCGCGAACCGCGCGTTCCGCCGCATCCTCGAAGGCCCGGGGAAAACCGAAATAGGCCAATACGCCATCGCCCATGAACTTCGCGACGAAACCACCGTAACGTCCAATCGCGCCCGCCACCGCGTCTTGGTACCGCCGGATCAGGCCGCCGAGCAGCTCCGGATCGAGCTTCGCCGAGAGCGCCGTAGAGCCGACCATATCGGCGAACATGACCGAAACCTGCCGCCGCTCGGCATCGCCAGAGCCGGACGCCTCAGCCGGAACTTTGCCGGGCGAAGGAGCCTCCTCCTGGCCGGCAATCGGGGCTGCTGCGGTCTTACCCGCCGCGATCGCCTTCAAAAGCCTGCGGCGATTGCCTAGTGAGAGACCCAATTGCGCGAGATCATCGTCATCGAGGTCGGGGAGAATATCGAGGCCGATGTCATTCGCCTCAAACGCATCGGCGTATTGCTCCAGATTGTGCTCACGCAACCAGTCGCGTAGATCGCTCATGCCATTGATTCCCCCCACACCCGGCTCCCCAAAGGTAGATTGGCACATCTACAGGATCTTGGGGTACAAGACTTTGGGTGCGGGATTTCGAGCGACTGAAGGAACGACCCCTCGCCTTGGGTCACGAACGTCCCTCTCTGCAATAGACGGCGCCTGTCGATTTCCGCTATACCGCCGTTGGATCCGGCTGCGTGGGGCGACAACCTCAAACTGCGGATTCCGCTCGATGTCGCCCGGCATTCCGAGATGATCTCGCCCATCTTTCCGATTTGAAGTCGCCCACCCATTCCGAGATGATGTCGCCCACCGTTCCGGGATGATGTCGCCCGGGTGACGAAGCCTCTTCTGGCTCCCTTAGGGTCCCCCTTTCGGCCTTGCGAAGGGGGCCCTGGATGCCGACGGAGAGGCTTGCGATGCGCCGTGTGCGCGATGTGATCAGGATGAAGGCGGCTGGGCTATAGAGCACCTCTTCAGCAGGGCTAAGTGACTATGGCTTCATTCGGACTCTGTTCTATCATCAGCCGATCGACTTCTTTCGTGCCCAAAGTGAGAGAGTCCGTCGCGCTTTAGCCAAGAAGCCGATTTCGTCGGAACATGAAGCCGGTCGGAGCGAACCTTCTGGCCACCTCGAGCGCGCGGCTTTCGCAACTTTCCAGCGCAATCTTCTGGGAGAGCATGACGTCTCCGATCGGCAGCTCGCCCAACGGCAGGAAACATAGCCCCTGTGTCGGGCGGCCCCGTTTGTCGACCTCGCAGACGTTAGTCATGGCGCCCGCGTAGATCCTGTACTGCTTGCCGGTGTCACAGCCGACGGCCTCGAAATACCCCTTTGCCGCGAACTGGGTCCGTTGCGCCGGCGACAGCCACTCCTGCAGGAGCCGCAGCGAGCGGCCCTCCGGAGTTTTTTCGGCGCCGTGTCGTATGAGGAGAGCCCGGATGGCTCTTTTGCGCGAGCGTTGCCCCGGGCGAAACGGCCTGAATCCCAACATGGCGTGGACCGATCACCCGCCGGTCAGCCGGGGGAAGAAGATGGTTTCTTCCGCGTTCGGGTCGAATGACTGGATATGCGTGACCTGACCCGGACCCGTCCGGACCCCTGCGGTGAAGCCGGCATTGGTTAGCTCGTAGAACCGCCGCTCGACCTTCGCCAAATCTCGTGCGTCGTCGGGATTGAAAAGATGACGGCTGTCGCCGGTACGGTCCATTACGATCTGGATTGCCATGATCGTCCTCCTCGGAATGCTGATGGCCAAGGACCTGATCCATTATCCGGCCGATGCCGCGGAGTTTCAAGAGAAGAAGATGTGATCGCAAAGCTCAACTTGATCAGTCAAAAGGCCTCCGTCGGAGTGATCCGTCGCGGAGTCTATTTGATCAGGCGGGAAAATGAGAAACCGTCACCGCGAGTTGCCGAGCCAGTGCATCAGACAGGATCACATCGAAAGTCTCACTGAGCTTGCGGTAATACCAAATGTCCCGTCGCGCCCACCTTTGAAGCGGCGCCACAATTCGTCGCCGATGTTGCGATACAATATGAAACGGGTCATAGCGATTCCGGGTTGCCGAACACTGCTGGTGGCGATGCAGACGTAAGGGATATTTATACGCCAGATCGGCGGCCTTCAGGGTTCAGAAGCCTCTCGTCGCCCATCGGACCGCCCAAATCGGGCCGATGCCGGACTTCCGACCTGCCAAAAGAGGTTCTCACACAGCCTGGGCCACTTGCATCGTGCCTTGCGCTCGAGCATCTCGTTCTAGCTTACTCTGGCAATCCGGCTTTCCTCAATCCCTCTTCAAATTGCGCAAGGTCATCGGGCCGTCGATGAGGCACCAGGCCGCGTATGCTGGATACTCTGAGCGCGGGATGGACTTGCCGGAGGCGCGCCATTGCCTCGCGCGCCTGTTCGAGGCGCCCGACCATCGCGTTGCTCGCGGCGGCCACGCGCAATCCGGCGGGAAAAACTGGGTTGTATTGCAACGCCATTGCCGCCCACAACGCCGCCTCTTCATAGCGGCCCAGCAAGAAATACGCATATGCCGTTCCAGTTCGCATGCCCGCTATCCGCGAATCCAATGGGTTTAGACGCATGGCATGCGCGAAGCATTTGAGCGCCGGGTCCGGCTCGCAGAGCCAGTTTTTAATCCAACCACTAAAGTGCCACGCCTCAGCTAGGTTGACATTGAGCAAAAGTGCGCGGTCGATCAAGGCGGCACCTTGCTCAAAATCACCAACGATGTAGGCGAAAGCCCAGCCGCTCGCACTGAGTGCGATTGCATCATCTTTGCCCAGCTCGGCTGCCCGTCTAGCGAGCAGCGTTACTCGTACGATCTCTTCCGCGGCACCCGAAAACCAACCAATGCCCTTGCTATACGCGTAGCAAGAGGCAGCACGACCGTACGCGGCCGCAAAATCCGGATCTAGCTCAGTCGCGCTGTTGAATAGCCGCAGAGCGTCGTCGATCGCCTGCCGGTTGGTATCGATCTGATAAAATCTGGCCAATCCACGCAAATAGACCGTATAGGCATCGAGACTATCTGTTGGCTTGCGCTTGGCGCGCTCGATCTCTGCCTTTTCAACCGTCGGGGCGATGGCTCCAACGACGCTCTCAGTTACCCGGTCCTCCAGATCGAAGACGTTTCCGAGCTCGCCCTCAAATCGGTCGGCCCAAAGATGTGCCCCAGTGGCGGCATCTACGAGCTGGCCAGTGATGCGCATGCGGCCCAAAGCTTTTCGGACGCTGCCTTCCAGTACGTAGCGTACCCCAAGTTCGCGCCCGATTTGCTTCACATCGACGAGACGCCCCGTGTACGTGAAACTTGAATTGCGAGCGATCACGAACAACCATCTGAACCGCGAAAGCGCGGTAATCATCTCGTCAACCATCCCGTCCGCGAAGTATTCCTGCTCCGGATCGTCAGACATGTTCTCGAACGGCAGCACGGCGATGGAGGGCCTGTCAGGAACCGCAAGAGCACTCTCGGACGCATCGCCCGGATTCAGGCCGGCAGCCTCTCGCGCCTCCCGCACCTGTCCGACGAAGCGGAAACCCTTTCGAGGCAACGTCTTGATCAGGCGCTGTTCCTCCCCGGAATCGCCGATTGCGCTGCGAGCGACATTCAGCCGAGTGGTCAGCGCAGCATCCGAAACGCTGCGCCCATTCCAAACGGCGTTGATGAGGTCGTCTTTACTGACGACGCGCTCCCTGTTGCGGATCAGATAATCGAGCAGGTCGAACACCTGTGGTGCGATGCGGACGACGTCCGCCCCGCGATACAACTCGCGCCGGGCGAGGTCGAATGCGTAATCCTCGAAGAGATAGCGCAAGATGCGAATCCCCCTGGATGACAGCCCCCGATAATTGGGTAGCGCTTGGGGCTGGCCGGAAATCGCAAGAATAAGCTGCAGGCGTGTAAAATGTAAGCCACCGGTCAAGCCTACCCGCCGCTCTCGCGGCAACCTCGTGCCGGCTATGGCAACAGGGGAACGCTAAAGCCGCCGAAAAGCACCGTCCCATGGAGATTTGAGCTCGACGCACGGCACAACGCGTCTCGCGCGGACATCCGTATTGACCCGGCATGTCTCCAGCTTCATCTGCAAATCTGGGATGCCTTTCGGGAGCGCCGCGAACACGAACCGGACAGGCAGGTTTCCCGCATCCGGCTCTCGGACAAGAGACTTCAAGCCTTCGCCCACGGCATGTCGCGCCCAAGCGCGCCAACAATTGCGCGTTACCTTGTCCTTAAGCGGCGCGGAGCGGATGGACATCCGCACCACCCGCGGAGAGATCGACTACGTCGCCTCGGACCGAGGTATTGACCCGCGAGGCATCGATCGCGCGAATGGCTCCGATGCCTGCCAACGGTAGGCGGCCAGATCGAGCCCACCGACTTCCGACAAGGGTCAAAATGCGGTATTATCGCGCAAGCGCCACAAGCTGGCGGAACCTGAACGCTCCCTAGAAGTTAAATGGTTGCGGTCGTGTTTCGACCCGTGGGGAGGTGAGACCGGATGCATCTGGATCATCATGATGGCATAGACGGTATTGAAATCGCCTTGGTCAGCGCTGTGGTTGTGTCCTTTGCTATGCTTATGGCGAGCGTGGTTTGGCTTATGACTGGCTGACCTCAATACAAGGACGGCCTGATCTTAAATCTCTTCGAGAACCACCTGTTCAAGCTTTAGCGCCGCAACGCGCGCCAGAAAGAAGATTGCCGTAAACGATCCGCGCTTCAGCTTCATGGTGATCCCGGCTTCGGTCTCCTCCTTGAGGCCGTGCTTCTTCAACTGCTTGACCAACTCGGCATAGGTCACGTCGGCTTTCTTCATCTGAGCTTTCAGGAAGGCGCTCGCGCGCTCTCCCCATTCCTTTTCCGCCTTTGACTTCTTCGAGGGCGCATTTTTTAAGTTAGACCAAAAGTTAGAGATGGCTGTTCGCCATTGCCGAGGACATCCCAAAAATACGACAACGATCTATATTGATCGCCGGATTGCCGATGTCGAAACAATCACAATGCTTATCCGTAGAATCTTGTTCGAACTTCATGTGCACATAGATGCGCTCCGCTGGGAGCGCCGCAACAGCCCAGAACTTTAGTCCGCCTTAGTCAATTTGGCGCTGCCAGTATCCAGTGAAGTCCGCTGACTTGCCTCGCTTCAGCGCCAGCGCCGCAATGCGGTTCACCTTATCGCCATTCGAGATGCGGCGGTTGTCTTCACGCCATGAGGAATCCTGCGCGTAGCGAAGCAGGTACGCGCCAGCAAAATGATAGTGGATACCGATCTCCGCACGGCGTAAACGGCTAAAATACTCGTCCGCTTGATTAGTGCACGCGCCATCCAAGGAGTAAGCTTCTTGGTGGTTGATTCGTTTCATTTCAAAACGTTCGTGTAATCCATCCCAAGAAGCGGCTTCGTCGGCATGAACGACAGTCCCTTTCGCAATGCGGGCGCGGATAAAAGCGGCGGCTTGGCTTTCAGAGCCAAACACTGCTGGCACAGAATTGCCGCCGCGCTCACGGACGACGACGACGACCTTCCGTTTCCCATTTTGATTGCGGGCATATCGACGGTCGCGGCGATATTCTTTCTGGTTTGCTGGTTTTACATAACATCCAAAATAGCCGCCATCTACTTCAGCCGTTTTGCCTTCGCCGCCGATGACGCGGCCCTTCAATTCATCCGCCATTGCCTCGCGCAGCTCGTGTAGGAGGACGAAAGCAGACTTATAGGACAGCCCCAGGTCGCGGCTGAGCGCCAGCTGGACTTGCCTTTCACCTCATGCGATGGCCGCCAGATAGCCGCGCAGGGGCAGCTTGTGGCTCGGGTGCCGGACGTGATGGTGAAGTCCTTTTTGCAACCCTTGCAACGGAAGCGCAGGGAGTCGTTCGGCAGCACAGCAGGCTTCGTAAGCCTCTGCGGAACCGCAGCAAGCTCCGCGGCTGCGACGTTGGCACTCAAGGTAGATGACGTCGCGCCCGGCGGTTATGCCGCAGATCGGGCCTCCGTTCGCCAGAAGAAGACTGGTCGGCCGGTCAAGTTTGAGTTGACCGAGTCAACACGACAAGCGATCGACGACTACATGAAGGCAGCCGGTAAGAGGCCCGGAGACTATCTTTTTGTAGGCCGGCGAGGACCAAGTTTCAGTTTAACTACTCGGCAGTACGCCCAGTTGTTGTCCGATTGGATTGCCAATGCTGGGCTCGATCCGCACCTGTTTGGAACACATTCACTGCGTCGAACGAAGGCGGCCATGATCTACCGCAGGGCCGGCAATTTGCGAGCCGTCCAACTTTTGCTGGGCCACACAAAAATTGAGAGTACCGTTAGATATTTGGGCATTGAGGTTGATGACGCGCTTGCCATAGCGGAACAGATTGACGTCTGAAATAATTGGGCAGAGCGGACATGCTCTGCCCGTTCCTTTTTGAAGCCTTCGGACCATACCGGAAGTCAGTCGGTATTCGATCACCTCGTCAGCGCCGGCGATCACGCTCGAGAAAGTGCGAAACCGCGGTGCTCAATCGGCAAGTCAGGCCGACATCACGACAAAGCCAGCGCGTGGGAAATGCACACAGACCTCTCCGACCGCGGGATCGCTGCGTCGGATCACGATCTCATGGACGCCCGAGGCGACCAACTGGCCGACGACCGGGTCGCGTCCAGTGTCATCCGGCGTGACGGTCACTGTCTGACCAGGTTTCCGGCCGATCGGATCTCGTGGATCGGGGATTACGCTGGCGATCGACGTAGCGTCCCTCGCCGCATCGAGCGCTTTTTTCGAGGTCATTGGGCTCCGCCTGCCGTGGCCGATTGCGGCAATGCGCTCGGTCCAATTCAGCAGGCTCGGAAAGCCGTCGAGCGGCGCCGCCAGTGGTCCGAATTTTTGCTGCAAGAACCAAAGCGGATGGTAGGCGGCGAGATCGGCAAGGCTGGGGGCAGAGCCCTGAAGAAATGAGCGCCCGTCAGTCAGCATCTGATCCAGCCAATCGAAATGCGCGCGCAACTGATCGAGCGAGTTCGGTACTGCCGCCTTCATCGCGGCGGGATCGATATTTCGGCCGGAGAATTTGGCCCGGTCTTCGAGAAATCCCTTGGGCAACGCATCGGGTCTCTTCGCGAACGCGATGCTCGCAGCCGGGCTGAACGTTGTCTTCTCGGCCCACCAGGCAAGCGCATCGGCTGCACCGTGGCCGGCGGGATAAAAGCTCGGGGTAGGATGGCGGCGCTCGAGTTCGCGCATGATCAACTGGCTATCGCAATAGATGTCTGCGCCGATCTGCAACACGGGCGTCTTGCGGTAGCCTCCGGTCAGCGCCGTCAGGTCGGGTTTTGGCATGATGACGGGGATTTCCACCGATGCCCAGGCCAAGCCCTTCAGACCAAGACCGAGCCGAACTTTCTCCGAATAGGGAGAGGTCTCGTAATGATGCAGGATGATATCGGTCATCGAGACGGCCCTCGGCCACGGTCCCGCCCCCACAAGAGAATGATCGTCCTCAACTTGAGCCCAACCCGAGGGCAGACCGCTTGTTCCTATTGTTCCAAAGTGCACATAGCAAATCCTGCTAAGTTTACGTCCGTTCAAATGTCGACAGCGTCCCGGCTCGCACTCGGGCACCGAGCCCCTGCAGTCAACACGTCTCAATAGAATGTCGGTTGAGGATCACGAACGTCGCTCTCTGAAATAGACGGCGCCTGTCGATTTCCGCTATACCGCCGTTGGACCGAGGTCGTTTGGCAGTGCACTAAACGCGATGGGCACTGCACGGACATCGCTCAATCGTCCTCCGTCGGTCCGATTGCCGATTGGTTGCGGCCGCCCCTCACTCCATCGTTATAGCGTGGTCACTGTCTGCCAGTGCTCCGTGGAGCGCGGCGAAAGTCGGCGCTGCCGGGGTTGAGATTCGGTGCGGCGGCTCTTTAAATTAAGCGTTCGGTTCCACAAGCAGCGCCCTATTGTCTCCCCCAAACTCAGAAGTTATTTTCTGGAGGTCTTTTTGTGCACGGATTGAGACCCATGCCTGACGGACCACGTCCAATGCGAATTTTTAATGTCACGTCTTTTGATGCCGAAATGATCGCGCGATCCTACGAGACGGTGCAGCGTTCATGCGAGCTATTGCGTCGAACACAGCATCTGACCCGCTACCTCCTCGAGCGGCAGCACGATCCCCTTTTCTCGATCGACGCCCCGGAAGACGAACCTCAGCATTGAAGTGGTTTTAGGCGCTCCTATCCGCTATAATCGGTCCATCGCCGGCTGAGGCTCTGCCGTAGGCGTCGGTGACTGAGAGACCGGGTCGCGCTCCCGCCTGCAAACCAGGGGAGCATAGCCATGCAGCGGCCGCCGGAATTTTTCCAGGTTTCGGAAAATGCAAGGGTGCGAGAAGAGGCGAAGCTTCTGAGAATTCGCGATCACCTCGACGCTATGCGCGCGGTGCTCGCCGCCAACCCCAAGCCGGACACATTCGCGGGCAGAAAAACCCAAAAACCGTTTCCACAGGAGGACGGCCTAATCGCGTCTTTCGAATGCCCCCCGCAGCGCTGGGATTTTTGTTTGTGGCCTGACGTCGAAACAGCGAAAGACTGAGCGTTCCACGTGCTGTCCGTCTTAGCCACCGCGACTGGCGCTGCAGGGTTTCCTTGTTGGAAAGGGCAAATGGCTACGGCCCCTTGACCTATGTGATTGCGGAGACTTCCCCACTGACCCAGATTGCGGGCATGTCACCGTCTGAGATGCGGCAGCTTGCCGAAACGTATGAGGTGATGGCCGGATGGGCTGACCAGACCAACCGGACGAACCGTCATTTGATAGCGGAGAACTGGAGGAAGATTGCCCGCCAGCTTGAGGCTCTTGAACGATCAGCCGCCTACCGGATGATCCGTCGCGCCGCTCATCCTCACCCGCCCGCCATTCTTCGCGTGGTGTCCTAATCCTTCGTTCCGATTGTTTGTCCAGGAACAGCGACGGCCAAATGTCGATGTCAGAGCGGGGCTTTCTGGACGATCAACTTGTCCTCAACCGCACACAAGAGGAGCTTACGCAGGGGCGGATGCTCGTTGGTGCCCACTGCACTCCGGAAACGAAAGCGCGCGACGGAGTCGTGATGCCATTTCGGAGGCCGTAGACACGGCTAAGCCAAAGATCACCCTGGCGAGATGCGCCAGTCGGCCCGCGGTCTGCTGGTCTACTACTCCGACCATCGCTGCAGCCATTCCGTCGAGCTGCCGCCGGGCAAGGTCGATCAGTGGCCGGATCGCGTGCGCCTCTCCGATCTCGAACCCCACTTCATCGGCGCGAGATAGCGCCGATCTATAGAGAAATAGGCTGGCGTCCCAAAGAAAAGGCCCCAGCGAGGGGGTTACACGCTGAGGCCAAGTCGTCATGTCATCACGAGAGGTAGGACTTTCAGCCGATCAGCAGCCGACTTACGCTGATGATGAGCGCGACAAATAACAGCAGCGAAGCTGAGAAAGTGTCAAACGCCATCCGGAACTGCCCCCTTTGCGTCATGAAGAACTGCCCCCACCCTCGGGTTCATGATGTTGGTTGAAGGTTGGCTCCGCCGCTGACGGGACGGAGGGAGGCGGAGCCGACCGGAGGGCCGTCAGCGGCGGGCGGCTTGATGAGGCCGCTCTTGCGCTTGGCGCGGAGCCGGTAGCTGTCGCCGCGGATGGTCAGCACGTGGCTGTGATGCAAGAGCCGGTCGAGGATCGCGGTGGCGACCACCGGGTCGGCGAACACGGTGCCCCATTCGGCAACGCTGCGGTTCGA
>NZ_JAGKJL010000107.1:0-15937 GCF_020329495.1 Bradyrhizobium australafricanum | reverse complement strand
CAGCGACGCGGGAGATTAAGGCCACCCTGCGCAAGTGGCCTTGCATGGCTCCATTCCTACAGTGGGACAATTTCCCGTAGCATCCCGGTGCAAGGACAGCACATCGATTTGCTATCCCCTGCGTATGCCAAGCACCTTCACCCACAGGGGCGTCACGTTCGAAGTAAAACGCCTATATGATGATCAGTTCGAGATCATCATTGAGATCGGCGGAGAAACGACCCGCCATACCGTGCGCACACGATTGGCAGAACTAGCAAAGCGCCGGGCCGAGATGCTGATCGATCGTAAGCTGAAACCGAAAATTAGGCCTGTGTAGCCCACCCCAGTGGCGGCTCTTCGCAAAAACGGCCCCAGCGCAGTCCGAGCGCACCGAGGCCGAGTTGCCATGATTTCCTTCTCGCCAAAACCGGCACTCGGCCGTTTGGTTCCTATTTCCCGGTCGTCCTTCGAGAGGACTGGGCACCGAAAACCTGTTTCCGCTTTCTGATGACCGTGAGCCGGTTGCTTACCGCAGCTTCTGTGCGTCCCAGCTTCCGGGCGATCTCGAACTGCGTCATGGCTGTCTCTCGCATCAACTTTGGCAACTGCTGTTCGTCCTCTTCGGACCATGGCTTAGCGTGCAAAACTCTCTCCGGCATCAACTCAACGATCACAGCGCGTGGATTGCAGCGGTTTGCATGGGATGGAAATATCCCAGGTTAATTAGGCCAGTCATCAAATATTGTCGGGGTGCGATCCGACGGAGCTGTTGCTTACGCAACTGTCCAATTGCCACCTTTTCCCGAATATGCGCGTCAGGCAAGGAACCATCGAGAGGGGATCAGCGTCTAATTGGCGCTTCTGGTCAGCCAAGGTGCCCCCCCCGACTGCCAGAGGAAAACCCGTATCGTTCGGGTTGGCGGCCCCCCGGTTGGGGCCGTTTTCAGTTCGCCGCGAAGCCAAGTGGCGCTTGTCCAAAGTTGATCGTCACGATTCACATAGTTCAATGCCGGGCGCTCCATCCTTCGAGCTAATCGACGAGCTCGTATTTCGCAGATGGTGGTTGCAGATGGAATTTATTGGACGCCCGATGCGGGGACGTTTCCTCGTTCGGCAGGGTGGCAACGGATGGATGGTCTACGATAGCGAACTCAAAGGACCAGCCCAGATAGAAAAGAACGGCGCGTTCGCCGAGAAGCTGACAAAAGAGCAGGCTGAGACTTTGGAGAAGCTGTTTACGACTCGCGACAAAAAAGACCCCAGCTCCCGGGGAGAGTGCTGAGGCCGGCAAGTAGTCCCACGTGGCGACTCAACGTCGTGGACTGCTGCGTGTTCCCCGAAGCGAAACGGCCCCAGCGAGAGGACATGCCGAGGCCGATTCGGTGCCCCAGCGAGGTGCCAGCCGGGGCCGCTCAAACTGATCGAGAATGTGCCCCGGTCTTCGGGGGCAAGAGCCGGGGCACTTTCATCCATGATGCCGCTCTGCCGCGAGCAGCACATTGCTAACGTCGCTTCGAAGGTGCCGTTCCTAACGACCTTTTCATCGCCGACCCGAGCCGGCGCTCAACTCGCTTGCGGCTGGTGCCGACCTTCTTGACGGCCTTCTTCACCGATGCGGCCGACTTGCCGGTCTTCTTCGCCTCATAGCGCACTTCGTAATCCTGCCCGCCGGCGACGCGCGCTCGGTCCTGCTTGCGACCGCGCGCGGTCTGCTTCTTCGCTTTCTTTGTCATTCCAGCCTCCCTGTCGATGAGGGCCAACTCGGTTTATGATCGACCGTTCCATTTGCGGACCCGCGTCGGAACGATTGCGATTGCGCCAGTTTGAATCAGCTTATTGTTTGTGGAGTTGCGTTGTGGCGTTTCAGCGTAGGAAGCCCGAGGCGATCGGGACCAAGGCGCTCTTTCCCGGCTTCATCGCGCCGGCGCTGGCATCGCCGATCGAGAAAGTCCCACGCGGCGCACGCTGGATTCACGAGATCAAGTTCGACGGCTACCGGGTTCAGACTCACATCGCCAATGAAGACGTGAAGATCTACACCCGGCGCGGCAACGACTGGACCAGGCGCTTCAAGAAGGTGGTCCAAGACGCCTGGCACATTTCCGCATCATCAGCCATCATCGACGGCGAGATCGTCGTTCCCTCGGCAAACGGCAAGACCGACTTCTCCGTGCTGCAGAACGAGCTGCGCGGTAAGTCGACCAGGATCGTGATAGTGGCCTTCGATCTGCTCTATCTCAATGGCCGCGATCTCCGGAAGCTGCCGCTGAAGGAGCGCAAAGCGCTGCTGAAGAAGCTCGTCGCTGGCACCGAGGTCCAGTTCAGCGAAAGCTTCGAGGTGGACGGCCCCAAGATGTTCGCGCATGCCTGTAGGCTCGGCTATGAGGGCGTGGTGTCGAAGGTTGCCGACAGCGTGTATCCGACTGGCACTCGCAGCCGGGACTGGGTCAAGAAAACCTGCGCCCAGCGCGAGACGTTGACCATCGCTGGCTTTGCACTGGACGACAACGAATGGGACGGAATTTACGTCGGCCGGCGCAAGGGCAACGAGCTGATCTACGCCGGCAAGGTCGACCACGGCTTCGACAAGGCCTCGGCCGCCGATCTCCGCAAACGCCTGACGCCGCTGATCCGCAAGACGCAGCCCTACACCAAGCGCATTGCACACAAGGCGATCTGGGTCGAGCCGAAGGTGCTGGCCGAAATCGAGTACCGCGCCAAATCCGCCGAGGGCAGGGTGCGGCATCCGTTCTTTCGTGGGGTGCGAGAAGATCTATGAGCAAGCTTCGCTGCATTTTTTGCGACGACACAAGATGGGTGTGTGAGAACCATCAGGACCAGCCCTGGACCGGTCCGCACGCCTGCGCTTGCGGAGGCGCCGGTGCGCCCTGTCCGGCCTGCAATCAGCCGAATGATGACGGTCCTCCTCGAATGCCGGAGGGCTTCCAACCAGACGAATAAACGAGGCTTGGCTGTGACGTTGCCGACGATCTCGCAGCCGCCGTCCTCCGCCTTCACATCCGGTACGGTGCTAAGCCCGACAGGCCGGCAATTGGAAAGAGAGGGGTACTTCCTCAGTCGGATGCAAAGAGCCCACAGGATCGGCGCCGGCAGCTTACAGGGGCTAGCCCGGATGGACGGTCCCGTAGATTTACCATGACCCGGAATTCCAGCTGCTCGGCGCCGGAGCGGGCGCTAAGTTGATGGCGCGGGGGCGGCGCCTTGAGGTCAGGAGGCCGCAATGGAGCGTCTGTATTTGGGCATCACCGTCACCAGCACTTACGCGCTGGTCACCTTTGCGCTGATGCTGGCTTTCGTGCACTGACCGCCGGGAATCCGGATCTTTGCTCGCGGGGCCGCTACGGGGTGCGTTGTCTTCGCGGAACGCGCAATGTCCGGCAACCGGCAAGCTTTTACTGCGTCAGCGGGTTTAAACGTATGCCGAGGCCTGTAGCGATAACCCTGATGAGTTTGGCCGTTGCAACGCTCACGGCGTTCGGCATCGCCGCAGCCCTCATGGTCCATTAAAGCGCGATGAGATTAGGTTGAATCGTCATCGCGCTTTAGCTCTTTGTTTGAGCATGATCTCCGCGCAAACGCGTCCCGCGTTTGTCGCGAGGGAAAACCGCTTCGCACTTTTCCGGATCATGCTTTAGCGGGAATGGGCCAGCGGGATTTCGCGCCCGGCGGCCCATTGGTCGTTGAGGCGTGCGGCCATTTGCGAAACGCAATCACTTCATCCCTTCCAGCATCCTCCGCACGTCTCTCAACAACGCCCGGATCTGTCGCCGCTCGGCGATCGCATCCCCCGTGAACCGGCCGTGCTTGCGCGCATTCCGGTTGGCCCGTGGCGCGCCGGATCCCTTTGCGCCGCCGTGCATGCGACAGCGCGTCTTGCCGCGCGCCGCCGGCGCGCGGCAAGAACCGCCGCAGCGGGTCCTGGCGCCGCAACGCCGGCTGGCCAGCATCGGGCCGGTCGTTTGGACGTGGCCGCTCATGCCTGTGCGTCCCGCCCGGCATCGGCGGAATTCCGCCGTCGCCTGGTGCCCGCGGACCTCGGCGCTCGCGCCGCGGATGCCGGGCTGTTGTCGGACACGATCACGCTCGCATGCTGCGTGACGTTGCCGACGATGGCGTTGCCGCCGTCCTCGACCTTGACGTTCTGCACGGTGATGGCGGGCTCGCCATGGCTGCGGTAGCGGTTCAGCGCCTCGATCTGGGCGGGAAAGGTGCGGGCGAGCCGGCCCAATGCGCGCGCCGCGCTGTCGTGCTGGGCGAGGTCCTTGGCATGCGCGAGGTGATGGGCGCATCGCATCGCCATCACATGAACCGACACCATCTGCGCCACCAGCATGGCCTCGACGGAATCCCGCGGACCGATGCTTCTCACCATCGAGATCATGAAGGCGAGGTTGACCTCGCAGGGCTTGCCGCCGCTCACGCTCGCCTTGACCAATTGCCGCAGGATGCCGTCCATCGCGTCGCGGTCGGCGACCCCCAGTGCGTTCGCCATCAGCTGTGCGCCGAGCTCCGGATCAGGATGGTCGATGCAGAAGCCGTGCGAGGAGAACTTGATCCGCGGAGGTGTGGCAGCCTGGGTCTGCGCGGGGGCGGCGGGCATCGTCGGCACGGTGATGTCGGGTGCAGTATCCATGTCGGGTAGTCCCTGGAATGCGCGTGGCAAGCGCGCAGACGATCGCTCGCTGCGGCAGCCGGCGCGATGTCAATTGTGAGGAGGGTTTTGGGCGGCAAGCGCCATCCGCGAGCCCGCTGTTGCGGGCGAGTGGGGGCTTGCACGATTTCGGAATATTGGAAGTGTGCCGCTGATTTGCCCGACGTGTCAAGTCGCCGTTCGAGCGCCGGCAGCCGCCGGCTCCTTTGCATGGGGTTATTTTCGATATTTTGGCCGCGCGGCCCCAGTGGGGAGTTCCGCCGCCGTCAGGCGCAGTCATGCCGGCAAGGCACGGTGCGGTCCGTGTTAGCGGGTACCGTGCGCCGATTGGATCATTATACTGGCGGGGAATGTTGCGACAGACTTGGGTTGCGACAGACTTGGCGCGGCTCCGGCCTGCGGATGAAGGAGCATCGATGAGCGAGACCATTGGCCACCCCGATCCCGGCCTCGATTTGTCCGACGGGTTCAAGCCGCATACCTCGCATTGGGGCGTGTTCTCGGCGCGGCTCGGCAAGGCGGGTCTCGAAGTCAGGCCCTATGCCGCCGATCCCGATCCGAACCGCATCATCAACAATTTCCCCGGCGCGCTCCGCCACCAGGCACGCATCGCGCAGCCTGCGATCCGCCGCGGCTGGTTCGAGCGGGGGCCCGGCCCCGACGATCGCCGCGGCCGCGACGACTTCGTCTCGGTCAGCTGGGAGCAGGCGCTCGACCTGCTCGGCGGCGAGCTGACGCGGATCCGCGACACCATCGGCCCCGGCGCGGTGTTCGGCGGCTCCTACGGCTGGTCCAGCGCGGGCCGCTTCCATCACGCGCAGAGCCAGGTACACCGTTTCCTCAACATCGCCATGGGCGGCTATGTCCGCTCGGTGAACACCTATTCCTCGGGGGCGTCCTCGGTGCTGCTGCCGCAGATCCTGACCGGCTACGAGGACATCACCAAGCGCAACGTCACCTGGGAGCAGATCGCGGCCGAGACCGACATCGTGCTGGCATTCGGCGGCATGGCGCTGAAGAACTCGATGGTGGCCGGCGGCTCGATCAGCAAGCATGTCGAGCGCGGCGCGATGCAAGCCGCGCAGCGGCGCGGCTGCGCGTTCATCCTGGTCAGCCCGCTGCGTGACGATCTTCCCGTCGAGGCCGGCGCCGAATGGCTGACGGCCACGCCCGGCACCGACACCGCGCTGATGCTCGGCATCGTCCACTCTTTGGTGAGCGAAGGCCTGCACGATCAGGCCTTCCTGGATCGCTACACCGAGGGCTGGCCGGTGTTTTTGCGCTATCTCACCGGCGAGAGCGACGGTGTGCCCAAGAGCGCCGAATGGGCCGCGGCGATCTGCGGCATCGATGCCGGCACCATCAAGACGCTCGCGCGCCGGCTTGCCGGCCGACGTGCACTGATCACCGTGTCGCATTCGCTGCAGCGCGCCGAGCATGGCGAGCAGCCGGTGTGGATGGGCATGGTGCTGGCGGCGGCGCTCGGCCAGATCGGCCTGCCCGGCGGCGGCTACGCCTATTCGCTCGGCGCGATCGGCTATTACGGCCGCCGTGTCAACGCGGTGCCCGGGCCGACGCTCGGGCAGGGCCGCAACGGCGTCGCCGACTTCATTCCGGTGGCGCGCATCGCCGACATGCTGCTCAATCCCGGCACCAGCTATCGCTACAATGGCGAGACGCGGACCTATCCGGATATCCGCCTCGTCTATTGGGCCGGCGGCAATCCGTTCCACCATCACCAGGACCTCAACCGCCTGCGCAAGGCGTTTGCGCGGCTCGACACGCTGGTGGTGCACGAGCTCGCCTGGACCGCCACGGCGCGTCACGCCGACATCGTGCTGCCTTCGACCATGACACTGGAGCGCGAGGACATCGGCTATTCCAGCAACGATCCGTTGATGGTCGCGATGCACCGGATCGCCGAGCCGTTCGGCCTCGCCCGCGACGACTACGAGATCTTCGCCGATCTCGCCGAGCGGTTAGGGGCCCGCGAGCCCTTCACCGAGGGACGCACCTCGCGAGAGTGGCTCGAGCATCTCTACGAGCCGACCCGCAAGGCGCTCGCCGCGCGCGGGCTCGAAGCGCCGAGCTTCGAGGAGTTCTGGGCGCGCGGCAGCCTGGTGGTGCCGCAGCATTTCGACGACGGCGGCTCGCTGCGCCGTTTTCGCGAAGACCCCGTCGCGCGGCCGCTGCCGACGCCGAGCGGCCGCATCGAGATCTTCTCGCAGAAGATCGCTAGCCACGGCGATGCGGATTGTCCGGGCCATCCGGTCTGGCTCGAGAAATCAGACACGCCGACGCCGGGCGCGCCGTGCTTCCTCGTCGCCAACCAGCCGGCGACGCGCCTGCACAGCCAGCTCGACTTCGGCGGACACTCGCTTGGCGCCAAGCATCGCGGCCGCGAGGTCGCGCGCATGAATCCGCACGACGCCAAGCCGCGCGGCATCGCCGACGGCGACATCATCCGCATCTTCAACGCACGCGGCGCCTGCCTTGCCGCGGTGCATGTCATCGACGGCATCGCGCCCGGCGTGGTGCAGCTGCCGACCGGCGCCTGGTACGATCCGATGGACCCCGAGGAGGAAGCGCCGCTCTGCGTGCATGGCAATCCGAACGTGCTGACGCGCGACATCGGCACGTCATCCTTCGCGCAGGGCTGCACCGGCCAGCTGACGAGCGTCGAGGTCGAGCGTTTCAACGGCAATCTGCCGCCGATCCGCGCGTTCGATCCGGCGTAGAGGGGGACCGCAGCCGATCACGAACAAATCATCAGTGGGTGCTGGATGGCGTTAAGCCGTTCGGCTACGGCATCACGAGATCATCCCCGAGTTCTGGATTTGCCGAGATGCACCTGAAAGCCCTGTTTCACCTTGCCGTCGCCGCGACCGTTGCGCTCGGTTCGTCCAACGCATTGGCGCAATCGGCGGCCGAGCCGGCCTATGGACCGGAATTGCAGGGCTTCGACTATCCCTATCCGGTGGAGCATTATCGCTTCAGCTCGCAGGGGCAGGAGCTCGACATGGCCTATCTCGACGTCAAGCCGGCGACGCCGAATGGCCAGACCGCGGTGCTGCTGCACGGCAAGAACTTCTGTGCCGCGACCTGGGACGGCACCATCAAGGCGCTCAGCGGCGCCGGCTATCGCGTGATCGCGATCGACCAGATCGGCTTCTGCAAATCCAGCAAGCCGGAGCGCTATCAGTTCACCTTTCAGCAACTCGCCGGCAACAGCCGCGCGCTGCTCGCCTCGCTCGGGATCGCGCATTCGATCATGGTCGGCCACTCGACCGGCGGCATGCTGGCGATGCGCTATGCCCTGATGTATCCGGAGGCCACCGACCAGCTGGTGCTGGTCGATCCGATCGGCCTGGAAGACTGGAAGGCCAAAGGGGTGCCGTGGCTCAGCCTCGACGGCTGGATGCAGCGCGAGACGCGCGTCACCGCGGACAGCATCCGCGCCTATGAGCGCGCCACCTACTACGCCGACACCTGGGATGCGTCCTACGAGACGTGGGTGCAGATGCTGGCCGGCATGTATCGCGGTCCGGGCCGCGCCGCCGTGGCGTCGAGTTCGGCGCGGCTCTACGACATGATCGCGACCCAGCCGGTGTTCTACGAATTCGAGCAGATCAAGCCGCCGACGCTGCTCCTTGTCGGCGACAAGGACACCACCGCGATCGGCAAGGACACCGCGCCGCCGGAGATCCGCAAGACGCTCGGCAATTATCCGGTGCTCGGCAAGGAGGCCGCGAAGCGGATTCCGCACGCGCAGCTGATCGAATTCCCCGACCTCGGCCATTCGCCGCAGATCCAGGCGCCGGCGCGCTTCCACGAGGCGCTGCTCGGCTGGCTGCAGCATCCGGAGACCGGCGCGACGCTGGTCAAGTAAGGACGGCGAGACAGGCGAGCGACATCATGACGACAGCCGAACTGGTCAGCGTGTTCACGGTCGATGGGCAAGGCGGAAATCCCTGTCCGATCGTGGTGGATGCAAGCGGCATGAGCGCGTCCGAGATGCAGGATGTTGCCCGCCGCCACGGTCACGAATCCGGCTTCGCGCTGCCGGCGCAGAGCGACGATTTCGACGCCACGTTCCGCTTCTTCGTTCCGAACCACGAAATGGAAATGTGCGGCCACGCGACCATCGGTGCGCTCTGGCTGCTTGCGCGCCAGGGAAGGCTGCCGGGCGACACCATCCGGATCTCGACGCGCAGCGGTCCGGTCACCGGCTTCATCAGCCGTGATCGTCACGGCGAGCCGCGTGTCGAGATCACTCAACCGGCCGGGAAGACCGTTCCGCTGATCGCAGATCAGCGCGATGACGTGCTGCGGGCGCTCGCGATTGGACCGCATGCGATCGGTGAGGGAACGCCCTGTAACGCCGTCACATCGCGGATCAAGACACTCGTTCCGATGCGCTCCCCCGAAGCGCTGAATGCGCTCGATCCCGCGACAGGGGACGTCGAGGCGGTCTGCGGCCGGATCGAATCGACCGGGCTCTATCCATTCGCCGTGATCGACCGAAAAGCTCGCCTGTTCGAGGCGCGGCAATTCCCGCGCTCCTCCGGCTATCGGGAGGATGCCGCGACCGGCATTGCGGCCGCGGCGCTGGCGTTCGGCTTGCTCGACTACGGCCTGGTCGCTCCTGATGACGACGAGATTCGAATCCTGCAGGGCAGGGCGATGGGGCGGCTGTCTGAGATTCGGGTCCGCATCGGCTTCGCCGGCGGCCGTCCCGTCGGCTGCCTGCTTGGCGGCAATGTCGCGCTGATGGCTGCACCGTCACACTGAGCAGCCGCCAGCGCGGGGCGCCGGCTTCGTAAACAGTATCCAGGTCTAATCAGCGGCGCGCCTGGCTCGCTCCTGTGCCTTGGCGTGCACCGGTGATGATTTCCGCGCACCGGGGCCCGGATGCACGTGGACCGCCTTCGCGCTCAGCGGCTCGCCGCATTCCGAACAGACCATGACGGGATCGAACATCTTCTTGCAGGTCTTGTGTTCGTGCAGCATCGGCCGGCCGCGCGAATCGACCATGTGGACGTTGCCCCAGTGCACGATCGACATGATGATCGGATAGAGGTCGAGGCCCTTCTGCGTCAGGATGTATTCGTAGCGCTTCGGCGCCTCCTGATAGGGGATCTTGCGCAGCACGCCGAAGCGCACCAGCTTCTTCAGCCGGTCGGCGAGCAGATGCCGCGTGATCCCAAGCGAGGCCTGGAAGTCATCGAACCTGCGGATGCGCAGGAAACATTCGCGCAGGACCAGCAGGCTCCAGCGGTCACCGATGACAGCCACCGTGCGGGCCACCGAGCACGGCTCCTCCTCGAGGGCATCCCATTTCATCAGCATCTCCTGCGGTCTGCGCCGGCATCGCCTTTTAAATTCTAAAACAGAACTAACGCAATTTCAATAGGATGCCTCGCCTGCAGCCGTGACTTAGTCATTGGATGACAAATATCATATTGACAGTTCTAAAATAGAACTTAATGTCCCGGCTCGATCAACGCGGCGGCTGAGGGCTGCTGGTACTCAAAGGGAAGGGCGTTCCATGGTTGCTCCGCTCAAGGTCGAATTCCATTTCGATTTTGGAAGTCCGAACGCCTATCTGGCGGAGCAGGCGCTGCCCGAAATCGAGAAGCGCACCGGCGTGAAGTTCGACTACATCCCGGTGCTGCTCGGCGGCGTCTACAAGGCGACCGGCAACATGTCGCCCGGCGAGTCGCTGCGCGGCATCAAGAACAAGCCCGAGTATAACGCGCTCGAGACCGAGCGCTTCCTGCGCCGCTACAACATCACGACGTTCAAGACCAACCCGTTCTTTCCGGTCAACACGCTGATGCTGATGCGCGGCGTCGTCGCTGCCGATTTCGAAGGGCTGTTCGAGCCGTACTTTCGCGCCGCCTATCACCACATGTGGTCCGAGCCCAAGAAGATGGACGATCCGCAGGTGTTCCGCGAAGCGTTCCTGTCCTCCGGCCTCGATATCGACCGCATCATCGCCCGCGCCCAGCAGGACGAGGTGAAGAAGAAGCTGATCGACAACACCAGCAACGCGGTGGCGCGCGGCTCGTTCGGCTCACCGACCTTCTTTGTCGGCGACGAGATCTTCTTCGGCAAGGACAAGCTGCGCGAGGTCGAGGACGAGATCGTCGAGCAGCTGGCTGCGGGGCGACGCAAGACCGCCTGAGCGGGAAAATTCCTCAAGACAACAAATCAGGCCCAAAGGGCTGTCACAGGGAGGTTTCAGTGCAGGCGTCGACCCAGTTTGAAGGAAGTGTGGAAGGCTTGCCGAACCGCATCCACGAGGTGATCGATCACCACGTCGGGGCGACGCCGGATCATCCGGCGCTGATCGACGACAAGACGCGGCTGACCTACCGCGAGCTCGACCGAACGGTCGGTCGCGTCGCCGAGGCGCTGCGGGCGCTCGGCATCCGCGCCGGCGACCGCATGATGATCGTGAGCGAGAATTCGATCCCGCTCGCCTGCCTGCTGCTGGCGGCGAGCCGGCTCGATGCTTGGTCCATCGTGGTCAATCCCCGGCTGTCGCCGCGTGAGCTGGACCAGATCAGGGATCACAGCGGCGCCCGCCGCGTGCTGCTGACCGCCGAGGTCTCGCAGGAGGCGGCTACACATGCCGCGCGCTACGAGGCCGCCGTGCAGGATGTCGGCCCGCTCCGCGGCATCGCCGTCACCGGTTTGAACCTGGCAACCGTGGCGGAGCCGGTCGAGGTCGACGGCGCCAACCAGGTTGCGGTTCTCATCTACACCTCCGGCACTACGGGCACGCCGAAGGGCGTGATGCTGACCCATCGCAATCTCTTGTTCAGCGCCCGGGCGACGGCAAGCTTCCGAAAGATGGCGGCCGATGACGTGCAGTATTGCGTGCTGCCGATCTCGCATATCGTCGGCATCTCGTTGCTGACCATGACCCTGATGATCGGCGCCACCGTGCGTCTGGTGGCGAAATACGATCCGGCCGCGCTGGTCAAGGCGATGACTGAAGAGGGCATCACGATCCTGAACGGCGTGCCCGCGACCTATCAGCGTCTGCTCGAATACCGGCGCAATGCCGGCCTGCCGAAGCTCGATCGCGGCCGGTTGCGGGTGATCTCGGTGGCCGGCGCGCCGCTCGACCTCGATCTCAAATCACGGGTCGAGCAGGAGCTCGGGCTGCCGCTGCTCAACGGTTACGGCATCACCGAATGCTCGCCGGGCATCTCCGGCGTCCGGCCCGACAATCCGCGGGCCGACCATGCGGTCGGCACCGTCATGCCCGGCCTCGAGGCCAAGCTGGTCGGCCGCGACCTCAAGCCGGTCGCGGCAGGCGAAGTCGGCGAGCTCCATGTTCGCGGCCCGAACGTGATGCGCGGCTATTACCGCGCGCCTGATTTGACCGCCAAGGCGATCGATCCCGACGGCTGGTTCAACACCGGGGATCTGGCCCGCTTCGAGAACGATGCGCTCTACATCGTCGGGCGGACCAAGGAGATGATCATCCGCTCCGGGTTCAACGTCTATCCGGCCGAGATCGAGGCGGTGCTGAGCACGCACGACGCCGTGGTGCAGTGCGCCGTGGTCGGCCGGCCGGTCGAGGGCAACGAAGAGGTGGTTGCCTTTGTACAGCTGATCAAGGGTTCGACCGCCACGGTACAGGACCTGATGGCCCATATTGCCCCGCAACTCACCTCGTACAAGCGTCCGTCGGAGATTATCCTGATGGACGCGCTGCCCGCGACATCGACGGGCAAGCTGCTGAAGCACAAGCTGGCGGAATCGCTGCGCGGCTGAGACCGAGCCGTCGCCGCGAGCCAGTTCACTCAAACAAGACCGGAGTACACCATGCAGAAGAGAAACAGGACGGTGGCCGTCATTGGTGCCGGCGATTTCATCGGCGGCGAGATCGCCAAGAAGTTCGCCTCCGAAGGTTTTACGATCTTCGCCGGCCGCCGCAATGGCGATAAGCTGGCGCCGCTGGTCAAGGAGATCGAGGCTGCCGGCGGCGAGATCCATGCGCGCTCGCTCGATGCGCGCAAGGAGGAGGAGATCACGGCCTTCCTCAATGACGCCGACAAGCATGCGCCGCTTGAGGTCTGCATCTTCAACATCGGGGCCAACGTCAATTTCCCGATCCTCGAGACCACCGAGCGGGTGTTCCGCAAGGTCTGGGAGATGGCCTGCTACTCCGGCTTCCTGGCCGGACGCGAGGCGGCGCGGCTGATGATGCCGCGCGGCGAGGGCAACATCTTCTTCACCGGCGCCACCGCGTCACTCCGCGGCGGCAGCGGCTATGCCGCCTTTGCAAGCGCCAAGTTCGGCTTGCGTGCCGTGGCGCAGGCGATGGCCCGCGAACTGGGGCCGAAGAACATCCATGTCGCGCATCTGATCATCGATTCCGGCGTCGACACCGAATGGGTCCGGCAGCGCCGTATCGAGGCGCTCGGCCCGAACGCGCTCGACAATCCCGATCTCTTGATGCCGCCGGCATCGGTCGCGGGCGCCTATTGGCAGCTCTATCAGCAGCCGAAGAGCGCCTGGACCTTCGAGTTGGAAATCCGGCCCTTCGGCGAGAAGTGGTAGGGAGCCGGTCAGATGGAGCTCGCGCTATCCCCTGAAGATGCGGCGTTCCGCGATGAGGTACGCGCCTTCATCAAGGACAACTACCCGGCGGAGATGCGCGTCGCCAATCCGGAGACCGATCTCTCCAAGGAGCAGATGCTGCTGTGGCATCGGATCCTGCACGACAAGGGCTGGATCGCGCCGCTCTGGCCGAAGCAATATGGCGGGCCCGGCTGGTCGATCACCCGCCGCTTCATCTTCGAGCAGGAGACGACGCGCGCCGGCACCATGCCGCCGCTGGCGTTCAGCGTCACCATGGTCGGCCCGGTCATCTACACCTTCGGCAACGACGCGCAGAAAAGGAAATTCCTGCCGCGCATCCTGTCCGGCGAGGACTGGTGGTGCCAGGGCTATTCGGAACCGGGCTCCGGCTCCGACCTCGCGACCGTCCGCACCAAGGCGGTGCGCGACGGCGATCATTACATCGTCAACGGCCACAAGACCTGGACCACGCTGGCGCAGCACGCCGACTGGATCTTCTGCCTGGTGCGCACCGATCCCACGGCCAAGCCGCAGTCCGGCATCTCGTTCCTCTTGATCGACATGAAGTCACCCGGCGTCACCGTGCGCCCCATCATCACCATTGACGGCTCGCACGAGGTCAACGACGTCTTCCTGGAGAACGTCCGCGTCCCCGCCGAGAACCTGATCGGCGAGGAAAACAAGGGCTGGACCTACGCTAAATTCCTGCTCGGCAATGAGCGCACCAGCATGGCCGGCATCGGCCGCTCGACGCGCTACATCGCGCGGCTGAAGAAGATCGTGAAGGCGGAGATCCCCGAAGACGATCCGGCGCATCTGGAATTCATCCGGGACATCGCCCGCGTCGAGCTCGACGTGCTGGCGCTGGAGGCGACCGAACTCCGCGTCGTCGCCCAGATGGCGCGCGGCATCGACCCGGGACCGGCGGCCTCGCTGTTCAAGATCCGCGGCACCGAGATCTTCCAGAACATCACCGAACTCACCCATCGCGCCATCGGCAATTACGGGCTCGCGATCCGCGAGCATCCGGTCAGCGCCAACCACTTCATGCCGGGCCCCGACTACGGCCACACCGCGTCGGAGAAATATCTGAACTCGCGCAAGCTCTCGATCTACGGCGGGTCGAACGAGATCCAGCGCAACATCATCGCCAAGGCGGTGCTTGGACTCTAGCCACAAGCAACGAGGATCGGATGGATATCCAGTTCACGGAAGAGCAGGAATTGTTGCGGTCCAGCGTCCAGCGGCTGCTGCGCGACCAGTATGATTTCGAAGCCCGCCGCAAGATCGTCGCGAGCGAAGAGGGGTTTGGCCGCAAGCAATGGGCTGAATTCGCCGAACTCGGCCTGCTCGCCGCGCCGTTCTCGGAAGCGGTTGGAGGGCTCGGCGGCGGGCCGCTGTCGACCATGATCATCATGCAGGAGTTCGGCCGCCATCTCGTGGTCGAGCCATTCGTCGAGACGGTCGTCGTGGCGGGCGGCTTGATCGAGCAGGCAGGTTGCGACGCGCAGAGGCAGGCGTTCATCGCCGACATCATCGCTGGCACGAAACTTTGGGCGCTGGCCTGGACCGAGAAGGGTTCGCGCTTCGATCTCGCCACCGTCACCACCACGGCGCGCCGCGACGGCAACGATTACGTGCTCACCGGGGAGAAGACGGCGGTGCTGGCCGCGCCGTGGGCGGATTATCTGATCGTCTCCGCGCGCACCGCGGGCCATCGTCATGATCGCGGCGGCGTCAGCCTGTTCGTGGTCGATCGCCGCGCCGCCAATCTCGATCTGCAAAGCTTCAGGACGATCGATGGCCGAAGGGCGGCCGAGATCAGCCTGCGCGGCGTGCGCGCGGAATTGCTGGGCAGCGAAGGCGGGGGCGTCGCCGCGCTGGAAGCCTGCCGTAACCGCGCGATCGGCGCGCTCTGCGCCGAGGCGGTCGGCGCGATCGGCGAACTGAACGCCGCGACGCTGGACTATTCCAAGACGCGAAAGCAGTTCGGCGTCACGATCGGCAGCTTCCAGGTGCTGCAGCACCGGATGGTCGACATGTTCATCGCGCATCAGGAGGCGTTGTCGCTGATGCAGCATCTCAGCCTAAGTCTCGGCGACGATGAGGCCGGCGTGTCTCGGCTCGCCTCCGGCGCCAAGTCGAAGATCGGATATGCCGGCAAGTTCGTCGCCGATCAGGCGGTGCAGCTGCATGGCGGCATGGGCATGACCGACGAGCTCAATGTCGGCCATTACTTCAAGCGGATTTCCTCCATCAACATCCAGTTCGGCGATCCCGCCTATCACGTGCTGCGTTATGCGCAGCTCGACGCGGCCGCCTGATTCAGAGAGGCAAGCATGTCACAAGATGCAGTCATCGTCTCCACCGCGCGCACCGGCGTCGGCAAGGCCTATCGCGGCGCGCTTAACAACACCGACGGCCCGACTTTGGCCGGCCATGTGATGGCCGAGGCGGTGAAGCGCGCCGGCATCGCGCCCGGCGAGGTCGAGGACGTGGTGATGGGCTGCGCCATGCAGCAGGGCACCATGGTGATGAACGTCGCGCGCAAGGGCGCCATCCGCGCTGGACTTCCCGTCACGGTCGCCGGGACCACCATCGACCGGCAATGCGCCTCCGGCCTGCAGGCGATCGCGGTCGCCGCCCGCTCTGTCATGCTCGACGGCGTCGAGATCGCGATCG
>NZ_JAGKJL010000106.1:0-16127 GCF_020329495.1 Bradyrhizobium australafricanum | reverse complement strand
CGGCAACGCCCGCCACTGGCAGCCGGTCGAAACGATATAGAGGATCGCTTCGATCACACGACGCAGCTCCGTCTTACGCGGCCGGCCGCGCCGGTTCGCTCGCGGCAACAGGCGTCTGATCAGCGCCCACTCCGCATCGGTCATATCGCTTGCATAACGCAGATCGTCCCGCCGATATTGCTCCCGAGTGATCTTGGTCCAGGGCATCGTGCTCTCCCTCGAATCTTTGCAAATCCGATGGAATCACACCCCACTGAGATCACTCACCCATTTTTCAGTCAGGCTCTGAGGAGGCCGCGCAGCGGCCGTCTCGAAGGATCGACGGCCACGTTCCTTCCCCAAGAGAGTGGGAGTATGCGGAAGCGGCCGGGCCGTCGATCCTTCGAGACGCGCGTTCCGCGCTCCTCCAGCGACAAAGGCGAAGCCTTTGCGCGGGGATGACGGGATCGAAAGCTGTTTCCACCGAAGGAGCGAAGCCCCAATCCCGTGGCGGATCAACCGAACAGCCGCATCAGCAGGGCCTTGCCGACCGGCGCCGCGCGCACGCCGTGGAAGGCGCGGACATATTCACCGGCATAGAATGCGCGCACGACATTGACCCGCGTCGCCACCGCGTCCTCGAAGCGGACGCCGAAGCCGTCGCGGGTGCGCCGGACCACAGTCGCGGCGACGTTCTGTCCGTAGACATTGCATTTGATCAAGGAACCGATGGCGGGCGGGACGGGATCGATGAAGCGCGCGCCCGAGATCGAGATGTCGGCCATCCGGATCAAGCGCATCTCGCTGTCCTGATGGATCAGGATCGGCTCGTCGCGTTCGAACCGCTCGGCCTTGCGGCGCCGCGGCTGCTCGATGCAGATGAAGCACACGATCGCGAGCACGACGCAATTGTACAGGCTCCAGGCCAGCGCCAGCCCGCCATAGGCTATGCTGTCGCCGCGCAGATGCAGGATGAAGGCATAGGCGATCGCCAGCAGCGTGATCAGCAGGGCGGCGCCATAGAGCCGCAGCAGCGGCCATTCGATGAAGCGGCGGTTGCGGTCGCCGCCCTTGGCCGTCACCTTGAACTTGTGGCCCTGCGGCCTGGCGAGGCCGGTCACGACCGCCTTCAACACCGCGGGCGCCGCGATGTATTGCGACACGTCGGTCATGATCGCGAGCGAGCGGCCGCGCGAGATCCAGGCCATCGTGAAGGCGTGCCAGACATAGAACGGCAAGAAGTATTTCAGCAGCTCGAACAGGTCGGCGTGGACCGCCTTGATCCCGAACAGCAGATAAAGCCACGGCACGACCAGGCCGAAAACCTTGGTACCGTAGACCGCCGCCCAGCTCATGAAGGCATCGACCAACGACAGCCGGTCCATGAAGGCGAGCTTCGATTGCCGCGAGAACGGCCCGCTGCGGCCGCGAAATATCTGCATGAAGCCGAGACACCAGCGCCCGCGCTGCGTGATGTATTCCTTCAGCCCCTCCGGCGCGAGGCCGATGGTCAGGCGCTCGTTCAGATAGACCGTGCGCAATCCCTTCTCCTTCAGGCGCAGCGTGACGAGGTAATCCTCCGTCACCGAATCGGTCGGGAAGCCGCCGATCTGCATCAGGCCGGAGAAGCGGATCAGCGACGAGGTGCCGCAGCAGAATGCCGTGTCCCAGGCATCCTTGGCCGGCATCAGGATATCGAAGAAGAAGCGCTGCTCGTCGGGCCACACATCGGTCGCCGCCAGATTGGTCTGGATCGGATCCGGGTTGATGAAGTGCTGCGGCGTCTGCACGACGCCGACGCTGCCGTCCTGCATCAGGCTCATCGCCCGGGTCAGGAAATCCGGCATCGGGACAAAATCCGCATCGAGGATCGAGATGAACTCCGGCCGCTCAGCCAGCCCGGAAACGTGCTGGAGCGCATGATTGATGTTGCCGGCCTTGGCGTGGCGGTTGTCCGGGCGGGCCAGATAGTTGCAGCCGAGCTCCTGGGCGAGCCGGCGCAGCCAGAGCCTGCGCCCATCGTCGAGCACCCAGACGCGATAATTGGGATAGTTCAGCCCGGTCGCACCGATGATGGTGCGCTCGAGGATCGCCTTCTCCTCGTTGTAGGTGCAGATGAAGACGTCGACGAGCGGCGCATCCGCGCTCGCTCTCGATCGGCGCAGGATCGCATTGACCTCGGGTGAGCGGTCGATGGTCCGGCTGAGGAACAGCAGCGACAGGCACACCGCGATCATCGAGGCCACCTCGGCCAGCATGAAGGGATAGCCGACCAGCGCGTCGGCGGTGAGGCCCGGAGGCGGCAGGGTGTGGGTCACCCGCCACGCGAAATAGTGGACCAGCAGGACGAACGACATGCCGGTCATCATGACGCGGGCCAGGGTCTGCTCACGGCGGAGCAGTGGCAGGATTGCAAGGCAGGCGCCGAATGCGACCAGCCCGGGCGCAAATGCCGCCATCATGACTTTGCCGCGTCCGCGTTGAACACCACGCGCCCGGTGCGGCCGACCGCGCAATCCTTGCCCGTGGTGTCGAGCGCCGGCATCGACACCGTCACCCGATACGGCTCCTTGTTCAGCGCATCCGGATTGATCGCGAGGTTCGCGGGCGCGCCCGACGCGCCGGTGAGATTGACGATCTCGCCCTGGAGCGCGGCACTGCCGTCATTCGGCTCGAAGCTCGCCTGCTCGCCGAGTTTCAGACCGTTGTAGACGCTCTCGGTGACGTTCGCCGTGACCACTGCGCCGCTGCAGTCGAGCAGCTTGAGCAAGGGCTGCCCGGCCCTGACGTCCTCGCCGGGCGACGTCATCATCTCCCAGATGCGCCCGCCAACCGGGGCCTTGATGTCGGCTTCCGCCCGGTTGACGTAGTGCAGCTGCTCGGCGGCGATCTCGTGGGTCAGCCAGTCGATCTCGGCATCGGCATGCGCCAGATCGGCGCGCAGGTCGCTGACGCGCTGGCGCATCTCCTCTTCGCGCTGCACGGAGCTCGGCCGGTCATTGTAGCTGTCGCCGAGATAGGTGCCATTCCTTGCGGCGGTGAGCTCGACCTTGGCGGCGTCGAGACGCCGTCGAGCGCCGATTTCGGTCTGCTGCGAGATCGCCTGCTCGCGCGTCAGGCGGGCCATTTCGACCGTCGACACGCTGCCCGACTTGATCAGCGACGACGCCCGCTCGACGGCGGCCACGGCCTCCTCCCGCCGTGCGGCGGCGGCCTCGATCGCAGTCTGGATTTCGGCGATCCGGGCCTCGAGCTGGAGGATGCGGCCGTCACGGAACTGGCCGGCCTGGCGGGCAAGGTCCTGTTGCGCCGTCTCGGCGGCCGCAAGCTTGGCCGCCAGACTCGGGCGCTCATTTTCCAACCGCGACATCTGCCGCCGGAGATCATCGAGCCGGGCGCGATCGCCGCGTGCGTTGACGACGTGAAGGATCGCATCGCCCTCGTGAACCACGCTGAGCTGCGTGGATTTCTGCGGCTTCGCGCTCACGGTGCCGTCGATCGGCGAGCGCAAGGTCACGATCCTGGCGTTGACCACGGCCTCCACGCTCGAGGTCTGCAACACAGCCCTGAGCGGCAGCCATCCGAAGACGGCCACGATGGCAAGGCCAATGCCGACCTTGAGCAGGCGGCGAACCATCCGGCCTGATCCGGCGGGCGCTTCGGGATGGGGAGCGCTATCGCTGACTGGCTCGTCGTGCCCCGGCTGCAGCCGTTCCTGCAGATCGCGCTGCAATCCCCGTGCGCCGTCGGCCTCATTCCTGGTGACGGAATTATTGTCTTCGGGAAGCGGCTTGTGCTGCTGTGCCTGATTCATAATGACCGGCCCCTGATCTGTCAGTGCGCGAACCAACGCACAGCTCTGCAGAGCGATGCCGTTGCCGGACAGATCCAATAATCAGGTGCTTCAAAAGCGGCTAAAGCGAACCGGGCATCTTTCGAAAAAATTGCTGCAATTTGCCGTCGTCGGGAGCCTGGCGCGGGAGCCGCGCCGTCGACCTGCTCCGCCCATCATTCCGGTGCGCCATTGCGCAGCCGAGGGCGTCTGCAAAACTGAGCCCGGAATCCATCAGGGCCGGGGCTAGGCGGGGAATGGATTCCGGGCTCTCACGGAGGCTGTGATCGGACCCGTCTTGCGCGACCCAGGCGTGAGCAGCCAGCGCTTCGGTCCCGGCAGCCTGCCGGACTTGGAATTCAGGGCCCGGCTACCGCACTGAATCTGGCACGTCGAATTGCGGCTGCAGCGCCGCCAGGCTCGCTCCCAGCAAGGCCAGGTAGCTGGCCTGACAGACCACCACGCCGAGATCGAATGCGTCCAGCAGATCGATCCACGGGTTGTCGGCCGGCGTGCTTGCTGTTTGCTTGCCACCATCGATGACGGAAGGCTGGAAGCTGCGATCGCGTCTCTGAGGCCTTGCCTCGTGGTCGACGTCGTCGGAGCAAACGATCAGATGCAGGCGCGCGCTGGGCATTTCAATCTCCGTCACTGATTGGCGATTGCTGAACCCCGGAAATCTCTACCGTCATCGAGTTACCCAATAAGCGTAGTCACCGGGATGGAACGGGCCATTGAACGGAGGTTGATCCGACCGTTACATTCGGTGGAGACGACTCATACTTGAGTTTAGGTCGCAACCTGGACCTGAGCGCGCTCAATGGCTTCGCTTTCTGCGCGATCTCACGGGTTTGGACCGCCAAAAAGGCCGGCGCCATCCCGCCCGGGCGGCAAGAAAGCTGCTAATATACAGTCTATTGGGAGGGCGACGTTGTCGCCGCTGATGGTAGCAGTCACCTAGCGACGCAGCGCGGCCCATGATGATGGCCAAGTGCTGGGCTGCCGATGATCCGCGACCCGACCACGAAGTCCTGGTCGGCCGAGCAATGGCTGCTCGGCGGCATGGTGCTGGCCTTGGCGGCAACCTGCATCGGGCTGTTGCTGGGTCCGCAGCCGGCAGCTTCCGCCCATCTGGTTGCCCTGGCGCTGCTCGTCGCGTCGCTTACCGCCGCATTGCTGATGATCCGCCTGGTTGGCCGCTCGCAAAGGCGGATGGAAGCCATGTTGCGCGGCCGAGCCAGCAGCGAGGAGCGCGCGATGGAGGCGCTGCGCAACAGCGAAGCGCAATGGAAGGAGGTATTCGAGCACAACCCGGTCATGTACTTCATGGTCGACGCAACGGGCCTCGTGCTGTCGGTCAACACGTTCGGCGCGGCACAGCTCGGCTACACCGTCGACGAGCTGCTCGGACAATCGGTGCTGCGGGTCTTTGCCGCCGAAGACCGGGATATGGTCCAACGCAACGTCGCGGCATGCCTCGACTACATCGGCCAGACCCACAATTGGGAAATCCGGAAGGTCCGGAAGGACGGTTCAAGGATTTGGGTTCGTGAAAACGCCAAGGCGGTGCGGCGGCTGGGCGATCAGCTGATCGTGCTGATCGCATGCGAGGACATCACCGAGCGCAAGCACGCCGAAAATGCGCTGCAGCAGAGTGAAATGTACCTGACCGAAGCCCAGCGATTGAGCCACACCGGCAGCTTCGGCTGGCACGTCGCCAGCGGCGAGATCATCTGGTCGGAAGAGACGTTCAGGATCTTCGAATTCGACAGAGCTCCTTCCATCACGCATGCCACGGTCCTGCAGCGCGTCCATCCGGACGATCGCGCCCGCGTGCAACGGACCATCGACCGCGCCTCGCTCGACGGCAAGGACTTCGAACACGGCTACCGATTGCTGATGCCCAATGGTACGATCAAATTTGTTCACGCCAGGGCGCATACGGTGACGAACCTTTCGGGCGACACCGAATTCATCGGAGCGGTCACCGACGTGACTGCCCGCAAGCGAGCCGAAGCGGAGTTGCACGAAGCGCAGACCAACCTCGCACACGTCACGCGCGTGACGGCGCTCGGCGAGCTCGCCGCATCGATCGCCCATGAAGTGAACCAGCCGCTTGCCGCCGTGGTCACCAATGCCGCGGCATGCCTGCGGTGGCTCAACCGGGCAGCCCCCGATCTGAACGAAGCCCGCGGCGCGGTCAGGTCGATCATCAGCGACGGCAACCGGGCGGGCGAGGTCATCCAGCGCGTCCGCGCGATGGTGAACAAGACGACCGGTCAGAAGGCGCCGCTCGACGTCAATGAAGTCATCAACCAGGTGATCGGCCTGGTGCAGCATGAACTGCAGCGTCACCTGGTATCCTTGCAGCTCGACCTCGCTCCCGCGCTCCCGTCTGTCGTCGCCGACCGTATCCAGCTGCAGCAAGTCATCCTCAACCTGGTCCTCAATGGTATCGAGGCCATGCAGCCGGTCACGGACCGGCCGCGGGAGCTCGTGATCCGGACACGCCATGACGAGGCCGGGCAGATCGTGGTCACGGTCACCGACTGCGGCGTCGGAATCGCGACCGAGAATGCCGAACGGCTGTTCGACGCGTTCTACACCACCAAGGCCAGCGGCATGGGGATGGGGCTGTCGATCTGCCGATCGATCATCGAAGCTCACCGAGGCCGCCTGTCCTTGGCCGGAAACATCGGCCCCGGCGCGACGTTCCAGTTCACCTTGCCACTGCACGAAGAGGATCATGCATGGTGACCGGGCGCGCGGCATCGCCTTCTGGTCTGGCAAACGCCGAGGATCCCGTCGTCTTCGTCGTCGACGACGACGCATCCATGCGGGACGCGCTGAGCAATCTGTTCCGGTCGGTCGGCTTGCGGACCGCAGCATTCGGCTCGGCCCATGAATTTCTGCAGCGCAAGCCTCCGGATGTCCCGAGCTGCCTGATCCTCGACATCAGGTTACCGCGGGTGAGCGGGCTGGACTTTCAGGGGGAGCTGGCGAAGGCGGGCATCGATATTCCGATCATCTTCATGACCGGCCACGGCGATATCCCGATGACGGTCAGGGCCATGAAGGCCGGCGCTGTGGACTTCCTGACCAAGCCATTCCGCGATCAGGACATGCTGGATGCCGTCACGACGGCGATCGAGCGCGACAGGAATCGTCGCGATGAGGCCAAGGTTCTTGCCAACCTGCGCGCCGCCTTCGCGACCCTGACGCCGCGTGAACGCCAGGTGATGACGCTCGTCACGGCGGGGTTGATGAACAAGCAGGTCGCCGCCGAAATCGGTGTGGCCGAAATCACAGTGAAGATACACCGCGGGCACATCATGCGGAAAATGGCGGCAAAGTCGTTACCCGATCTGGTCAGGATGGCACAGATGCTCCAGATCGGACCGGCAGCCGGCGGGGCGCAAACCTAAGTATGATTCTCCGGCCCCGATTGGCGACGCACTGTGGTCCCCACATGATGCACACGCCAGAGGCCCTTCCGGCCCGGGAAAACCTCCTTGCCCAACCCGCCAGTGATATCAATCATCGACGATGACATGTCGGTTCGCACCGCGACCGACAATCTCGTCAGGTCGCTGGGCTACGCGGTCGAGACCTACGCGTCGGCCGAGGAATTTTTGCACTCGCCCCGCCTGAATGACACATCCTGTGTGATCGCGGATGTCAGGATGCCGGCCATGAGCGGGCTCGACCTGCAGAGCCACCTCATTGCCAGCGGACACCGCTTTCCGTTCATTTTCGTCACGGCGTTCTCGGTCGAAAGCGATCGCGTCCGGGCGCTGAAGGCTGGAGCGATCTGCTTTCTGAGCAAGCCCTGCGACGGGGACGTCCTGATCAAATGCCTCGATACCGCCCTCGCGCAGCGCAGCGCGGCGCCGGGTGCGTGAGTTGGATCAGCCATCACCGGGCCGGCTATACGCAAGGATGATGCCACAAAACATCTGGACAAGTTGCGCATGGACGGCGGCGGCGCGAGATTTCGCATCGTCGTCCTTCGGGAAGATCGACGGCAAGGACAGCACCAGACATTTTGATTGGCAAATGGCAATTCCTCGGAGGGAGGTCGCCATGCGTGCGGAACCGCGCTGCGCCCAGTGTGACAGCGAAGACCCCAAGATCATCTGTTTGCGAAATCCGGCGGGCGAACGCTACTGCGGACGCCTCTGCCTCTACAAAGGCCAGGAGGACTTCATCCGCTGGCTTTGGCGCGCGAATGCGGAGGCAGCGTCATGACAGCTCGTTGCGGAAATCCGGCGTGCAAGCGGCCTTTCGGCCTGATCCGGCACAATTGGTACTTTGAGCAGTTTTGCTCGACGAAGTGCCGCGAGATCCACAAGCGGCAGCTGGAGCGCAACAAGGCCTATTGGAAGTGGCTGTATCCCTTCCCCAGAACCGGCGCCCCATCGAAAAAGCCGATCTGACGACGTCGGCCAATAGCGCGCAAGGAGTCTCACATGACGACGGTCGATGCGATGCTGGTTGGAGCGATACTCGCATGGGTGCCTTCGCTCGTCGTGTTCCTCTATATCGTGCGCGATCTGCGCAACATGCCCCGCGAAGATCTCGACTGATCGCCGCACCGGCGGCCGAAGCGGATTGCCGGATCGTTGTCTTGACGCGCGTCTTCACGCCAACCGGTTCCCACTCGAAAACGCTCTAGACCTCCACGCCCTCGTGGCGCAGCAGCCAGCGCTTGCGCTCCAGCCCGCCGCCATATTTGACCAGCGAGCCGTTGGCGCCGATCAGGCGATGACATGGCACGACGACGCTGATCGGGTTGGAGCCGTTGGCATGGCCGACCGCGCGCATCGCATTCGGCGCGTTGAGTTTCACCGCCAGCGCGCCGTAGCTCATGGTGGTGCCGTGCGGAATGTTCGGCAGCGCGTGCCAGACCTTCTGCTGGAACGGCGTGCCGGCGACGCGCCATTCGACATCGGTGAGACGATCGAGATCGCCCTTGAAGTAATCGCCGAGCGCCTTGCGCATCGCAGCCGGCGCGTGGCCGTCCCGCAGCGTCACGGCGCCATAATGCAGCCGCAGCAGGTCGAGCATGCGCCCTTCATAGTCGTCCCAGTCAAGCGCGCGCAGCACGCCGTCGTCATCGGTCACCAGCAGCGCCGTGCCGATCGGGGTCTTGAGGCGGTCGAGGTTGAAGATCTGTGCAGTCCTGCGGTCGGCCATTGTCATATCTCGGGCAAGCAGATCGGTCGGCATACAATTCACCGCCCGCGTGGTAGCGTCCACCCGAATTCTGGGTAGAGCGTTTTTCGAGCGAAGCGGAGACCGGTTCGCGTGAAGAAAACGCGCCAAAACAAGAGCTTCGATTCTGCTTCAATCAGAACCGAAGCTCTGGGGGACCGCAATATGCTGCTTGCCAATGTTCTGGTCGCGGTGGTGGCCATGCTGCACGTCTATTTCCTTGTGCTCGAGATGTTTCTCTGGACCAAGCCGCTCGGGCTGAAGACGTTTCGCAACTCGATCGAGAAGGCAAACGATTCTGCGGTGCTCGCCGCCAATCAGGGGCTGTATAACGGCTTCCTCGCCGCCGGACTGATCTGGGGCCTCATACATGGCAATCCGGCCTTCGCGTTCCAGATCAAGACATTTTTCCTGCTCTGCGTGATCGTCGCCGGTGCCTATGGCGCCGCCACCGTCAGCCGCCGCATTCTTTATGTGCAGGCGGCTCCCGCTGCGTTGGCGCTGATCCAGCTCTGGTTGGCCTAAAGCGCGGGCGCGCTTTTGTTTTCTTGAGCATGATCCGCTCGGAAAACCGCTTCACACTTTGCCGGATCATGCTCAAACGCGACATCGCGCGCAGGGTGCATCGTCTTGCAATGGCCCAGCCGTTCCTCCATCATCCCGTGCAACGGTGACATCCGCCGCTCTGAGCTTGCGGACAAGATCACCGGCAACAGGGAGGTCACGGACATGAGAAGCGTGCAATTGCTCGCTGCGACGGCGCTTGCGATCGCGTTGTCGGTTACATCGGCCACCGCGCAGAAGAAATACGACATCGGCGCGACCGACACCGAGATCAAGATCGGCCAGACCGTGCCGTTCTCCGGCCCCGCATCCGCCTATGCCGGCATCGGCAAGACCCAGGCGGCCTACATGAAGATGATCAACGATCAGGGCGGCATCAACGGCCGCAAGCTGAACCTGATCCAGTATGACGACGCCTATTCGCCGCCGAAAGCGGTCGAGCAGGTGCGCAAGCTCGTCGAGGGCGACGAGGTGCTGTTCACGTTCCAGATCATCGGCACGCCGTCGAATGCCGCCGTGCAGAAATATCTGAATGTCAAGAAGGTGCCGCAGCTGCTCGCCTCCACCGGCGCGTCGCGCTTCTCCGATCCGCAGAACGCGCCGTGGACGATCGCGTTCAACCCGAACTACCAGTCCGAGGGACGCATCTACGCCAAATACATCCTAGCCAATCACCCGAACGCGAAGATCGGCATCTTCTACCAGAACGACGATCTCGGCCGCGACTACATCACCGGCCTGAAGAGCGGGCTCGGCGACAAGGCCGCCAGCATGATCGTCGCCGAGGTGTCCTACGAGCTGACCGACCCGACGGTCGATTCCCAGATCGTCAAGTTGAAGGCCGCCGGCGTCGACCTGCTCTACGATGCCTCGACGCCAAAATTCGCCGCGCAGGCGATCCGAAAGGTCGCCGATCTCAACTGGAACCCGGTGCACATCCTCGACATCAATGCGAGCCCGGTGTCGGCGACGCTGAAGCCGGCCGGTCTCGATATCTCCAAGGGCATCATCTCGACCAATTACGGCAAGGATCCCGCCGACCCGCAATGGAAGGACGATCCCGGCGTGAAGGCCTATTTCGCGTTCATGGACAAGTATTATCCGGAAGGCGACAAGCTCAACACCGTCAACACCTACGGCTACTCGACGGCCGAGCTCCTGATCCAGGTGCTCAAGCAGTGCGGCGACGACCTCACCCGCGAGAACCTGATGAAGCAGGTGACCAGCCTGAAGAAGTTCGTGCCGAGCCTCGCGCTGCCGGGCATGTCGATTACGACGGGACCGAACGACTACCGCATCAACAAGCAGATGCAGATGATGAAGTTCAACGGCGAGCGCTGGGAGCTGTTCGGCCCGATCATCGAGGACACCGGACCGGCGGGCTAGCCGCGGTCGAGACGAGACTCCACTCGCTCTCCCCGTTCTTACGGGGAGAGCGTCGGGGTGAGGGGCTGCTTCCGCACCTCTGCATTAGCTGCGCCCGCGGAGACTCGCCCTCACCCGCATCGCATCTTCGATGCGATGCGACATCTCCGCGCAGGCGGGGCGAGGTAAAGCGGGCCCCAACCTTCGCGCCGCTCCACCCACCTTTTCGCAACGCCCCCTACTTTGGTTGACTGAAATCGCTCACCTTTTCGGCAGCGCTCGTCTTGCGTTGCAATAACGGTTCCTCCAGTATCCCGGCCCAGCGATGGCGACCGCGGGACCTTGAACCCGCGGACAAGATCATCGGCCAACCATCAGTCACGTGAGGGAAACAGCACTATGAGGAACGGGATTTTTCACCTGGTCACGGGAACGGCGCTCGCGATCGCGCTGTCAGCAACGTCGGCCTTTGCGCAGAAGAAGTACGATCCCGGCGCGAGCGACACCGAGATCAAGATCGGCCAGACCGTCCCCTTCTCCGGACCGGCCTCCGCCTATGCCTCGATCGGCAAGACCCAGGCGGCCTACTTCAAGATGATCAACGATCAGGGCGGCATCAACGGCCGCAAGATCAACCTGATCCAGTATGACGACGCGTATTCGCCGCCGAAGGCCGTCGAGCAGGTGCGCAAGCTCGTCGAGAGCGACGAGGTGCTCTTGACCTTCCAGATCGTCGGTACGCCGTCGAACGCCGCCGTGCAGAAATATCTCAACGCCAAGAAGGTGCCGCAGCTGTTTGCCGCGACCGGCGCCTCGAAGTTCACCGACCCGAAGAACTTCCCCTGGACGCTCGGCTTCAACCCGAATTACTTCGTCGAAGGCCGCATCTACGGCCAGTACATCCTGAAGGAGCATCCCAACGCCAAGATCGGCGTGCTCTATCAGAACGACGACCTCGGCAAGGATTATCTGAACGGCATCAAGGCCGGCCTCGGCGACAAGGCCGCCAAGATGATCGTGGCCGAAGCCTCCTATGAGGTCTCCGACCCGACCATCGATTCCCAGGTGATCAAGATCAAGGACGCCGGCGCCGACCTGTTCTTCTCGGCCTCGACCCCGAAGCAGGCGGCGCAGGCGATCAAGAAGATCGCCGAGCTCGGCTGGCACCCGATCCACATCGTCGACATCAACGCGACCTCGGTCGGCGCCGTGCTGCAGCCGGCGGGCCTGGAAGCCTCCAAGGGCCTGATCAGCACCAATTACGGCAAGGATCCGGCCGATCCGCAGTGGAAGGACGATCCGGGCATGAAGCGCTATTTCGACTTCATGGCCAAGTACTATCCCGACGGCGACAAGAACTCGAACTTCAACACCTATGGCTACTCGACCGCCCAGTTGATGGTGCATGTGCTGAAGCAGTGCGGCGACGACCTGACCCGCGACAACGTGCTGAAGCAGGCGACCAACCTGAAGAATGTCGAGCTCGACATGGCGCTGCCCGGCATCAAAGGCAACACCGCGCCGAACGACTATCGCGTCAACAAGCAGCTGCAGATGATGCGCTTCAACGGCGAGCGCTGGGAGCTGTTCGGCCCGATCCTCGAGGACGCCGGCCCGGCCGGCTAGCCGGTTCGCGCAGGTTTGAAATGCAATCGGCGGCCTCCAGGCCGCCGATTTTGTTTTTTGTGACTCGTCATTGCCGGGCTTGACCCGGCAATCCATCAATTGAGAAGGCCTTTTCTCCGATGGATGCGCGGGTCAAGCCCGCGCATGACGATATCGGCCGACGGCCGACATCGTCACTCCGGAATCTCGCCGAAATTCTTCCCCACCGGCAGCACGGCGTGGCGGATCAGGCGGGAATCGTCCACCGCGGCCTGGCGGTGCTTCACCGCCTCGCGATAGACCGGATCGCGGATCATCTCGACGAAGGCGGCGACGCTTGGATATTCCGCGATGAAGCAGTGATCCCAGCGCTCCTCCTGCGGACCGATCAGCATCAGCTCGAAGCGGCCTTGCCAGACGATGCGGCCGCCGAGCCGCTCGAACACCGGCCCGCTCTCGCGGCCATAGGCCGCATAAGCCTCCGCGCCGGTGGCCTTGCGGCCATCGGGATAGGCGGCCCATTCGCGCAAGCGTACCAGGTTGAGCATGTGGATCGGGCCCGGCCGGTTGTTGTCCCGGAATTGCGCGAAGACGTCCTTGGTCGGATCGATATGGCCCATGCGGTGCTCCTTCGTTTTCTTGTTCCCTAGCGCGATCGCTCGATCGCGCTGTTCCATCCTGTTTGAGCGTGATCTCCGCGCAAACGCTCCGCGTTTGTCGCGAGGGAACCGGCGCCCACTTTTCCTGATCATGCTCCTTATGTAGCACGCGCTGCCTCACCTCCTAATGCCCCGTTAAGCTTTGCGTAACCGCCCCTTAAACCGGGAACGCTAGCGTGCGTCCCTGTCAGGGTGTGAGCGTTGCGGATGGCGTGGGGACGGAAAAAAGGCGGTGCGCGCAAGGAGCCGCTGTTCGGGCTTCCGGCCGCGCTTGCCGACCTCCGACTGTCGCCATCCGATCGCATTCCCGGCGGCGGCGACGACAAGCCCGCCAAATCCAAACCCACGAGCAGCGACAAGAGCAGCGATTCCGGTAGCGAGAAACCGCGCCCGTCGCGCAGTGGCAGCAAGCGGCGCAGCAAGTCGCGCGGCTTTGGCATCGGCCGCCTGTTCTATTGGACCGCGGTGCTCGGCCTGTGGGCCGGCATTGCGGTGATCGGTGTCGTGGTGTGGGTCGGCGCGCATCTGCCGCCGATCCAGTCGCTGGAGATTCCCAAGCGTCCGCCGACGATCCAGATCGTCGGCATCGACGGCAGCGTGCTGGCGCAGCGCGGCGAAATGGCCGGCGCCAACATCGCGTTGAAGGATCTGCCGCCCTATCTGCCGAAGGCCTTCATCGCGATCGAGGACCGCCGCTTCTATTCGCATTACGGCGTCGACCCGGTTGGCATCCTGCGCGCGGCGGTGACCAACCTCCTGCATCGCGGCGTCTCGCAGGGCGGCTCGACGCTGACCCAGCAGCTCGCCAAGAACCTGTTCCTGACCCAGGAGCGCACCATGCAGCGCAAGCTGCAGGAGGCCGAGCTCGCGCTCTGGCTGGAGCGCAAGCATTCCAAGAACGAGATCCTCGAGCTCTATCTCAACCGGGTCTATTTCGGGTCCGGCGCCTATGGCGTCGAGGCCGCCGCGCAGCGCTATTTCGGCAAGTCGGCGAAGAACGTCACGCTGCCGGAAGCCGCGATGCTGGCCGGCCTTGTCAAGTCGCCGTCGCGGCTGGCACCAAATCGCAACCCTGAAGGCGCCGAGCAGCGCGCGCAGGTCGTGCTGGCGGCGATGGCCGACGCCAAGTTCATCACCGAGGCGCAGGCCAAGGCCTCCATCGGCCAGCCCTCGATTGCGGTGAAGCCGGCCGGCGCCGGCACCGTGAACTATGTCGCCGACTGGATCGGCGAAGTGCTCGACGATCTGGTCGGCCAGATCGACCAGGACATCGTGGTGCAGACCACGATCGATCCGAAGCTGCAGAACGTCGCCGAAGCCGCAATCATCGATGAGCTCGCCGCCAAGAGCGTGAAGTTCAATGTCAGCCAGGGCGCGCTGGTGGCGATGACGCCGGACGGTGCGGTGCGCGCCATGGTCGGCGGCCGGAACTACTCGGAGAGCCAGTACAATCGCGCGGTCACCGCGAAGCGGCAGCCGGGCTCGGCGTTCAAGCCGTTCGTCTATCTCACCGCGGTCGAAGCAGGGCTCACGCCCGATACCATCCGCACCGACGCGCCGCTCGACATCAAGGGCTGGAAGCCGGAGAACTACACCCACGAATATTTCGGCTCGGTGACATTGACCCAGGCGCTGGCGATGTCGCTGAACACGGTCGCGGTGCGGCTCGGCGTCGAGGTCGGCGCCAAGAACGTGGTGCGCACCGCGCACCGGCTCGGCATCTCCTCCAAGCTGGAGTCCAACGTCTCGATCGCGCTCGGCACCTCGGAAGTCTCCGTGATCGAGCTGGTCGGCGCCTATGCGCCGTTCGCCAATGGCGGCTACGCCATCTCGCCGCATGTCGTGACCAGGATCAAGACCAGCTCGGGCAAGCTGCTCTATGACCGCCCGACCGATCCGCCCAACCAGGTGATCGAGCCGCGCTATGATTCGATGATGAACAGCATGATGCGCGAGACGCTGATCTCGGGCACCGCGCGCAAGGCGGAGATCCCGGGCTGGACCGCCGCCGGCAAGACCGGCACCAGCCAGGATTATCGCGACGCCTGGTTCATCGGCTACACCGCCAAGCTCGTCACCGGCGTCTGGCTCGGCAATGACGACAATTCACCGACCAAGAAGGCGACCGGCGGCGGCTTGCCGGTCGAAGTGTGGACCCGCTTCATGAAGGCGGCGCATCAGGGCGTGCCGGTCGCCGCGATCCCGAACTCGCAAGGCAGCTGGGGGCCGGCGAACCTGATGCAGATCTCGTCGCAGGTCACCGCGCCGTCTGCGCCGGCGGGACCGATGCAGATTCAGCCACCGATGCAGGCATCGCAGCCGCCCGCGCCGGTACCATCCGGCGGCTATTATCGCCCGCCACCGCCGACGCCGGCCCGCGCCTCGGCGCCACCCAACCCGAACGCGCGGCCCGAGGCTGCGGCTGGACTGGACGGCTGGCTGGCGGATCGGTTGTTTCGGTAGAAGTCGGTAGGCGGACGGATCGCGTTGCTCCGTAGCCCTGATGAAGCGAAGCGTAATCCGGGACCAGTCACGCCATCGGTGAAAGCTGCCCCGGATTACGCTTACGCTCCATCCGGGCTACGCACTCAAGCCGTCATCCCCCGCGAAGGTGTTCAGTCCCGTGAGTTTAGCAACGGCCTGGATCGGGGCCTGGTAGCCGAGGCATTTGAGGCGAGTCCGGTTGTAGTCGTGGACGAACTTGGCGATGAAGGCGTCGCGATCGGCATGGTCGATGAAGGTCCGCCGGGCGCTGCCGCGCTTTTGTTCGCGGCCAATGGCTTCGGCGATACGCCGGTTGAAGCGTTCGACGAGGCCGTTGGTCTGCGGGTGGTAAGGCTTGGTCAGGCGATGCTGGATGCCGCGCTGCTTGCAGAGCCGATCAAAGGGGTGGTCGCCGGAAGGTTTCC
>NZ_JAGKJL010000105.1:0-17244 GCF_020329495.1 Bradyrhizobium australafricanum | reverse complement strand
CCAAGGAGTTCGGCCAGCTCTTTCAGATGCCGTTCCCGATGAAGGTGTGCGGCATGTACGCATACATGTCGGGCAGCGGTGACCTAAATTTCAATCTGTACAGCGATCCGCTCGGGACGCCTGTCGCCCAGGTTGCTCACGCCTACACGAACAAGATTTCAGTGACGACCGGCAACCCGGCGTGGCTCTACGATTATTTTCCGACTCCCTACAACGTGGCCGCGAACCAGCCGATTGGGGCGGTCATCCAACCGAGCACGTCCACCAACGTGCAGCTCTATTACAAGACCATCGCCAATGCCGCGCATCGTGCGGCCGATCCCTGGGGCACCAGCGGATACGGCATCAGCAGATCATCCGGCGCATTCGCGAACGCGAACTCGAGCCTCGATCACTACTACGTCGGGCTGCTCGTCAGTGCCTTTGACGATGCGGCCGGCGGAGGTGGCGGCGGCGGTTCAGGCGGCGGCTATGTGATCGGCTCCTGATGCACCCCACCGCTGATTTGCTTAAAAATCCATCCCCTTTTGGGGGATTGCGCGTTCTCACGCGTCAGGGTTGAGTGCGCAGCGTATAATCCATGCGAGGGCAACACCATGGCGGAACAAAAGGTTGAATTCCTGACCAGCTTGTCCGGAGCTCCATCAACTGATGGCAAGGCCATCATTCTTCAATTGCAAGTGGGCAGCAAGGTAACCGAGCCGTTCGGCATACCAATTCAGGATGTTCCGACCGTCATTGGCAAGATGCTCCAAGAGGCTATACGTTCGTCAGAGCTCCTAGCTGAAGAGCAGAAGCGAGCCCTTTCAGACTTTCCTCAGAGCGCCATTCCGAAAGTTACGAGCTTTGCCCTCGGTCCAAGCGATGTTAGCCAACATGAGACGATGTACATCCGATTTGGCATTCTAGAGATCCGTGTACTAATTCACGTCGATCAGTTGACGGAGATGGTGGATAAACTTGGACGTCCTGCCCCCGGGAAGATGAACTGACGAACACTCTCGCCAGAGCAGATGGGTCAAGAATTCGGCCGGCTCGGCTCGATGCTCTGCATGGATGCAATAGACCTCGGGCAGTCCGAAAGCCAAAGCATGTCTGCTGAACATCCCAACCGCTATCGTCGCAGAGGATGCACACGGGCTCGGTCATCGCATCAGCTCGAACAGTTCGAGGACATCCACCAGCCGCAGCTTAGCACCTTTGGGCATATGCTGGAGCAGGAGGTGTCTGGTGTCCGCGGCGATCTCGTCACGCTTGAGCGGGCTATATTCGGCGTGGAACGCCTCCAGCTTGGTGGCGAACTGGCGGGCCACCTCGGGCGGGATTTCTAGGTGCTTTCGGGTGATGGGCATACCCGGAAGATAGGTATTGGGAGCGGGTCTCGCCAAACGGTGCCCGATCATGCCTGGACAATGTAGGGACGCGACGGCTCTCCGCAGTTGGATCTGGGATCGACCAGACAGCCCAAAGAGGGTCTAGTCCGAAGCAGGTTGTTATGCTTTAGTTCTTTCAACTTGGGGGAGTTGATGAGCGACGAAGCACCAGTTAGTGGACCTGCGCCTACTGCCGTTAGGATTGTGCCCGATATCCCGACCATCTTTGCTGATGGTTCGATCAGCCAAAGCTGGGGCCCGGGAGTTTCAAAGTTCTATTTCGGCCGTATTGATGCTGACCCTCATGTGCAAGGGGCTCCTACATCCACTGTCGTCGCTCAGGTAATTATGCCGACGGAAGGTTTTGTAGCGATGGTCACTTTCTTCGAACATCGACTAAAGATGATGGTCGAGGCTGGAGCTGTGTCCCAAGAGACCATCGACAGGTCCAGACAAGCGTGGATTGATGGCCAGGCATGAGTGCTGCTTTGCCAGTCGTGCGATATACGACCGGAAGGAACGAGGCAGCGCCAAAAAATGCGCGACCGGGCTTGAACAAGCTTCGGGTTGTCAGCTCGAGGGTTGAAGCTAATGCAGCGCCGATGTCGGTTGCTAGCTATGCTAACGCGGCAGCCCGACCGCGACGCACGATTTGGCACTTTGAAGCCAAAAAGCCTGCGACGAACGAGGTCGCTCTGGCGCCTTCGATTGTTGCTGCATACGAACCGCCACCTGACCGCATCGCCTACAAGGCTGGAGGGCCCGATGAGCTACTGCTCCGAATGTTGGGTCAGGAAGGCAACCAAGTTGCGAGTGAAAATATGTCCCAGTTGGTAACGCCGGTTAAGATAATTGGAGCTTTGACGGCAATGATTACTGCGATGCTGCCAATTGGCGGCGTCTTCATTGGAGTGATCTACTCGAATATTCGTAGCGATTTGGATGATCTCAAGAAGTCAAACATCGAGATCGTCAAAACCGTCGCTAGCGTCGACAAGCAGGCTGCGGTGACAAATCAAAAGCTAGACGATATCGTGAGGGAGCTACAAAAGCGGCGCTAACGGTTCCGCGAGTTTTCGGATACTAGCTATACGCAGCGGAATGCCAACGCATGCGGAACTACAGCACCAGCGTCGGGTATGGAGCGCTGGTGTTTTTTATGCGAACAGGTCTTTGCCCGGCTGCAGCATCCTCACGAACGTCCCACTTTCGTGGTACTCGAGCCAGCCCTGATCCTTGGCGTGCTGCAAGCCGGCCCAATACTCAGCCGGCGTCGCCTTGTCCTGGTAGAGCATCGGATAGTTGATCTTTTCGATGTAGATTCGGCCATCCTGGATCGGCTCGAAAGCGCGGGCATGCTCCATGATCCTGCGGGCGGCTTTCTCGGGGTCGGAGTAGGGGCGGTCACCCACGTATTTCATTTCTCATCTTTTGCTTGGTCGGGAGGGAAACGATTCTCCATTCGTTATAGTCGTAGAGCCCAGCCCAGTGGTGAACAAGCTTCCCGCATCGCCGGCAATCGAAGACCCCAGAAGTATTCGTATGGGTTGCGCTGCGTTCCTGGCTCGCTGAATAGACGATGCCGCAGCCGGGACAGGAAAAATATATGGTAATTGCGAATGCCATAATGGCTGCACAACGAACCAGCCCGGCCAGCGTTCCTAAGAACGTTCGGCAGCGAAGCTCTGGCCTTGACCCGACTTCTTGGGTTGGCGCTGACGCTGAAGCGCTAGCTCTCGTGGGATTGAAGGCCGCGCCAGCGCGCGCTGTAATCCTGCGCATGAAGAAGGATTATCCAACCAAGATCACGTTCGGCGAAATGCGCGAGACCGGCGCAACGCGGATCATCGTCTTTTGCAAGGACTACCGGTGCTCGCACAATGTCCAGATGGACGCGTCGCGGTGGCCTGACGAGGTGCGCATTTCCGATGTCGAGCCGCGGTTCGTCTGCACGGTTTGCGGCAAGCGCGGATCGAACATCCGATCAGTTGACGTGCCGCCGAGAATGGGGACCGGCCAGAGAAAGAGGCGCTAGCCGCCTCAGGTCGGCCGGGTAAGTCTTCCTGCTGGCGGCGAAAACGCGCTCAGCAACGCCCAAGCGCGACTGCTGGCGCGGTGCGTCGCGCCTCATGGACGCGGCACAGCGCAGGCGCATCACCTGCTGAGCTGGAACCCGTCCGCTAAACTCCGTACATAGCGCCCGGCCGCTATATTCCGACAGGCTTCCAGAATCTGGCCATCATACCTGTTCATGTGGGACGATCGTATTCCGTCGCTGTAAATGAACCCCTGTCTTCCGCTGTAGCCACCGTACCCGTTCTTTGCGTTTACAAAACCGCAGACAACGGTGTCCATGCCATTCTGAAGAGCGACGAGGCCAGAGAACTGAGCCGAGTCCGGATCTTTAAGAATATCGCGCGTCACGGATTGCGCGCGTGTGAGCACGTCATTGTCCGGCTTCGATTGCACGATAACGGGCGGTTGAGTTGTTGGTTGTGCCTGTACGATGGCAGGCGGCTGTCGAGGTTCTGGTTGTGATTGTGCTGCGGCAGACTTCGGCGCAGCGGCCTGCGCCGCCATGACTTCTGGTCTCGGCGCATCGGCCACAAGGGTGCGCTGCGAAGTCCACGTGCGGATAATGAAACCAAGTAACGACACACAAATGAGGCCCAGCACCACAACAATGATCTGCTCGAACCGGCTCATTTTAGGCCCCCGCCCTTGGCCACTCGGATCGTATCCTGAGCGCACGGCAATGAAAAGACCGGGCAGCACAGATCGATCCGATCCCGGCCAATGCGCGGTGCGATGCGGTACAAAATTGGCTATTTGCGCTTCGCCTTCAGGCCGAGCTCCACGAGCTGGCGGATGGCGTCCGACACATTGGGGATGGGGTGCTGTTTGCCGCGCCACCTTTCAATGGCGTCCATCATCGCCTGGTCGAATCCGATCACCTTTTTGATGGGGTAAAGCTCTGGCCTGGGCATTCAATGTTCCTGGGATAGCGCATATGCGGTATTGACAAGCGCATATATCGCATATATCACATATGCAGGCCGGACGGAAGCGCCAACTTCCAATCCGGCCCTAACCCAAGCCAGGAGTTAGCCAATGGCCCGAGCTACCGCAAATCATACCACAAAACTGTCCTCTCTGTTTCGCGACCCCTTCGTCGCGGCTGCCTTCCAGCGCGCCGAAGACGACGGTCTGACCGGCGAGCTGGTCGAGATCGACCGGCCGCGCAAGCTGGATGGCGGCGCTGCCGTCCGCCCCGAGCTCGAGCTGGCTTGACGGGGATGACCATGAGCAAGCAACCACCCGACTTTCACGAGCGATCCCAACAGTCCCATGAAAGAGCCTTTAAGCGGCTCCAGAAGGCCGGCAGCACTTCGGCCGCGAACGTCAGGCGGCGGCTGGCTGTAATCGCCGATGAGCGCCTGATCCCCACTGCAGACGTGCTGAAGGCCCTCCGGTCTGACCGCGCCACGCTAGATTTTTGCGTCGAGCATGCCATCAGCACGGACTGGGTGTTCTACGGCGACCTTAAGGGTCTGCTTCGCACGGTCCGTGATGCCAGATCTACGACCCCCGAGGCCACGCTGGCACAGTCACAGGAGGTGGCGACCCTCTTCGGGCAACTGACACCACATGACCGGAATAGGCTCCTCAACGGCCTTCGCAACATGACTGGGGCGGCACCGAAACGGGGGCCAGCAGCATGAGCGAGATCGACACTTATGGCGTTCAAGAAGTCTTCGTTGAGGCGCTAGCACGCGTGGAGCGGATAGGTCCGAATCGCCGGCTTGTGTTCGTCATCACCGCGCCCAACAGCAACGGCACCCGCGATCAGGTTGCCGTCGTGAAGGTTGCGATGTCAGCCGAGGCTTCCTTTCAGGCGGCGCAGGCGATGCTCAGCGACGGCGGAGAGGCCGTCCTGGGCCTCATTGTGCCCAGTTCGACGGCTTGGGCGAATTGAGGGGGCTTACGATGGACACCATCGCCGACGACCTAACGCGCGTCATCGACCTTGCCGACCTTTTGGCCATTCTACTGGCGCAGCCGGATGCCGACACCGCGATCAATGGCATGCACAAGGTGGCTCAAATTATTGGGGAGCACGCTCGCTCGGCCCAGGATCAATTGGAGGCGCGGCCAGTTCCGGTAACGCGGCCGACATTGGCGGTCGTGCACCGCCTAGAGACCTGATGAAATGACGGCCCGCCGGCTTCTGCCCGCGGGCCGTGCGGATCACTTCTTCAGAGCCAAGTGATCGATGAAATCTGTAACGAGCTCCTTGACCCGTTCTAGTGATGCATTTCGGGCCGTGAGATCGTTCCCTCCCATAATGACGCTTCCCACCCCGGTCGGCGTGGCTTCCGTTACGCTGATGTAATCGGACCTCTCCTGGATTTCGAAGAGGAGATTTGGATGGGCATGTCCCCCACCATAAACGCGCATATCACCTCGGTAGGCGGTGAACCTGAATCCTGCCGGCGTGGTATCGAGACTAGCCTGCCAGCCGGCATCCTTTAGAGCGGTAAGCACTGGTTTCAGGCCCGGAACGTACTCGCGCTGGACATTCTCCAGCCAGGATTTGCGCGCCGCGGCTTGTTGCTCTTCGCGGCGTCGCTGCTCACTTTGCTGTTGCGCCCTCAGTTCCGAGTCCTTCGCAAGGATGGCCGCTAACCGTTCGTTCTGATCCGTCATCCATTTCCCTTTCGTAGTCCAAACCTTCATTTAGGATTCTTCAAATTAGCTGCGGCATCCGCCAGTCTCGTTATTTCCTTGCGAATCCCCTCCAGGGAATACTCAAGATCCGCAACGGTCTCGATTTCGAGCGGCCCCGTGGTGGTCATAGCAAAGTAATGGGCGAGTGCGGTCACCACCTCCGCATTCATAGAGCGACCGTTCCGCCGCGCGATCAGAGCAAGATGGTCCCGCATGCCCTCCGGCAGCCGGACAATGATCTTGTCCGAATCTCGATTTGTGGACGTCGTATCGGTCCGTTTTTTCACCCGCGCGGCCATGCTTCCCCAGTGCCATATTTTCGTTTGCATATGATATGGCACTAGGGTATATCCCTATTCTAGGAACGAATCCACCCTTGGGAAAAGAGCCGTGCCCCGTCGTCCATCGAACGTGAACCAGGCCGATGTCCAGCGCGTCATCCGTGCGTGCCAGCGCGAGAAGGTGCCCTTTCGCGTGACGTTGCAGCCGAATGGGTCGGCCGTGTTCGAGCCGATGGCGATGGTTGCGGTGCCCGAGCCGACAGCACTGGATCAGTGGAGACAGGAGCGTCGTGGTCAGGGCTAACATCAAAGGCCTCCTTAAGACTTCCAAGACCTTAAGGGACGGTACGCGCCGGACCTATTGGTATCACCGCGCGACGGGCAAACGCCTGCGCGGCGAACCTGGCTCGCCCGAATTCATTTCCGACTACGCCGCGGCCGAGAAGCTGCTGCGCGACCGCCACGTCGGCACCCTTAACAGTCTGATCCGGTCCTACACTACTTCCATTGAGTTCGAGCAGAAGCTCGCCGCCAGCACGCAGGCTGAATACAAGCGCATGCTGACCAAGTCAGAGGCTGAGTTCGGCACGATGCCGATCGCGGCTCTGGACGATGCGCGCGTCAGGAAAGACCTGCTCGAGTGGCGCGAGAAGGTAGCGCGCAGCTCTGGGCAACGCGAAGCGGACAACAGGTTATCTGCGATATCGGCGATGCTGACGTGGGCCTGTGACCGCGGCCAACTTTCAGCCAACCACCTCAGGGGCTTTAAGCGGCTCTACCATGTAGATCGCTCCGAAATTATTTGGCTGCCCGAGCATATCGCCGCTTTCATGGGTGTGGCTTCTCTTGAGATGCAGCAGGCGTTGATACTCGGCCTGCACACTGGACAGCGCGAGGGCGACCTCCTGCGCATGCCGTGGTCAGCATACGACGGCTCCAGCATCAGCTTGCGCCAGGGTAAGAGCCGGCGCGGTGCTACGCTTGGCCCCCTAGTCCAGATCCCCTGCACTGCCGCGCTTCGCCGAATGCTAGACGGCATGGAGCGGATTTCGCCCCTAATCCTCACGACAAAGACAGGCCAGTCATTCAAGCGCCGCTACTTCGGCCGGCTTTGGGAAGAGGCGACCAAGAAGGCCGACTTGGCATCTGTCACGCTTCCCGGCTCCGATGAGGCGGTGAAACTTCACTTCCATGACCTTCGCGGGACAGCAGTGACCCTGCTCTCAGAGGCAGGGTGCACGCCGCAGCAGATCGCGACGATCACGGGTCATTCTCTGAAGACCGTGCACCGAATCCTCGAACGCTATCTCGCGCGGACACGCGGCCTCGCAGAGCAGGCGATCATGAATTTCGAGAACTCACCGCGAACAAAGTTTGCAAACCAACTGCAAACCAGCCCCTCGCAGTCCAAACCGAAGAAAGGAAAAGGCGTTGCGTAGCAGCATGTTAAGTGGCGCGCCCGGAACGATTCGAACGTCCGACCCTCAGATTCGTAGTCTGATGCTCTATCCAGCTGAGCTACGGGCGCATTTTCGCGGGTGGGCTTGAGCCCTCATGGCTCCGGGAGCCCCGGAACGTCGCGAAAGAGCGCTCTAGCTACAGGCTCCGGGTCCGGTTGGCAAGGTCTGGAAACGCCAATTTCGGCCGCAGTTTTAGCCGCCCGGGAATACCGGAACGGCCTCAGGCCCTCGCCCGCTCGCTGCGGACCGACAGCAGTTCCACCGGACGATCCGGGATCGAAATCCGGAAGGTGGCGCCGATCGTGCCCTCGACCAGATGGATGTGGCCGCCGTGAGCCCGGATCAGTTCGGCGGCAATGGCAAGGCCAAGCCCGCTGCCGCCGGGGCGACCGGAGGTCTGGAATGCCTCGAACAAATGCTCGCGCGCCTTGGTCGGGACGCCCGGACCGGTGTCGGAGACCTCGATGATCGCAACCGTCCCCTCGCGGCGGCCGGTAATGCGGATCTGCTGCGCGCCGCCGTCGCCTGCGGGCCGGGTTTCCAGCGCCTGCGCCGCGTTGCGCACCAGATTGAGCAGCACGCGGAACAGCTGGTCCGGGTCGGCGTCGATGGTCAGGCCGCGCTCGATCGCGCTGATCCAGGTGATCGAGACATCGGTGGCGAGCCCGGCCGACTCCCGCACCTCGGCAACCGCAGGCTCCACCATGATCACGCGGCGATCAGGCGCCGCCTCCTGCGCGCGGCCATAAGACAGTGTCGACTGGCAGAAGGCGATGGCGCGCTCCAGCGAGCGCAACAGTTTCGGCGCAAAGCGCTGCACCCGCGGGTCGGGCACGCTGGCGAGCTGGTCCGACAGCAGTTGCGAGGACGCCAGCAGGTTGCGCAGATCGTGATTGATCTTGGAGACGGCGAGCCCGAGCGCGGCAAGCCGGCTCTTCTGATGCAGCATCGAGACGAGGTCGCGCTGCATGTCCGACAGCTCGCGCTCGGCAACGCCGATCTCGTCGCCGCGCTGGCTCGGCACGATGATTCGCGCCGAGCTCTCCGGATTCTCGTGGAAGCCGACCAGGCTCGCGGTCAGCCGCCGCATCGGGCGCACGAACAAATAATGCAGCGCCAGATAGACCAGGCCGGCGGTCAGGCCGGCGATCAACAGCGCGACGACCAGGACGTTGCGCGAGAAGCGGTACATCGCCTGCCGCAGCGGCTTCTCGTCGATCACGACCTCGATGAATTGCGCCTGGCCCGGCGCGGGTCCGACCACGCGGATGGTCTGGTCGCCATGCTCCAGCATGATCTCGAAGGCATCGACGATCGCCGACCACACCGTCATGGTCCGCATGTCAACGTCATGGTCGATCGCGGCCGGCAGGTCGGCGCTGGCGAGCAGCCGGCGCTGCTGTCCCAATTTGATGGCGACGGCACGGGCGCCGATGCTGGTCAGGATCTGCCGCGCCAGCGAATCCGGCACCAGGCCGGACGGGGCGGCATCGAGCACCAGCGCCGCGGTATTGGCGGCGGCCAGGCGGTCATTGAGCCGGTTCATCCGGAAGTTGGCGATGGCCGGCACGTAGATCAGGAGCCCGGCGATCATCACCAGGGGAATCGTCAGCAGCAAAAGCTTGCCCGACAGCCCGAGCCGGGGGGACGGCTTGGGCCGCTGCTTCTGCGCGGTCGCCTGATCGTCAGTTAGAGCCACAAGATAAGGCCTTGTTTGGCTTAGGGGTCGGAAGATGGGGCCCGGCCCCCAAGCCGGTCAAATTACGGATCGCTAATGTGGGCGGTTCCCCGAACGCCCCAAAGCGTCTCCATACCGTCAAATACCCCGCGAAATCAGATATATTCGCCCCAATTGCGACGTTTCGAAGAAGCCTTTTTGCGACCGCCTGTGACATTGACGAAAACAGGGCGCTCCCTTATAAGCCGCGCCAACTGTCCGCGATGGCCCGGTTCTTGACCCGGGGGCGGCTCTTTGGGGCCGTCAACGGCTCGTTTGGGCCCGCCAGCATCACCGGACTCCATCTCAATACAACGGCAAATTGCCCGGTCAGCGGAGAATTACCCGTGAAGCGGACTTATCAACCCAGCAAACTGGTGCGCAAGCGCCGTCACGGCTTCCGCGCCCGTCTCGCCACGGCCGGCGGCCGCAAGGTCCTCGCTGCGCGCCGCGCGCGTGGCCGCAAGCGCCTGAGCGCCTGAGCCCGGACGTCTCCTCTCCGGAGATACCCATTATGGATCGGCTGAGGCAGCGGGCGGATTTCCTCGCCGTTGCCAATGGCGCACGGGCGAATACCACAGCTTTTGTGCTGCAGGGCCGCCGCCGCGACGATCAGGGCCCGATCCGCGTCGGCTATACCGTCACCAAGAAGAACGGCACCGCGACCGAGCGCAACCGCATCCGCCGCCGGCTTCGCGAAGTGATGAGACAGGTCGACGCCGTATTCATGCGGCCGCACCATGATTATGTGCTAGTGGGCCGTCGTGACGCGCTGACCCGCGACTTTGCGACCATGCTTGACGACCTGCGGTCGGCGCTGCGCCGCCTCGACCGGCCTGCGCCCAACGCGGGTAATAACAAGACGGGTACCAACAAGGCGGGTAACAAGAGCGCGCCCAATCCGAATGGAATGACGAGACCCTAAGAGATGTCCGACAACCGCAACACGATCCTTGCCGTCATTCTGTCCGGCCTCGTCCTGATCGCCTGGCAATATTTCTACAATGTGCCGCAGATGGAGAAGCAGCGCGAGGCGCAGCGCCAGGCGGAGTTGCAGAAGCCGGCGCCGCAGGCGACTCCGGGTGCTGCTCCCGGCACCGCTCCGGGTACCTCGGCGACTCCCTCTCCGGCTCCCGGCGCGCCTGCTGCTGACGCTCCGGTCGCGAGCCGCGAGACGGTGCTAGCCTCCGGCCCGCGCATCAAGATCGAGACCCCGCGCGTCACCGGCAGCATCGCGCTGAAGGGCGCCCGGATCGACGACCTGGCGCTGGTTCAGTTCCGCGAGACGGTCGATCCCAAATCGCCGGCTGTCGTGCTGCTTTCCCCGTCGGGCACGGCCGAGCCTTATTACGCCGAGTTCCTGTGGCTGACCGCCAACGGCTCATCGGTGAAGGCGCCGAACGCCGAAACCGTCTGGCAGCAGGAGGGATCGAACACCCTGTCGCCGAGCACCCCGGTGATTCTGAAATACGAGAACGGCCAGGGCCTGACCTTCCGCCGCACCATCTCGATCGACGATCGCTACCTCTTCAGCATCAAGGACGAGGTCATCAATCAAGGCAGCGCACCGGTGACGCTGTATCCGTTCGGTCTGATCTCGCGCGGCGGCAAGCCGCCGGTCTCCGGCTACGCGATTCTGCATGAAGGCCCGATCGGCTATCTCGGCGAACACGGCCTGCAGGAATTCAGCTACAAGAACATCGACGAGGCCAAGACCTCGACCGGCGGAAATTCGCGCGGCATCGTGTTCACGAAGGTCACCGACGGCTGGCTCGGCATCACCGACAAATACTGGGCCACGGCACTGCTGCCGGAGACCACCGCAACGCTCGAAAGCGCCCGCTTCACCACCGGCGACAAGCGCTACCAGACCGACTACATGCTCGGCGCGCAGACCATTCCGATCGGCGGCACCGGCGTTGCCAACGGGCGGCTGTTCGCCGGCGCGAAGGAGGCCGCCACGGTCGGCCTCAACTTCCCGCTGGTCGGCTTCGGCGGCTACAACAAGCAGCTCGGCCTCAACCATTTCGATCTCCTGATCGACTGGGGCCATTTCTACTTCATCACCAAGCCGATGTTCCTGGCGCTCGACTGGTTCTATCGCCTGGTCGGCAATTTCGGCATCGCGATCCTCTTGGTGACCGTGATCGTGAAGCTGTTGTTCTTCCCGCTCGCCAACAAGTCCTACGCCTCGATGGCGAAGATGAAGTCGGTGCAGCCGCAGCTGCAGGCGCTGAAGGAACGTTATCCTGATGACCGCGTGAAGCAGCAGCAGGAGATGATGGAGATCTACAAGAAGGAGAAGATCAACCCGATCGCGGGCTGTCTTCCCGTCGCCTTGCAGATCCCGGTGTTCTTCTCGCTCTACAAGGTGCTGTTCATCACCATCGAAATGCGGCACGCGCCGTTCTTCGGCTGGATCAAGGACCTCTCGGCGCCCGATCCGACCAATCTGTTCACGCTGTTCGGCCTGATTCCGTTCGATCCGATCGCGCTGCTCGGACCGCATTTCGGCGCCTATCTGGTGATGGGTATCTGGCCGATCATCATGGGCATCACGATGTGGGTCCAGATGAAGCTCAATCCGGCGCCGCCGGATCCGACTCAGAAGATGATCTTCGACTGGATGCCGCTGATCTTCACCTTCATGCTGGCAGGCTTCCCGGCGGGTCTCGTGATCTACTGGGCCTGGAACAACCTGCTGTCGGTGCTGCAGCAGAGCTTCATCATGCGCAAGAATGGCGTGAAGGTGGAGCTGTTCGACAATCTGAAGTCGACGTTCGCCAAGAAGACGACCTAGGTAGCACTGTCATTGCGAGCGAAGCGAAGCAATCCGCGCCTCAACACGAGGAGAGATGGATTGCTTCGTCGCTTCGCTCCTCGCAATGACGGAACGAGAGTGGGGCGCCGCGCATGAGCACCGAACCCGATGCGGCGCTGATCGAGCAAGGCCGAAAGCTGTTCGCCGGCGACTGGCGCTTCATCTGGGCCTCGCCCTCGATCGAGACGCTGCCGCCGATGGCCGGCCTCGAGGTCGCGTTTGCCGGCCGCTCCAATGTCGGCAAGTCGAGCTTGATCAACGCGCTGACCGGCCGCAGCACCCTGGCGCGCACCTCGCACACGCCGGGGCGGACCCAGGAGCTGATCTTCTTCGAGGGGCCGGAGAAGGCGGGCTTCCGCCTGGTCGACATGCCCGGCTACGGCTACGCCTCGGCGCCCAAGACCAAGGTGGCGTCATGGACGGCACTGATCCACAAATTCCTGCTCGGGCGCGCGACACTGGCGCGGGTCTACGTGCTGATCGACGCGCGCCACGGCATCAAGGACGTCGATCTCGACGTGCTGAAGACGCTGGACAAGTCCGCGGTGAGCTATCAGGTCGTGCTGACCAAGGCCGATCAGGTGAAGGCCGGCGAACTCAAGACCGTCATCGCCGACACGTCAGCAACGCTCGCAAAACATCCCGCCGCCTTCCCCGAAGTGCTGGTGACCTCGTCGCGCACCGGCGACGGCATGCCGGAGCTGCGTGCCGCCATGGTGCGCCTGATCGAGGAACGGCGCCGATGAGCGGCGCGTCCCGCCTCCTAATCGGCCTTGCCGCCATCATGGGCGCCTGCGGCGTGGTGCTGGCGGCGGCCGCGGCCCATCTGCCTGATGCCACGCGGCTGGCGGCGGCATCCTCGATGCTGCTGTTCCATGCACCCGCCGTCGTCGCGACCATCGCGGTCGCGGATCGCGCGATCATCCATGCGAAGCTCGCAGTCATGGCGGCGGCCGGGTTCGTCATCGCGGCGTCATTGTTCGCGGGCGACCTCGTGCTGCGCCAATATGCCGGCCATGGATTGTTTCCGATGGCTGCGCCGACCGGCGGAACGCTGTTGATCCTGAGCTGGCTGGCACTGGCGGTCGCGGCGGTGTGGCCGAAGCGGTGATGACCGCCATACTTCCTTCTCCCCTTGTGGGAGAAGGTGGCGCGGATGCAATCCGCGCCGGATGAGGGGTCTCTATCCGCGGAGACAGACCCCTCACCCGGCTTCGATGCCGTCGCATCGAAGCCACCCTCTCCCACAAGGGGAGAGGGTCAAGACCGCTTTGCGCCCTGCCCGCCAATCAGATAGAACCGCGCCACCCCTCCGCTGACGACGAGACCAGCCCCATGACCGACCAGCACATCAGCCCGCTCGATCAGGCCCGCATCCTGTCCGAGGCGCTGCCGCACATGCAGGAATATGACGAGGAAACCATCGTCATCAAATATGGCGGCCATGCCATGGGCGCCGAGGACACCGCGAAGGCGTTCGCGCGCGACATCGTGCTGCTCGAGCAGACCGCGATCAATCCGGTGGTCGTGCATGGCGGCGGGCCGCAGATCGCGACCATGCTGAAGCGCCTCGGCATCCAGTCGGAATTCGCCGCGGGCCTGCGCATCACCGACGCCGCGACCATCGAGATCGTCGAGATGGTGCTGGCGGGCTCGGTCAACAAGCAGATCGTCGGCTACATCAACGAGGCCGGCGGCAAGGCCGTGGGCCTCTCCGGCAAGGACGGCAACATGGTGAAGGCGTCGAAGACGACGCGCACCATGGTCGATCCGGATTCCAACATCGAGAAGGCCATCGATCTCGGCTTCGTCGGCGACCCCGAAAAGGTCGACCTCACGCTGCTCAATCAGCTGATCGGCTATGAGCTGATCCCGGTGCTGGCGCCGCTCGCGACCTCGCAGGACGGCCAGACCCTGAACATCAACGCCGACACCTTCGCCGGTGCGATCGCGGGCGCGCTGAAGGCCAAGCGCCTGCTGCTGCTGACGGACGTGCCGGGCGTGCTCGACAAGTCCAAGAAGCTGATTCCGGACCTGTCGATCAAGGAAGCCCGCAAGCTGATCGCCGACGGCACGATTTCCGGCGGCATGATCCCGAAGGTCGAGACCTGCATCTACGCGCTCGAACAGGGCGTGCAGGGCGTCGTGATCATCGACGGCAAGACGCAGCACGCAGTGCTGCTCGAGCTCTTCACCAACCAGGGCACCGGCACGCTGATCCACAAGTAATGGCAGACGCGGGACACACGGCGAGGATCCCTCGCCGGTCGCCGGCGCGGCTCGCGATGGCGCTGCCGGCCGCGCTGGTGTCGTTCCTGTTCTCGTCGGCGCCGGCGCATGCCGACCTCAAGCTCTGCAACCGCATGAGCTATGTGATCGAGGCCGCGATCGGCATCGACGACAAGGCCGCGACCGCGACACGCGGCTGGTTCCGTATCGATCCGGCGACCTGCCGGGTCGTGGTGCAGGGCGCGCTCACCGCCGACCGCGTGCTGCTCAATGCGCGGGCGCTCGGCGTCTACGGCGCCTCGCCGATCCCGCAGAACGGCACCGACACGCTCTGCGTGGCGCAGGACAATTTCGTGATCGCCGCCGCGCGGCAATGCCGCACCGGCCAGATGCCCGCGCAATTCACCCAGATCACGCCGACGAAGACCGACGACGGCCATCTGGTCGCCTATCTCGCCGAAGACAGCGAATATGACGACGAGCAGGCGCGCCTCGCCGGCATCCAGCGCCTGCTGGTGATCGCGGGCTATGATGCCGCGCCGATCGACGGCGTCGACGGGCCGAAGACCCAGAGTGCGCTGGCGGCATTCCTCAGGAGTCGCGGGCTCGCCAGCGACATCGTGCAGTCGCCGAATTTCTTCGCCACCATGATCGATGCCGTGCAGAAGCCGTCGCCATCGGGGCTGACTTGGTGCAACGACACGCCGCACAAGGTGATGGCCGCGGTTGCAACCGACGACGGCAAGGTGGTGACCAGCCGCGGCTGGTATCGCATCGACCCCGGCAAGTGCCTGCATCCCGACGTATCAGGCACGCCGAAGCAGATCTATTCGTTTGCCGAAGCGGTCGACAACGACAACCGGGCCATCCGCATCAAGGACAAACCTCTGAACTGGGGCGGCGGGGTCCAGCTCTGCACCCGCGAAAGCAAGTTCGAGATCAACGAACAGGGCGACTGCAGCACCCGCGGCCTCGCCGCACTCGGCTTCACCACCGTCGACATGACCAGCGGCGGCAAGACGCTGCGCTTTGCGATGCCGTGATGAAGATATGAGGCCGCCAACATCGATGTCGTCCTGGCGAAGGCCAGGACCCATTACCACAAGACTGCGTTTGGCGAAGAACGACGAGCACCGTGCCACATTGATAGATTCCGCGGTATGGGTCCTGGCTTTCGCCAGGACGACGGCGGAGGGCGGAACGACGTTCACGCTGACAAGTGGAGAGCCACAATGAATACTCCCCGCAGCTTCAGCCATGTCGAGACCTGGGTGTTCGACCTCGACAACACGCTGTACCCGCATCACGTCAACCTGTGGCAGCAGGTCGATGCGCGGATCGGCGAGTTCGTCAGCAACTGGCTGAAGATCTCTCCCGAGGAAGCACGGCGGCTGCAGAAGGACTACTACCTGCGCTACGGCACCACGATGCGCGGTATGATGACCGAGCACGGCGTGCAGGCCGACGACTATCTCGCTTATGTGCACAAGATCGACCACTCGCCGCTGCAGCCGAATCCGGCGATGGGGGCTGCGATCGCAAAACTGCCGGGGCGCAAGCTGATCCTGACCAACGGCTCGGTCGACCATGTCGATGCGGTGCTGGGCCGGCTCGGCATCGGCAACCATTTCGACGGCGTGTTCGACATCATCGCCGCCGATCTCGAGCCGAAACCGGCACCGCAGACCTACCAGAAGTTCCTCAGGCTCCACGACGTCGATCCGGCGAAGGCTGCGATGTTCGAGGACCTCGCGCGCAACCTCGTGGTGCCGCATGAGCTCGGCATGACCACCGTGCTCGTCGTGCCCGACGGGCGAAAGCCGGGAGGTGGATTCACATTCGAAGTGCAACACTTGAGCAAAGGACTCGGCGGGCGTGTGGTAGTCAAGGCATTTGCGCGGGGTGTTGTTGTAGGCGGCGATGAACTGGCGGAATCTGGCGGTCGAGAGGGTTACGAGATCCGTCTTGCGGGGAATAAAGCGGCGCATCCTGCCGATGGCGTTCTCGATGCCACCCTTCTGCCAGAGGGCATGGGGATCGCAGAAGAAGGTCGCGATCGAGAGGCGGTGCAGCGCCAGGTGACCGGCGAACTCGGTGCCGTTGTCGAAGGTAACGCTCTGGCGCAGCTCTTGTGGAAGGGTCGCGAAGAAGCCCACGAGATGGCGGGCGACACCGCGCGCGACCTTGCTGGCAAGGCGGATGCCGAGCAGCAGCCGCGAGGTGCGTTCGTGCACGGTCAGCACGGCCTGACCGCATTTCGAGAACATCATCAGGTCGGCCTCCCAGTGTCCGGGCACGCTGCGGTCGGCCACTTCGAGCGGCCGATTTGCCAAGGATACACGGCCTTCGATGAAGCTTGCGGGGCTGCCGCCCCGCTTGCCGCGGCAGCCGCGCTTGCTCTTGGCGCGCGGCAGATAGCGCCGCCAGTTGAAGTCCGTGGTGCGCCTGAGTTGGCCATAGATGAAGCGGTAGATGGTCTCGTGGGAGATCACCTTGCGCCCGTGCTCGCGGGCCAGCCGGCCAGCGACCTGCTCGGGCGACCAGCCGCGGCGAAGGCGTTGCAACACCGCGCGGCGCAGGCCGGGCTCCCGTTCGAGGCGTCCGCCCGTCCAGCGCCGCGCTCGCATCTGGTGCT
>NZ_JAGKJL010000104.1:0-17765 GCF_020329495.1 Bradyrhizobium australafricanum | reverse complement strand
CTTTGCCGACCGGGTCTACCGCGGAAATCAACTCCTCGACGCGCTCTCAGACTGCGGTCCATGGACTGTCGAGATCGTCGAGCGGCCTCAAGGCGTCAAAGGCTTCCAGCTTCTGCCGAGGCGGTGGGTGGTTGAACGCACATTCGCTTGGTTCGGCAGATGCCGCCGCCTCGCCAAGGACTTCGAGGCGACGGTGGCAACCGAAGCTGCCTGGCTGCTGATTGCACACATCAGGCTCCTGACCCGCAGACTCGCGGCTGCAGCTAAGGTTGGGTGATTTATGAGTCAGACTCTTAGGGGAGGCGAGGCTAATAACCCGTAAACTACGGTACTGGAGGAGGGACGTTGGCTGTGTACCAGATGCGGAAGCTGGTCAGCGCCGGATGGGCCAGCGACCGCTCGAGATAGGTCCAGATCCGCGGCTGGTGCTTGAGATATTGCGGCTTGCCGTCGCGGCGGTTGAGTCGCGCAAAGGTGCCGAGCAGGCGGGTGTTGCGCTGCGCCGACATGATCGCATAGAGCTCAGCGAAGCCGGCCGGATCGAAGCTTTCATCGGTCGCGCGCCGCGCCTTGATGTAGCGGGTCAAGAGCGACAGCTCGAGCTGCTCGGGCACATCGATCCGGGCATCCTGCAGCAGCGACACCACGTCATAGGCCGCGGGGCCGAGCAGCGCGTCCTGGAAATCGATGACGCCGACGCGCAGGATGCCGGTCCGTTCGGCAAGCCAGATGATGTTCGGCGAATGGAAGTCGCGGATCACCCAGGTCCGCGGCGCCGCTGCGGGCTTCTCGAGCAGGCCGCGCCACATCCCGAGAAATTCGGTGCGAAGCTCCTCGCTCGGCGGCACGCCGCGGTCGGGCAGGTACCATTCCAGCATCAGCCCGATCTCGATCAGCCAGGCGTCGATGTCGAACACCGGGATGTCGTAGCTCTCGTCTGACGTCAGCGGCAGCGTGTCCGGCAGCACCTCGCGGTGTAGTGCCGCCAGCATGTCGATGGCGGCCTCGTAACGCTCGGCGATCGGCTGCGGTGGATCGCCCTCGACCACGCCTTCGGCGCCGAAATCCTCGGTGATGAGGAAGCCGGACTTGAGGTCGATGTGGCGGATCGCGGGCGCCGAAAAACCATGCTTGCGCAGGCCGTTTCCGATCGCGACGAACGGCCTGACGTCTTCGGCGAGATGCACTGCCGCGCTGTAGGACTGGCCGCTGTAGATCGCCGGGCCGTCGGGACGGCGCGGCGAGTTCATCAGGATGACGGTGCCGTCGTCGTTGCGCAGCCGCGCATAGGAGCGCGTCGAGGCATCGCCCGGCATGCGTTCGCGCCGGGCATTGAGAAAGCCCGCGCGATCGAGGAACTGGCGCAGCTCGTTGAGCCGCGCGACCTTCGCCGCGCCCTTGCCGTGGCCGGTGATCTCGGCCGCGCGTGCCGCCGATCCGAGCGCCGGGCGATGGCTGAACGCGATGTCGATGCGGTCGGCGGGCATCGCATCGGGCGCGCGTTCCGGCCACTCGATCAGTGCCACGATGTCGTCGGGCAGCGGCGACAGCCCGATCTCCTCGAGCTCGCTGGCGTCGTTGATGCGGTAGAGGTCGGCATGGACCAGCGGAAACGACGGCAGCTCGTAGCTCTGCGCCAGCGTGAAGGTCGGGCTCGGCACCTCCAGCGCGTCGTCGGCGGCGAGGTAACGGATCAACGCGCGCGCGGCCGTGGTCTTGCCGGCGCCGAGGTCGCCGGACAGCGTGATGACGTCGCCGGCGCCGATCAGCAGCGCGAGGTCGGCCATCAGCTCTGCTGTCGCGGTCTCGTTCGCGAGTGCCACCGAGAATGTCGAGGTCGCCGTCATTCAGCAGCGTTGCGATGTGCGGTCTGGTCGATCGGGAAGTCGCAGGTCACGGTCGTGCCGCGGCCTACGGTCGAATCGACGCGCACCCGTCCGCCATGCAGTTCGACGAAGGAGCGGACCAGCGACAGGCCAAGCCCCGCGCCGCGATGCCGCGAGCCGTGCGAATGGCTCTCGAACCAGTTGAACACTTTATCGCGCATCTCCGCCGGAATGCCGGGACCGGCATCGGTCACCGCAAACACCACGCTGTGCTCGGTGCGGTGCGCGCTGATCGTGACGGTGGCGTCGTGCGGCGAGAAGCCGACCGCGTTGGCGAGCAGATTGTACAGCACCTGCACCACGCGCCGCTCGTCGCCGACGAAGGCGCCGATGTCGGGCTCGATATCGACCTTCAGCGTGATGCGGTCGGTCGCGAGGCGATCCTGGATGCCTTCGGCGGCGGCCTCGATCGCCTGGCCGATATTGACCGGACTGAGCTCGAGCTTCATCGCGCCGGCGTCGATGGTGGCGAGATCGAGAATGTTGTTGGTCAGCGCCAGCAGCGCGTTGGTCGATTTGGTGACGTAGTCGAGATATTCGGCCTGCTTCGGCGTCAGCGGTCCGGTCGAGGGATCGCTGAGGAAATGCGCGAAGCCGATGATGGTGGTGAGCGGTGCGCGCAGTTCGTAGGAGACGTGGTGGACGAAATCCACCTTCATCTGGTCGGCGGCTTCCAGCGCCTCGTTGCGCTCGCGCAGCGCCCGTTCGACATTTTCGGTGTCGGTGATGTCCTGGAACGCGAGCAGGGTCTTGCCGTCGGGCAGCGGGATGGTCATGCAATTCAGCACGCTGCCGTCCTTGCGCTCGAGCTTGAGCGCGACCTGGGCGCGGTTCTCGATCGCGGTGATCTGCTCGCGCAGCGTGCGCCAGGTCAGGGCGTCGTCGAACAGCGGCCGGCACAGCGCTTCCACCGCCTCGATATGCGGCTCGCCCTGCAGCGCGTCGGCCGGCAGCTTCCACATCTTGGCAAAGGGCGGGTTGAACAGTTCCGCGCGTCCGTTGCTGCCGAACACCGCGACCGCTTCGCCGAGATTGTCGAGGGTCTCGCGCTGCACCCGCGTCAGGCGGTCGTAGCGGCGCGCGAGGTCGAGGCTCTCGGTGACGTTGTCGAACAGATAGGTGACGCCGCCCTCGAGGTTCGGCGTGGTGACGACGCTGATGGCGCGGCCGTCGGGCAGGAACCAGGTGTAGGTCTCGGATTCGACCGCGCGATAGGCTTCGTGCAGCTTGGCCTTCCAGGCGCGGAAATCCGGCTGCTCGGGTAGCTTGCGGTTGGCGCGCAACCGATCCAGCACGCTGGAATCGTCGGGGTTGCCGTCGAGGAAGGCCTGGTCGAGGCCCCACAGCCGCCGATAGGACTCGTTGTAGAAGGTGAGCCGCCGGTCGGTATCGAACACCGCGACGCCCGAGGACAATTGGTCGAGGGTGCGCCGGTGCGCTTCGACCATCCGCGCGATCGCCGCGCGCAGCGCCGCAGCTTCGCTGGCGTCGATGGCGATGCCGGCGCTGCCGCCGGAGAGCTTGAGCGCCTGCACGTCGTAGATCCGCCGCTCGCCGCTGACCACGATCGGCAGCCGCGCGGCATAACTGGCATTGTCGTTCAGCGCGCGGGTCAATTCGCCGCGCTGGTCGCTTTCGAGCAGTTCGAGATTGCGCTGCAGTGCGTCCGACACGCTCTTGCCTTCGGTGGCGCGGACATAGGCCGCGTTGGCATAGCGCAGATTGCCCTCGAGGCTCTTCGCCCAGATCGGCCATGGCGCGGCGGCGGCGAAATCGCGCAGCAGCTCGGTTTCCTCCTGCAGCGTCTTGTAGCGCAGGTTGGACTCGGCGAGCTCGCGGCGCAGGCCGCCGAGCTCGCGGATCCGCACGATGGCCTGGCCGCCGATCGCGCGGCCCATCGCCTCGATGGCGCGGCCGGCCGAGGTCGAGAGGTTGAGCAGGAACGCCTCGCCCTTCTCGCGCAGCGCGTCGACGGCGTGATCCATCTGCAGCGCCGGCTCGGGCGGCAGCCAGGTTCCGAAGGCGAGGACGCGTTGCGGCGAGCCTTCCTGCGACATCACCAGCGAGATGTCGCCCGAGATCTGCGGCCGGTTGTCGCCGGCGGCCCAGGAGATCAGGACCTGCGGCTCGACGAACAGCAGCGCGCGCAGCCGGTCCGATTGCGCCTGCAGGTCCGTGATCTCGGACTGCAGCTGTTCCTCGTTCCGCGTCGCGCGCACGCGGGTGCGCATCAAGAGGATCGCGGCGACGGCCGAGAAGCCGACCAGCGCAAGCGACGTTGCGAGGACCGCGACCTCCTGGTGATTGAAGCCGAAATGATCCGACATCGCCTGGGCGACCGGGCTCTCGGCGGCAAACGCGGTGCGGGCCGGCAGCAATGCGGTGATGGCGAGCCCAATCATGCCGTCGCGCGCCAGTGAGGTGCATGACAGCAGGGTTCGACGCATTGCCGCGACTACGCCCGACATATGTTGCCCCAGAACGCACAAACCCCAGGCATGATCCGGAAAAGAGGAGACCGGTGTTCCCTCACGGCAAACGTACGACGTTTGTCCGCCGATCATGCCCAAGCAGGACCAGTCAGCCCGACGAAGACCCCCCGTCGTGCTCGAATCAAAACAGAATAGTCCCAACGGGACTCGGCGAGTAAGAGTCCAGACCGTGAACGCAGAATCCCCTGTGAAAAAATGCCGCCGGGTGGCGCGGATTTTACGCGAATTGACTCCGTAATCGTGCGGGGAGCGCGCACGAAGCGTGATCTTCCCGAGCTCGTCCGCACACTTCTCCGATGCGAAGGCGCTTGGCTCCCTCTCCCCGTTCTTACGGGGAGAGGGTTGGGGTGAGGGGCCGTCTCCGCATATCCGGTGATAGCTGCGTTCGCGGAGACTCCCCCTCACCCGGAACGCATCTGACGATGCGTTCCGACCTCTCCCCGCACGCGGGGCGAGGTGAAGTGGCGCCGCCGCTCGAGTGAAGTCGTCGCGCACTAGCGTCCGGTCGAGCCGAAGCCGCCGCTGCCGCGCCCGGTCGCCGACAGCACGTCGACCGGAACCAGCTCGGCCCTGGTGACCGGTGCGATCACCATCTGCGCGATGCGCTCGCCGCGCCGGATCGAGAACACCTCGTGGCCGTGATTGATCAGCAGCACGTTGATCTCGCCGCGATAGTCGGCGTCGATTGTGCCGGGCGAGTTCAGCACCGTGACGCCGTATTTGGCGGCAAGGCCGGAGCGCGGCCGCACCTGCGCCTCGTAGCCCGGCGGCAGCGCGATCGTCAGTCCGGTCGGAACCATCTCGTAGCGGCCCGGCAGCAGCAGCAGCGGCGCCGACTGCGGCACCGCCGCGAGCAGGTCGAGCCCGGCCGCGTCGGCGGTCTGATAGATCGGCAGCAGGAGATCCGCGCCATGCGGCAATTGGTGGACTTCGACCTTGATGGTGGCGCTCACGATGCGGTTCCTACGGCTCTAGAGCATGATCCGATTGAATCGGATCATGCTCTAATCCTTTTGTTTGGTCGCGTTTTCTTGACGCGAACCGGTGACCACTTCGCTCGAAAACGCTCTTGCGATGCGCGACACCAGCGCGGTCGCGACTTCCTCCTTGGTCATGACCGGCCAGGAGTCGACGGTGACGTCCTTGCCCTCGCGCGAGAGCAGGTGAACGGTGTTGCGGTCGCCGCCCATCACGCCGGTCGCCGGCGAGACGTCGTTGGCGACGATCCAGTCGCAGCCCTTGCGCGCGAACTTCGCCTTGGCGTTCTCGATCAGATGCTCGGTCTCGGCGGCGAAGCCGATCACCAGCGGCGGCCGCTGCTCCTTCAGCCTGGAAATTGTCGCGAGGATGTCGGGGTTCTCGACCAGCCGCAGCGGCGGCATGCCGGCCGCGGTCTTCTTCAGCTTCTGGCTGCCCTCGGTGGCGACCCGCCAGTCGGCGACCGCGGCGGCGAAGATCGCGACGTCGACCGGCAACGCGGCCTCGACCCGGTGCAGCATGTCGCGGGCGGACTCGACGCGCATGACCGAGATGCCCTGGGGGTCGCCAAGCTCGACCGGGCCGGTCACCAGCACGACCTCGGCGCCGGCGGCGCGCGCGGCGGCGGCAATGGCAAAGCCCTGCTTACCGGACGAGCGGTTGGCGATGTAGCGGACCGGATCGATCGCCTCATGGGTCGGGCCCGCGGTGATCAGCACCCGCTTGCCGGCCAGCGGACGCGGCTGCGGCGGCCGCAGCATGCGGTCGGCGGCGGCTGCGATCTCGGTCGGCTCGGCCATCCGGCCGACGCCGGCTTCGCCGGCTTCCGCCATCTCCCCGGCATTGGGGCCGACGGTATGGACGCCGTCGCGGCGCAGCTGCAGCACATTGCGGCGGGTGGCCGGATTGTTCCACATCAGCGGGTTCATCGCCGGCGCCAGCAGGATCGGCCGGTTGGCCGCCAGCAAGGTGGCGGTGGCGAGGTCGTCGGCATGGCCCTGCGCCATCTTGGCCATCAGGTCGGCGGTCGCCGGCGCCACCACGATCAGGTCGCAGTCCCGCGCCAGGCGGATATGGCCGGCGTCGAATTCGCTCTCGGCGTCGAACAGGTCGGTGTAGACGCGCTCATGCGACAGCGCGCTGGCGGCGAGCGGGGTGACGAACTGCTGGGCCGCCTTGGTCAGTACGCAGCGGACCTGGATGTGCCGTTCCTTGAGGCGCCGGATCAGATCCAGCGCCTTATAGGCCGCAATCCCCCCGCCGATGATCAGGGTGACGCGCGGCTCGCCGGCCACGCTGGCGGCCCTTGGAGCAGGGGCTGCCACTGTCGCGGAACCTGGGCCGGGCGCCTCGGCAGGCTCCGTACCGCCGTCTGCGAGCTCCCGAAGGATCACCCGCACCTCCTCCTCGACCGAGCGGCCGTTTTTGGCGGAGCGCAGCCGCAGATAGGCCTTCAGCGTGTCGTCGAGTTTGCGGATGGTCAGGCTGGCCATGGCGTGCTGCCCTCAAAGCATGATCCGGAAAAGTGTGAAGCGGTTTTCCGGGAGCGATCATGCTCAAATAAATATGATAGCGATGCTATCACATGGTGCATGCATTGCAATCAGTGTGCCCGGATCGCGAAAAAGATCGCGATGGAGGCGATCGCAATGACCCAGAGGCCGACGGTCTGCACCCGCGCCTTGCGGGCCTCGGCGCGGGCCATTTCGTCGATCGAGTCCGACGACAGCATGTGGCCCTCCAGCGTCATGGTTTCGAGCTGCTCGAGCACCGTGACGGCGCGGTTGGCAATCGACGGCAGGTTGGCGAGGATGCGACCGAGTTCGCCCGCACCCGAGAGCGCGCCCTGGATGCGGCCGGCCGGCCCGAGATTCTGCGTGATCCATTCGCGCACCACGGGGTCGGCGATCTTCCAGATGTCGAGCTTCGGGTCGAAGCCGCGCGCCACGCCCTCGACCACCACCATGGTCTTCTGCAGCAGGATCAGTTCGGGGCGCGTCTGCATGTCGAACAGGCCGGTGACCTCGAGCAGAAGCGTGAGCAGCTTCGCCATCGAGATTTCCTCGGCGGTGCGGTTGTGGATCGGCTCGCCGATCGCGCGGATCGCCTGCGCGAAATTCTCCACCGAATGGTGGCCGGGCACGTAGCCGGCCTCGAAATGCACTTCGGCGACGCGGCGATAATCGCGGGTGATGAAGCCGAGCAGGATCTCGGCCAGGAAGCGCCGCTCCTTCAGCCCAAGCCGTCCCATGATGCCGAAATCCACGGCAACGAGCCGGCCGGCCTCGTCGAGGAACAAATTGCCGGGGTGCATGTCGGCATGGAAGAAGCCGTCGCGCAGCGCGTGGCGCAGGAAGCTCTGGATCACCTTGCGGCCGAGATCGGGCAAATCGACCTTGGCCTGCGCCAGCCGGACGTGATCGTTCAGCGCGATGCCGTCGATCCACTCCATCGTCAGCACGCTGTGCGCGGTGCGATCCCAATCCACCGCGGGGACGCGGAAGTCGGGATCGTCGCGGGTGTTCTCGGCCATCTCGGACAGCGCGGCCGCCTCGAGCCGCAGGTCCATCTCCATCGCGACCGAGCGCGACATCGTGTTGATGACCTCGATCAACCTCAAGCGCCGCGCCTCGGCGGAATGCGCCTCGGCCTTGTGCGCGACAAAGAAGAAGTCGCTGAGGTCGCGGCGGAAGCGCGCGGCGACATTGGGCCTGAGCACCTTGACCGCAACCTGATGCCGCACGCCGTCGCGCTCGATTTCGCCGCGATGCACCTGCGCGATCGAGGCTGCGGCAACGGCAGGGCCCAGATGCACAAAGGCCTGCGGCAGCGGCCGTTCCAGCGACTGTGTGATGACGGTTTCGGCCGCCTCCTGCGCGAACGGCGGCAGCCGGTCCTGCAGGGCTTCGAGATCGCGCGCCATTGCAACGCCGACCACGTCGGGGCGGGTGGCGAGGAATTGCCCGAGCTTGAGATAGGCGGGTCCGAGCCGCGTCAGTGCGCGCGACAACCGCGGACCTGACTTGGCGGAGCGGCGCTCGATCAGCCGCGCCAGCTTCAGCGCGAGCTGCCCGGGCGGCGGCACCAGCGCGGGATCGACGACGCCGAACACGCCCTCGCGCGCAAACACGAAACCGGCGCGGGCGAGGCGCGTGATGTGGGTTAGTGCAGAGATCACAAACGCCAGCCCGAATGCAGCGCCACGATGCCGCCGGAGAGGCTCTGCCACTTCACACGGGCAAAGCCGGCGGCGCCGATCATCTCGGCGAACGCGTTCGGCCGCGGGAATTTGCGGATCGACTCGACGAGATATTGATAGGACTCGGCGTCACCGGTGACGGCGCGGCCGAGCGGCGGGATCACCTTGAAGGAAAACAGATCGTAGATCTTGTCGAGGCCGGGCACGTCGACGGTGGAGAATTCCAGGCACAGGAAGCGGCTGCCGGGCTTGAGCACGCGATAGGCCTCGCGCAGCGCAAGGTCGATCTGCGGCACGTTGCGGATGCCGAATGCGATGGTGTAGGCGTCGAACGCGCGGTCGGCAAAACCCAGCGTTTCGGCGTTGCCCTCGACGAACGACACGCGGTCATCGAGGTGCTGCTTGGCGGCACGCTCGCGGCCGACGGCGAGCATATCGGCATTGATGTCGCAGACCGTGGCATGAAAGCCCGCGCCCGCGGTCTTGGCGGCCCGGAACGCGATGTCGCCGGTGCCGCCGGCGACGTCGAGCAGCGCGAACGGCCGGTCGCCCTTCGGCGGATCGAGCGTCGTGATCATGACGTCCTTCCAGGCCCGGTGCAGGCCCGCCGACATCAGATCGTTCATCAGGTCGTAGCGGGACGCCACGCTGTGAAACACGTCGTTCACCAGCGTCTGCTTCTCGCCCAAGGGCACATCCCTGAAGCCGAAATGGGTGGTTTGATCCGGCCGATCCATCACTCAGAACTCTTACCCTTTTTGGTCGCGTTTTCTTCACGCGAACCGGTAGCCGCTTCGCTCGAAAAACGCTCCAGCCAAACCATAGCGCGGCGGCCGCAATGGCGCTATCACGTCACTTCCAAAAGGTGAATGCCTGCCATGCCGGAATTACCCGAAGTCGAGACCGTCCGCCGCGGCCTGCAACCGGCCATGGAGGGGTCCAGGATCCTCAAGGCCGAGGCCCGCCGCAAGGATTTGCGGTTTCCGTTTCAAAAAGACTTTATCGCCCGGCTGGAGGGCCGGACCATCACCGGGCTCGGCCGCCGTGCCAAATATCTGATGGCGGACCTGAACTCCGGCGACGTGCTGCTGATGCATCTGGGCATGTCGGGCTCGTTCCGCGTGCTGAAGGGCGAGGGCGCGGCGACGCCGGGGCAATTCCACCATCCGCGCAGCGAGGATCGCGCGCATGATCACGTGGTGTTCCACATGTCGTCGGGCGCGGCCGTCGTCTTCAACGATCCCAGGCGCTTCGGCTACATGAAGATCATCGCGCGCAACGCGATCGAGGATGAGCCGCTGCTGAAAGGGCTCGGTCCCGAGCCGCTCGGCAACGAGTTCGACGCGGCGATGCTGGCGCGCTCCTGCCACAACAAGAAGACCAGCCTGAAGGCCGCGCTGCTCGATCAGCGCGTGGTGGCGGGACTTGGCAACATCTATGTCTGCGAGGCGCTGTTTCGTTCGCATCTGTCGCCGCGGCGATTGGCCGCGACGCTCGCGACCAAGTCCGGACAACGCAAGGGCGTTGCCGGGGGCGAGCCGACCGACCACGCCAGGCGGCTGGTCGACGCGATCCATTCGGTGCTCAACCAGGCGATCAAGGCCGGCGGCTCCTCGATCAGCGACCATCGATTGACCAATGGCGATCTCGGCTATTTCCAGCATTCGTTCCAGGTCTACGACCGCGAGGGCGAGGCGTGCCGTACGTCGGGCTGCGAAGGTATTGTCAGGCGCTTCACCCAGAACGGCCGTTCGACGTTCTGGTGCCCGAAGTGCCAGAAGTAGCAATGTTCGAGACCCCGCGCATCGAGACGTCGCGCCTGATCCTGCGGCCGCTTGCGCTGTCGGATGCTCCGGCGATCCAGCGGCACTTCAACAATTGGAACGTGATCAGGACTCTCGCCACGGTGGTGCCGTGGCCTTATCCCGATGATGGCGCGGAAAGCTTCATCAGGCGGGAGTTCTCCAAGATCGCGGCCGGCGAGGAAAGCTATCAATGGGTGCTGGTGTTGCGTGCCGGCGATGGCGAGGCGATCGGCAACATCAATTTCCGGCCGCGCGCCGACGGCCGCAAGGGCAATCGCGGATTCTGGCTCGCTGAGCCGTACTGGAATCAGGGCCTCATGACGGAGGCGATCGCGGCGGTGAACGATTTCGCCTTCCTGACGCTCGGCCTCGATCACTTCCATGTCTGCAACGCGCCGTCCAACGTCGGCTCGCGCCGGGTCAAGCAGAAGACCGGGGCCGAATTCGTCGGCTTCGTCGAGCTTCCGCACCACAATGGCGAATCCAGAGCGGAGAAATGGAAGGTCGCGCGCGAGACCTGGCTGCGCGATCGCGCCAAGCCGTGACCTTATTTGCGAATACCGCCGCGAGGAAAATCGCGGCGCCTTGACCGTGCACGCGCGGCCGGAGAACATGGTCCATCGCTCCATCAAGAACGAGAACACAATGGCGATGAACGGCATGTCGATGAATGACGCCTGGCGCGACCGCGCCGCGACAAGTTTTCAATGCGAGAAGCAGCCGGCCACCAGCAGCCGCGGCATGGTGGTGAGCAATCATCCGCTGGCATCGAGCGCGGGCGCCGAGATGTTGGCTGCCGGCGGCAATGCGATCGATGCGGCGATCGCCACCTTGTTCACGCTGACCGTGGTCGAGCCGATGATGGTCGGCATCATCGGCGGCGGCATGGCGCATATTCGCCTCGCCGACGGCAGCCATCGCTTCATCGACGGCCAGAGCACGGTGCCGAACGCGGTGCGGCCGGATACCTACACTTCGAAGCCAGGATCGGCGCACGACGTGTTCGACACCGTCGGCAACGAGAATTTGAACGGGCCGAAAGCGGTCGCGGTGCCGGGCTCGCTGAAAGCCTGGTGCGAAACGCTGCGCCGCTTCGGCACCATGAGCCTTGCCGATGTGATGCAGCCCGCGATCAAGCACGCCGCGCGCGGCTATGCGGCGACGCCTTATTTGCATGAATGCATCACCGACGGCGCCGAGGAGATGCTGAAGGACAAACCGATCTCGGCGATCTATCTGCCTGATGGCACGCCGCTGAAGCCCGGCGAGCGCGTCGTGCAGGCGGAATATGCCGAGACGCTGCAATACATCGCCGAGCATGGCGACAACGCGCTCTACCAGGGGCCGCTCGGCGACATCCTGGTCGACTACATGAAAAAGAACGGCGGTTTTGTCGCGCAGGAGGATCTCGCGACCTACAAGACGGTCGAGCGGCAACCGATCCGCTGCGACTACCGCGGCTGGGAAATCCTCGGGCCCCCGCCGCCGGCGGCGTCAGGCGTGCACATCACGCAGATGCTCAATATCCTCGAAGGCTATGACATCGCGCGGCTCGGCTTCGGCACGACCGAGACGATCCACTATCTCGCCGAGGTGCTGAAGATCGCCTTCGCCGACCGTGCGGCCGCGAGCGGCGATCCCGCCTATATCAACGTGCCGGTGGAGCGGTTGACCTCGAAGGCCTATGCCGAGGAGCGCCGCCGCGCGATCGATCCTGCCGCTGCACGAGCCTGGAGCGCCGGCGTCACCCAGCTCGAAAGCGCGCACACCACGCACATGACCGCGGCGGATGCGATGGGCAATGTGGTCGCGACCACCCAGACCATCAACAATCTGTTCGGCGCCAAGATCCTGATCCCGGGCCTCGGCACCGTGCCGAACAACTACATGAACCTGTTCGATCCGCGGCCGGGACACGCGCTGTCGCTGGCCGCCGGCAAGCGCGTCACCACCTCGATGTCGCCGATGATGGCGCTGCGCGACGGCAAGCTCGCCTACGCGCTCGGCCTGCCCGGCGGCAAGCGCATCTTCCCGAGTGCGATGCAGGCGTTGATCAATCTGATCGACCACGGCATGAGCCTGCAGGAGGCGGTCGAAGCGCCGCGGGTCTGGACCGAGGGCAATGCGCTGGAGGTCGAGCAGGCGGTGCCGGAGGCCGTCCGCGCCGCGCTATCAGCCAAGGGCCACAAGGTGCAGGTCGTGCCGACGGTGGCCGGCGGCATGAACGCGATCCAGTTTCACGCCGACGGCACGGCAGCCTGCTGGCGCGCCGACGGCACCCCGGTCGGCATTGCCGGCGGTCTCGCCCGCGCCGGGGTGCGGTTTGCGTTGAGGTGACGCCGACTACGCTGTTTGACAGGTTGAACCGAGAACCATCCTCAACGTCGTCCTGGCGAAAGCCAGGACCCATTACCCCAAATCTCTCATTGTTGGGCGACGCCGGGGCCGCGATCCGGTTTCATCGCTGAATGCGGTGGTTATGGGTCCTGGCTTTCGCCAGGACGACGTATGGGAAGAGCCGTGGCTGTTATACCCGCGAAAGCTCGTAGCCCGGATGCAGCGAAGCGTAATCCGGGACCGGTCGCGCCGGCGGCGAGAGCCGCCCCGGATTGCGCTTCGCTGCATCCGGGCTACGGAGTTCTACTTCCTGACGCAGATCACGCGGACCACGGCGGCCTTGGCGTCCGCCGAGTCGCCCGACGCCGTGACGCCGTGCGCCTTCAGGAAGCTGCGCACCGTGTCGGCCGGCACCAGCGCGGCCTGCGCCGGCGGCGCCGCGTTTGCGGGGCCTGCAACGATGACGGGTTTCAGCACCGCGATCCCGGCAAACCTGCCGCCGCCGTCGAGCGCCGCCGCGCCGGAGAACCCGAGCGCAGGCGCCGGTGACAGCGCCTGATCGCCGCCGTCGATCTGTGCGACCGAAGCCTTCACGCTGCTCGCGGCCGCGCCGCCGCCCTGGCTCTGCGGATCGGCAATCCCGGTGATGTCGAGCGCGGTCTGCGTCGCCTGGCCTGCGATATTGAGCGGCTTCAGCCCGCGCGCGCCATAGACGCGCAGCAGCGCGAGGTTATGATCCTTGTCTTCGGCGACCCGATCGGCATTGCCGTAGCCCGGGATCGTCAGCGCGATGCAGTCGTCGGTCACCACGCGATCGGTCACGATGGCACCGTCGTCGCTGACCACGACGCCAGTGGCATATTCGACGGTCTTGCGCGGCGGCGGTCCGGCCTGCACGGCGGACGGAAATGCGTTGAAGGCGCTCGACATCGCGATCACCACCGGCTCGACCGTGGTCTGCATCGCCTGGTCATAGAGGATGGTGAGGATGCGGACCTCGTCGCCCTTCAAGGTGCCGCGTAGATAGAACTTCTTCAGCCCCTGCATGCCCGACAGCACGAAGAAATCCGGCTTCACCACGGTGTAGTCGATGGTGCGCGCGGCCGGTTCCTTCTTTTCCTGCTCGGCAAGCTTTGCGGTGGTCGGACTTGCTTCCTTACGCCGGGTCAGCAGCACCTGGACGGTGCCGGTCGGCGAGGTCCATTTGGCGCCGGAAGCGTCGCTGGTGAGCTGCGGTACCAGCTTTGTGGGAATGCCGAGCCGCGCCCCGGTGGCCGGCTCGGTGACGATCCGCCAGCCGACACCTTCCTGCTTCCGCCGCGCGGTATCGGTGAGCACGCCGCGCTCCTGCGGGTTCAGCACGCCGGTCGGCTTGCCGCCGCGCTTTTTCTGGAATTCCTTGATCGCATTGACCATGCGCTCGCTGACGTCGCCGGTAATGGCGCCGTTATATTCGCCGACCCAGGCGAGGTCGGATTGCAGCGCCAGCCGTTCGGCCTGCGCCATCGCGCCAGCGGTATCCTCCGGCTTCTGCAGCGCGGGGCGTATCGGCACCGTCGCCACGGTTTTCGGCTTCGCCCCCGCCGTCGAGGGCGGCGTCATCTGGGCCTGTGCCATGCCCATGGAAGCGGCCATCAATGTTGCCGAAAGCACCGATCTCATGACAAATCCGGGGGGAATGACTGACACCATTGACGTCCAGGCAATTAAGCACATCTGCTTGGTCGGCAACAACCGCGCTCCGGTTCAGGGAACGCGTCAACCCTCATCCTGAGGAGCGGCGCCAGCCGCGTCTCGAAGGATGAGGCCACGGACCGGGCCTCATGGTTCGAGACCCGCGTGCCGCGTTCCTCACCATGAGGGTCACGGGTAGGATAGATGAGACGATGCTGAGTGCCGACGAACTTGAACGCTATGCCCGCCATATCGTGCTGCGCGAGGTGGGCGGCCCCGGCCAGAATGCGCTGAAAAAGGCGTCGGTGCTGGTGATCGGCGCCGGCGGCCTCGGCGCGCCGGTGCTGATGTATCTGGCCGCCGCCGGCGTCGGCCGGCTCGGCGTGATCGATGACGACATCGTCTCGCTCTCCAATTTGCAGCGCCAGATCATCCATGCGACGTCCGACATCGGCAAGCGCAAGGTCGACAGCGCGGCGGCGCAGATCCATGCACTCAATCCGCATGTGACGTTCGAGGCGCATCCGATGCGGCTCACCGCCGACAATGCGATGGCGCTGATCGCGAACTACGACCTCGTGCTCGACGGCTCCGACAATTTCGAGACCCGCTATCTCGTCGCCGATGCCTGCTTCCTCGCGAAGCGGCCGCTGATCACGGCAGCACTGGGCCAGTTCGACGGTTCGTTGACCACGATCCGCGCGCATGAGAAGAATGCGGACGGCGTGTTCAACCCGACCTATCGCTGCCTGTTTCCGGAGGCGCCGCCGCCGGGCACGGTGCCGGCTTGCGCCGAGGCCGGCGTGATGGGTGCGCTCGCCGGCGTCCTGGGGTCGATGATGGCGCTGGAGGCGATCCGCGAGATCGTCGGCTTCGGCGAGGGCCTGGTCGGTCGCCTTCTGATGGTGGATGCGCGCGCGATGCGGTTCGAAACCCTGCGCTACGCGCGCGATCCGCAGAACCCGCTCAATGGCGATGGGCCTGTCGTCACTGACCTCAGCGCCCATCGCACCTGATTGCCGCCGTTATCTGCTGGCCGGCTTCTCGCTGTCGAGATGCGCCATCTGCTCGGCCGCATAGCGCGTGCCGGCAGCGATATCCGGCGGGAAGGCTTTCGCCAGCGCAGCGAGATGAGCCTGCGTCAGCGTCAGCCTGGTCGCGCCGAGCGCTTCGGTGAGACGGTTGCGGGTACGGGCGCCGACCAGCGGCACGATCTCCTTGCCCTGCGCCGCGACCCAGGCGATTGCGACCTGCGCCGGCGTTGCTCCGATCTCGGCGGCAATGGCGCGAAACTGCTCCACCAGCGCGAGATTGGCATCGAGGTTCGCGCCCTGGAAGCGCGGCGTCATCAGCCGGTAGTCCCTGCCGATCTTGCCGGACTCCTTCGACCAGTGGCCGCTGATCAGCCCGCGCGACAGCACGCCGTAGGCTGTGATGCCGATGCCAAGCTCGCGGCAGGTCGCCAGGATGTCGCGCTCGATGCCACGCTCGATCAGCGAGTATTCGATCTGGAGATCGACGATCGGATGCACGGCATGAGCACGGCGGATGGTGTCGGAGCCGACCTCGGACAGGCCGATATGTCTGATGTAGCCCGACTTCACCAGATCGGCGAGGCCGCCGATCGTCTCCTCGATCGGAACGTTGGGATCGAGACGTGCCGGGCGATAGATGTCGATGTAGTCGGTGCCGAGACGTTGCAGCGAATAGGCGAGGAAATTCTTCGTCGCGGCCGGCCGGGTGTCCATTCCGGCGAATTCACCCGCGGGGCCGCGGAGCGCGCCGAACTTGACGCTGATCTGCAACCGGTCGCGCGCGACGTCCTTCAGGGCTTCCTGCACCAGCATCTCGTTGTGGCCCATGGCGTAGAAGTCGCCGGTATCCAGCAGCGTGATGCCGGCATCGAGCGCCGCATGCACCGTGGCGATGCTCTCGCCGCGATCGGCCGGGCCATAGACCTCGGACATGCCCATGCAGCCGAGGCCGAGGGCCGAGACGGTGGGCCCGGTTGAGCCGAGTTTGCGTGTGTCCATGTGGATGTTCCTCGAACGTTTGCGGCGGAGAATTCGCCGCCAAATGCCGAGGTGATATGGGCCGGCCAGCTTTCGCCGATAAGCTGGACAATCGCGAATGGCTTGTTCACTATATCGAACAATGCAGGATTTCGACCTTCGCGACCTCGACGCCTTCGTGGCGGTGGCGCGCACGCGCAATTTCCGGCGTGCGGCGCTCGAGCAGCGCGTCTCGGTCTCCAGCCTCAGCCAGCGCCTGCGCGACATGGAAGAGCGGCTCGGCGTCCGCCTGATGAACCGCACCACCCGCAGCGTCGCGCTGACCGAGGCCGGCGAACTGCTGCTGGCCCGCGTCGCGCCGGCCATGGTCAATGTTGCCGATGCGATCACCGAGGTGCGCGGCCTGCGCGCCGAGCCGTCGGGGCGGTTGCGCATCAACGCGCCGCCGCCCGCGGTCGATCTGGTGCTGGCGCCGATGATCGCGCCGTTCCTCGCCAGATATCCGCGGGTCGAGCTCGACGTCGTCGCGGAGAGTGCGTTCGTCGACATCGTCGCGCAGGGCTTTGACGCCGGCGTGCGTTACGGCGAGCACCTGGCACAGGACATGGTCGCGGTCCCATTGGGCGCGCCGCAACGTTACGCGATCGTGGCGTCCAGTGCGTATGTCGCAAAGCGCGGCCGGCCGATGCATCCGAAGGATCTGCTGGCGCACCCCTGTATCCGCAGCCGCTTCAGTAACGGCGTGATGTTCGATTGGGAGTTCGAGAAGAACGGCCGCGTGGTGAAGATTTCGCCGCCGGCCAGGCTGACCGCGACCCATCTCGGCCTTGCGCTGCGCGCGGTCCATGACGGCGTCGGCTACTGGGCGACGTTCGAGGGCTATGTCCGCTACGGCGTCAAATCCGGTGCGCTGGTCAGCGTGCTCGACGACTGGTGCCCGCCGTTCGACGGACCGTTTCTTTATTATCCGAGCCGCCGTCAGCCGCCGCCCGCGCTCGCCGCGTTCGTGTCGTTTGTCGCCGACTGGCGCAAGCAGGCGCTGCGGAAGAAGTAAGGCAGGACATCGCCACATCGTCGTCCCGGCCTAGGTGGTGTGGACTCTAAGGATTCCCTTTTAGGCGCAAATCAGATTCAAGGCTGCTTTTGGGGAGGCCGCCTTGGGTGTGATGGACCGCTTGGTATTAAGCGACGCGACATGGGAGCGGATGGCGCCGTTGATCATCGGCCGGCCTGACCAGAAGGGTTCGACCGGACGGGACAACCGGATGTTTGTGGAGGGCGTACTTTGGATCGTGCGCACTGGCTCTCCCTGGCGTGATCTTCCGGAGGTGTTTGGAGACTGGAACAGCGTGTTTCGGCGCTTCAGTCGATGGAGCATCAAG
>NZ_JAGKJL010000103.1:0-18334 GCF_020329495.1 Bradyrhizobium australafricanum | reverse complement strand
TTTCGGGATCCGTCAGCGCCGTTTGCGGTACGGCATTCGGCGAGGAGCGATTGAGCATCGTCATCCAGAAGACGCGCCAACTCACAATGCAGAAGACCGCGACCAGATTGACCAGACGCTCAGCAGTTCGCAATTTTGAGTCCTCTGCTTTGCAGCCCGATTTGAGGATTTTATGGAAGACCTCGATCTTCCACCTCAACGCGTACCATTCGATCTTCTCTATGGCGTCCTTGCGCGATCGGACCGGGAGATCGGTGAGGAGCTTCCACTCGATTTTCTTTCGCCGCTTCGGCCTTCCTCGCTCTTGAGCATGGATCACGGTCAGAGCGAGTGCGGGATATTTCGTCTGTTTGCCGATCGGCGGCAGGACGCGTATGTTGCGGTACCTGATCTCAAGAACGGCGTCGTCGGGATCGCCTTTGTCGTCCTTGACCTTGATCCGATGCAGACCCTTGATCGTAACCTCGTCCATTTCGTCGGCAATTGTATGATTGCCATCCCCGGCAAGCCGATCAACACAGGTTCGCACCAAAAAATGCGTTCCAACCTCCTCGGTCAGACAAAACAGCTCATAGATGTCGCTCTCGCGATCACCAATATGAACACATCGTTCGGAGGAAGCGAGAAGGTCGGTCGATTGCCGTAAATTCTCGAGCCAGCGGATGCTCTCCTTCTGCTCGATCGGCACTCGTGTCGGATTGATCTTTCGCTTCAGCGCCGTCGTCCCCTTGAACTTCTTGCGGGTCCAGAACTTGATTGCCGACAGTCCGAGCGGAAGCCCCTCGGTCGTCACGGCCAGACTCGAATGCATCAGGATGCCGCACTGTGTGCGTCCCGCCGTCTTGCCCGTAAAGCCGATCAGATCCGGCTTCTCGCGCTTGAAGCTGAACTCCGTCGTGTCATGGAGGACGAGAATCGGTCCCTCCGTCGCCGCTACGCGCCCGCGCGTCGCCTCGAAATGACCGCAAAGAATATCCGCCTCGTTGACCCGTTCGTTGGAGAGGAAGCGATAGGCGGCCTTCGTGTTGGCCCAATCCTGACAAACCAGCGGGATGCTTTGACCCATGTCGCTCCCGATTTGTGCGAGCAATTTGCAGAACCGGCGGCCAAGCCGCTCATCCTTAAACTCGCATCCCGCAACTTCCCCATCAACCCACGTCTCGATACCAGTCGTCAATCGCTGAGCACGCGCCCCCGCGCATTCCTTCACCAAGTCCATCGAGCACCCCGCGCTTCCGAATCAGGCGCTCAGCAAGGAATCACAACAGATTCTACCGATTCAAGATTTCGCCCGCGGCGCCTCGCTCAAATCCGACGTCAAATGTGGGTAATTGAAAGGTCTCTTTGCCGCTTACGGTGAGATCACTGCTCCTTGCGGAGTACCTACTCGCGCTACGGACTTCAATCCACCTTCGACAACGCCAGCGGTTAACCATGCGTATCAGTAGAGCCGGCGGTGGGTCTGCGTCCCTGTGCTCGAGGAACTGCGTCAGCCACTCGTGATCGATCGTATCGTTCCGCCCCTCCAGCAATCCATAGGAAAAGCCGAGAAAGTCCACCTCGTAAATCGCATTCAAGACCGTCGTCACCGCGTGCTGGACGATCTTATCTTCCAACACCGCGATTCCGAGCGGTCTCAGTTTGCCATTTATCTTGGGGATGTACACTCGGCGAAACGGGAGTGCCCGATAGCGGCCTGACTGGACCGCGTCCCAAAGCACTTCGATTCGCTCGTCGAGTCCTTCTCGCGTAGTCACGCCATGTCACTCCGTCGACCGGTGGTGCTGGGCTTACGGCACTCCTGTCTGGAATTGACTGGCGGATGCCGCAGGCAACCTGGCGTCCACAGGCTTCCGGTTAAGCTGTGGCTCTTTGACTCACCGCCGCAATCCGGCGGGATTTTTTGCGGCGAACATGGTTGATTCGTCCTCGGGACGATGCCCACAGATCCGCTGCCCGCCGACCTTGCCGCTGCGCATGCGATGATCATTGCGCCGCGCGAACAGCTGGCGAAGAGCGAAGCGACGGTCGGCCGGCTGGAAATCGAGCGGCTGAACCTGATGCTGGCCAAGGCACGGCGAGAACAGCTGCTGGTCGAGCAGTTCGAACTCGCCATCGAGGATCCTGAAGAGACTCAGGCGAAGCAGGAAACAAAAGCCGAGTTCGCCGCGCCAGAAGTCGCCCAACAGAAGCGTACGCAAAATCCACAGCCCCCGCGATGCGCCCTACCGGATAACCTGCCGGTCGAATGCATCGTCGAAGCCATGCCTTGCGTGTGGCAAGTGCGGCAGGGGTAAGGAGCGTTTGGGCGACATCAGTGAGGGGCGACGGGTACCGCACGATGATTGCCCGGCAATCAGATGATATTCATAGTAGTTTTGTCGGACTCTATCGCGCCGACATTCTTCAGCATCAGCTCGCGCAAGAACGCCGGTTCCGGGATTTGGACTTCCTTGCCATCGCGCAGCCTGCGGACTCCTGCGAGCAGCTTGCGGATATCATAGGTCGAATTGAACACTTCCGGCACACAACGTTCGACGTTGAGGAGCGTGTATGCGGCCTCCATCGCCGTGCGAACGGAGTATTCCGTCGTGAAGACGCAATCGCGCTCCGTCGCCTCAGCGAACTGGCCGATGAAGGCAAAGTTGACGGCGCCGTTCGGCACAACATTCGGACGATCACCCGCCTGTCGCGGCATGAAGAGAGAAGTGACGTAAGGCATCATGACCGGCACTGTCTTTGCGGCCGTTACGGCGAGTCCCGCTATGTCCTCGGCCGGCACGCCGATATGATAAAGCCATTCCTGCGTGATTTCCTCGCCCGTGCAATGTTGCATTGGCTTGTTCACGTAATCGCCGGGCCTATCAACGAAAAGCGAATAGAGCCAGACGACGATCTGATTGCTCGGCTGGTGCTTGAAATGCGGCTGCCGGTTTACGGTCCAACTGAGCAGCCAGCTCGAATCCTTCGCCGTGACTATCCCCCCCGTGACGACCTTGCCGCTAAACGGGTCACGTTTAGCGATCTTGCGGATATAGGTGGGGATACGCGAATCTAGAGTCGTAATGGTCGCCGACTCCCATTTGGTTGCAGGGATATCGCCGGCAAAGACGTCTGGGCGGCCGAAAGCTGTGTCCTTCACAGCAATACGTCGCCACAGATCCCAAGCAGGCGCCGGGCCTTGGTCGAGCCTAGAGGGCGTGTGATGGTCTCCCTTGTCCGAGTTTTCAGTGAGCGAGCCGATCGTCAGAAATACAAGATCGTCGGCGCCAAGGCCGATGCCGCCCGCGACGCCATCCTCCAGCCAGTGAATGGCCGTTGCCTGCTTGCATCCAGACTTGATGTCGAAATCGACATTGGTGACTTCTACGCCGTAGCGGAAGCTAACGCCCTGCTCCAAAAGCCATTTGCACAGCGGTAGAACCAGGGATTCATACTGATTGTACCTGGTAAACTTCAGCGCGCTGAAATCCGGCAAGCCGCCAAGATGGTGAACAAATCGGTGCAGGTAAAGTTTCATCTCGAGAGCAGAATGCCATTCCTGAAAAGCGAACATCGTTCGCCAATAAAGCCAGAAATTGCTGTTCAGGAAATCACTTCCGAACACTTCGTCGATGCGCTTGTTTTCCATCTCGTCGCGGGAGGCAAGAAAGACTGCTATCAATTCATTGAGCGCCCGTTCGCTCAGCCTGAAAAGGCCCCCTGTGCACGCATCCTGTCCCTGGTCCACAGTCGCCCGCTGCAACGAGTAGTTCGGATCATCCTTGTTCAACCAGTAGAATTCGTCGAGGACGCTGGCACCTTCTATTTCGAGCGAAGGGATCGATCGGAATAAATCCCATAGACATTCAAAATGATCCTCCATTTCGCGGCCGCCCCGGATCACGAAGCCCCTTTCCAGGTCTTGGCCGCCGTCGAGCGCCCCACCGGGTATTTTCAGCCGTTCCAAGATGGTAATCCGATCGCCGCGCATATGGCCATCGCGGATCAGGAAGGCTGCGCCGGAAAGCGCTGCCAGGCCTGCACCGACGAACCACGCCGTCTTATTGTCCACACCTTCAGGTTTGCGGGCACGGGCAAATGCTTCGTAATTTCCGCTACCATGATTCATGGACTACTCCGTCCGGGTGAGATTGACGATCCGTTGAGCATCAGAAGATGTTCTCGGGTGCCGGGCATTTGCGCGGGACGCCGATCGTCAGGCCGCCATCGATGACGATCTCGGAACCAGTGAGGTAGCTGGACTCATCGCTGAGTAGGAACAAGACTGCCTGCGAGACTTCCTGGGGCTCGGCTGGCCGGCCGAGCGGAACGGGGAAAAGAGAGGACTCGAAGCTCGCGGTCATCGGGGTGGCGATCAGGCCGGGATGGATCGAGTTGACGCGGACCCCCGAGGCCGCGACCTCCAGCGCAGCGGATTTGGTTATGCCCCGTACGCCGAACTTGGAAGCGACGTAGGCATGGAGGCCGGCACTGCCTCGCAGCCCCTCAACCGACGAGACGTTGACAATCGAACCTCCGCCGGCGCGCCTGATGGCCGGCAAGGCCGCCTGCATTCCGAGGAATACACCGGTCAAATTGACGGCGATTGTCTTGTGCCATTGGTCCAGCGGGAACTCCTCGAGGGGGGCCACGTTGGCGATCCCCGCGTTGTTGACCAGCCCGTGCAGGGCGCCGAACCGCCGTTCTGCGCTTGCGATCACCTCGGTCCACTCCCCCGACTGGGTAACGTCCTGACGGACATAGATGGCGGATTCGCCAAGTTGAGCGGCAAGAGCTTCCCCCTCTATATGCAGAATATCAGTGATGACCACCTTGGCCCCCTCCGCAACCAATAGGCGCGCGTGAGCCGCGCCTATCCCGCGAGCTGCGCCCGTCACGAGAATTACTTTGTTGTTCACACGTCCCATGACAGAATCCTGCTTCCTGCGGTTGATCAGTGGCGGTGCAGCGTCTTCCAGGCATCAAAGAGGACGCTGGGATCATGCTGGCCTTTGTAAAAGGGTGAGACCGGACGCTGGACGCCGAGTAGGCCGAAAACAGCGATCTGCGCCGCGCGCACGGAATATTCGACGGTAAAGACTACGTCGTCGGGGATCTCGCAGAATTGGCCGATGAAGGCGAGATTGCGCGATCCGTTCGGAATGACCTCCGGTCGGTCGGACCTCGCGCGCGGCATGAACTGGGCCGTAACGTAAGGCATCAGCGACGTCATGACGCGCGAAGTGTCGAGAGTGTGCGCAATGCTCTCTGTGAATCGCAGGTGCGAGAGCAACTCGGTGAGGATTTCACGCCCCGTGCACTCCGCCATAGGTTTATGCACAAATTGACCTCGCTTGTCCGGGAAAAGTCCGTATCCCCACCAGACCCAGACATTCTTCGGCTGTTCGTAATAGTGCGGTTGATGATTAAGGACGACGGTCAGGAGCCAATTGGAGTCTTTGATCGTTATCAACCCGCCCTTGCCGGCTCGACTGCCGGAGAGGACTTCAAGCCGGTCGAAGAAGCTCGAGTCGTCTGCAGTGACCGTAAATGATTCAAATTTGGACTGATCGATGTTGGAGACGAAAGCAGCGGGGCGACCGAAGTCTGGGCTTTTGGCGGCCAGGCGCTCCCAAAGTTGCCAGGAGCCTCCGGCTCGCCGCGTATTCGGCACCGGAACCGTGTCCATAGAACCGTAGCTGGTGTCGGATGTCATTGACCCATTGGTGACGAACACAACGTCCCGTTCGGACAGCTCGATGGCGCGATCCTCGCCGCCCTTCCGATAGTGCAAACGGGTCGCGGTCTTCTGGCCGCCCTCGACCACCACATCAATATCGGTCACTTCCGCTCTCATCTCGAGCCGCACGCCCCGTGCCTTCAACCATGCGACAATTGGGCGGACTACCGCATCGAACTGGTTGAACTGCGTGCGGTAGATTCCCGCCATCGTATCGATCGTCGAGAACAGATGCAGGAAGCGTAAACAGTAGCGCTTGAACTCGACCACACTATGCCAAGGCGCAAAAGCAAAGGTCGTGGACCAGATAAGCCAGAAGTTGCTGCGGAAAAACCCGGGTTTGAACCAATCTTGGATCGTCCTGACGCCGAGCACAGATTCTGGCGTCGCGCAAAGAGCGATCAGGTCGAGCCGATCCCTCTCGCTGAAACCCAGATCTGAGACGTCGACGATCTGGCCGCCCGAAACCAGGCGGGCCTTATCGTTCCAGAAGAAATCCTGATGAAACTCCATCAGTTCGTCCTTGGCCGACTTCGTCGGGTCGGCAATCGAAGGAATGAAGGACAACAAGTCGTAGGTGCAGTTGAACTTCTCCTCGAACATGCGCCCGCCACGCATGACATATCCATCCTTCGGATCGCCATGCGCGTCGAGGCTTCCGCCGAACTGCTCCATTTGTTCGAAAAGGACGATATTTGGGCCCGAAAGCCCGCCCTCCTTGAGGAGGTAGGCCGCTGCGGCCAAGGCGGCAATGCCTGTTCCGATCAAATAGGCTTTGCCAGCCGCCTGCTTAGGTGATCCTAGGGGGGAAACGGGAGAAGCAGAGCACATAAGGTTCTCCGGCATATTAGCGGTTGGACTTCAGTCAGTGCAATCGGCGGGCCGATACGGCCCCTGCAAAGAATGTCGTGAAATTACAGCTCCGGAATCCATCACTGCAAAGATCTTAAGCAGCAACTGCGCCGCGTTTCCGAGACCCAATCAAAGGCATGCCAGCAGAATTTCGCAGCACGCAAAACACCGATTGGAGGCCTTGCTTGAATACGGAATGGAAGAGTAGTCGTGGCGGGTTTCTGACTTTGCCGTCATCAACCAGACAGGAGCGGCAAAACGGAAGTTCATATACTGCCGGTGATGCCTATGCCGACTACTATGCTAACGTTCCAGGGCGAGCAGTTTGGCCAGTGCCAACTAAGCGGGGTTGTTGCCTATTCCTGCAAGATCGCGCCATCGGGCGCGCTTACACCGAAGCGGCACCGCATTTTCTAGGTACTGAAAACTATCTGGCAGGCCGAATATTAGCCGCCTACAAGATTTGGCAGGGGCTTAGCTCAACCCGCTTCTGTATATAGCGGAACCTCTGTCCCGCATTTCGGCGCGGGGACAACCCTGGCAGATAACGGAGGCCACAAATGGCGTACAAGAAACTCGTCAATCAAAGTGGGCTGACACTTACGGTGTTACTCATCACGCGCGTCGGCTCAGAGCCGAACCAGTCCGGACCAATCGTCGCAGCGGCGCTACCGGTGGGGGGGAAGCAAACGATTGAGTACGGTAATGCGCAGAATCCTTTCCTCAACGGGCTTGTGATTTCCTCATCTTCCGATGGCGCGTTTTCGAATGGGTCGCAGATCGTGACAACTCGGGGCAGCAGCTGGGATACCGTACTGAACACGCACGACACCCTTACCTTTAACGGAGCGGGTGGACTGAACGTGGTGGGATCGAACACATAACCCGTCACGGCGCCGGCGATTCCGTGGCGACAGAACTTGGCCGCTCGTGGATGACAAGATGATGCTGGCGGCGTCGCCGCTCTGCTCAAGTAGGTGCAGCAGATGGACCGAAAGGATGAAGCGCATTACCTGCGCGCCCGTCAGCGGTGATCGTCAGTGCCGGGCTGTTAGATGGCCTTCGGCGGAAGACAAATCATGATTCCTTGTACAGCAGGACTCCAAGGTCTCTGAAGAAAGACCCAACGGTTCATGAAAGGACCGCGTAGGAGCATCTTGGAACGACGGTATAGCATATGAGTACCAATCTTACGGTGCACGAGCCGCCCAACACGTTGCGGCTGGTCACAGAGGCCTATACGAGCCTTCTCATCATCGGCCTCGCCCTGCTGCCCACTCAGTTCATCGCTTATCTTCACTTCCAGCAAGATCCCGCGCTGAAGTTTGAGGATCACCTCTTCCACGAGTTCGCCATCGCCGTCGCCACCCTCGAGGGGCTGTTCGTCACATATGTGACTTGGCGTTGCTACCGGTCTTCAGGCGAGCCTTTGTTGCGCTGGTTGACACTTGGTTTTCTGGCGTTCGCGCTGATCTATTCGCTGCACGGTGCCTTCACCGGGATGGCACACCGCAATATTTGGCTGTTTCTGCTCTATGGGCCGGCTTCGCGTCTAGCGATGTCGATTTTGCTCTTCGTCGGGCTGCTCAGCTACAATCAGCCCTCAGACGAGTTCGATAAGCGTTCGGGCGCACGCGCATGGCTGATGTGGATTGGCCTATTCCTAACGGTGGACATCGCCGTCGCACTGCTCGCCTATTCTTCATATGCAGGGCACCCGGCGGTCCGCTTGTCCATGGAGGGCGGCGCATTGCTATTCAGTATGTTGAACGTCTTGGTCATGCTCATGCGACGGATTCACTCGCCGCTCATGCTTGTTTTCGGCGTTTCGGTCGCGTGGTTTGCGCTATCGTCGCTCGCATTCATTCTGGCGGCGCCATGGAATCATATGTGGTGGCTGGCCCACGCGATCTTTGCTGGCGGGTTCTTCTTACTCAGCTACGGAGTTGTCCAGGCTTTCCGAACAACGCAATCGTTCGCGACTATCTATAGCCAGGAAGAAATGACGGCCCGCCTGGCCCAATCGATGGCCGACACTCAAAAGGCGCTCCAGCAAGTGCAGATGAGCAATCAAAGGTTGGAGCGGCTTGCCGCCACCGATCCACTGACTGGTGCCGGGAATCGGCGCCACTTCATCGAGCATATCGGCGCCGAGATCGCGCGGGCCAAGCGGACCGGTGCTCCATTGTCTCTGCTATCGCTAGATCTCGACCATTTCAAGGATATCAATGACTCACGCGGCCACAGCGTCGGCGATGAAGTCCTGCGCGTATTCGTACGAAAGTGTTTGGAGGCGATCCGGCCTTACGATTCTGTCGCGCGCGTGGGTGGTGAAGAATTCATGGTATTGCTTCCGGGGGCGACACTCGACGCGGCTAGCGCGGTAGCCGAACGCCTTCGGTCCGCGATCGAACGCACTGCATTCGAAGTCGGAGCCGAACCGTCGGTTGGCGTCACCATCAGTGCTGGAGTGTCGGAGTTCGGGCGCGATGGAGACACGCTCGACCAGTTCTTGAACGTCGCCGATCAGCGACTCTATCGCGCAAAATTTGAAGGTCGCAACCGTGTGGTTGTCGCTTAGGTTATCGTTGATTGTGCACTTAGCCTCAGGTCCGCCTTGGCCCGACGCCGGTTCTCGCTGTCATTCTCCGAGTCAGAGCCACAATCCTACGAACAACTATTCGGTCATGGTTCATCAATTGCAATGTTTGCAGGTGAGTTCGCACCGCAACAGGCTGCGGCCACTAGCCGCCGGGAGTTGCCATGTCGTTGCTTGCTACGGCGCTCGACAGCCGTCGCTCCAGCGCTCAGCTGCCGGTCGCCTCACCCCGCGAGGCCAGCGGCTCCGGCCGCGTGCCGCGGTCGCCGATCCGCTCGCCAGGCAATTGGCAGAAAATCCGGCTCAGAGGGCACTCCTAGCAGGAACCTAGTTGCACTGATCGCTATCGCATCGTAAACTGGCGTTCGCCCTTACGTTCGCGCTCTAGGTGTTCAAAGTCTTGAAGCAGCATATTGAGAACGTAACTTGTTGCTACGGCCGCGTTAACGACGTGCCACTTCCTGTTCCCTTGAACACAACTTTGCCGGGAGCCACTTTCGCGCCCCTATCGCGCATCACAGCTTGCGAAGCCGTTACTGAAGTTCATCGGCGCACAACGTCTGGTCCAGTCAAGATTCATGCTGCCGGCGAGAACCTCAAGACCAATCTGCATTGGGTTTGACTGAGATGAGATTTTCGACTCCACGATCGCGCCTATTGCACTTCGATTGGCGTAGTTCTGCCACGAGGGACTTCATTGCTCTCTTCGGCAGCCTCGTTCTCGCTTCAGCCTTAGCGCATCTCTGTGAGCTTGGCTCTCGCTTGATTCGGCTGGGGCGGAGCTTAGATTCGGCACTCGACGACGTCGTATTCACCATATTCGTTGCGTTCTTACTCTGCGTTTCGCTAACAATCTTCAGTGTCCGGCGCTATCGAGAACTCGCGCGCGAAACTGAAGCCCGAACCATTGCAGAAGGAGACGTCTGCGATTTAGGGCGACACGATCCATTGACCGGCCTGCCGAACCGCCGTCTGTTTGATGAAGAGCTTGATCTGTGCCTTGGCCTCGCCACTGACACGCATCAAGTCGCTATTCTGATGCTTGGCCTCGACGGCTTCAAGCGAATCAAGGACACGCACGGCCACGCAGCGGAGGATAAGGCACTCGGCGAATTTGCCAAAAGGCTTACCGACATCTTGCGCAAGGACGGCGTCCTAGCGAGGATCGGAGGCGACGAATTCGGGATCGTTTTGCCAAACATTAGCTCCCTTGAAGATCCTGCCAATCTGGCGCGCCGCATTGTGGCATCCGCCGCCGACACTTTCGCGACTGAGACTGGCGCAGCCGAGCTTGGTGTTGGAATTGGCATCGCCATCGCTCCGCTTGACGGCGTCAATCCCCACGAATTGGTCAGGCGCGCTGAACGCGCGCTTTATCGCGCGCAAGGCGACGGCAGGTCGCGTGTTCGCTTTTTCGAACCAGACATGGACGTGCATGTCGAGCGGCGCGTTCAAATCGAACGTGAGCTTCGCAGCGCTGTCGCGGCGGATATTATCGAGCCGCACTATCAGCCGCTGGTTTCACTCGAAAGTAATCGCATTATCGGGTTCGAGGCCTTGGCGCGTTGGGAAAACAGGACATTGGGGAATATCCCGCCCGACGTGTTTATTCCGATTGCAGAAGAAACGGGGCTCATCAAGGCACTTGGAGATCAGCTTCTTCGCCGCGCCTGTCTTGATGCCAATGCGTGGCCGGAGACGTTTTCGCTTGCCTTCAACATTTCGCCTGTTCAATTGCGTGATTCCGCGCTCGGAGAGCGCATTCTATCGGCCCTTGCGCAAACCGGCTTCAGTCCACGCCGCCTGGAGATTGAAATTACCGAGAGCGCGTTCGTGGAGAAAACCGGCGTTGCGAAGGCCGTGATCGACGAACTTCGTCAAGCCGGCGTCCGCATCGCGCTCGATGATTTCGGAACAGGTTATGCTACGCTCAGCCAGCTGCTTTCGTTTCGCCTTGACAAGATCAAGATCGACCGCAGCTTTGTGTCGCATCTCGACGACAGTACCGACAGCCGGGTGATCGTTCGTGCTATACTTGGCCTTGCTAAAGGATTCGGTTTGACGACCACGGCCGAGGGGATCGAAGACGAAAGCCAGCTGATCTATCTGGCGGCCAATGGTTGTACAGAAGGACAAGGCTACCTATTCAGTGGTGCCGTTCCAGCCGCCCGCATTCCCGCGCTCCTTAATCGCGAAGCTGGCCGCCGAGCGATTACTGATGATGGAGCAAGAAGTCTACATGCGGGAGTCGACGCGCTGAGTTCTTGAGGAGCTTCCGCCACAAGACGGTTTTCCGAGCAAGTCATGGCACCCCTCCAAGGAAACCTCGAGCATGCTTGGGAAGCGCTCAATCAGAAAACGGGCTCTAGATTTGCGACGCTGCATTGAATACAGAATCGGCAATTGCATTGTTGCTCAGGGTAGGCGCATTCACTTGGACAGGCGGCCGCTTTAAGAAATCACATCGGCCCGTTCACTGGCGGGGGCCTGTCGTGTTTCACCTTTTTGAACAGCTCGAACGTGAACGCGCCGGGGCTCCGAGAACCGCCCCACTTCTTCAGGCCGCGCGAGCGGCCAAGCCTGATCTTCGACCAACTCTCTTCGCCCCGACGGTGTGCAGATGGGCATGGTTGGAAGCAGCGGCGGTCAGATATCTCCGGAGTCCGGGCATCGTCTCGAGGATCCGTCACCGAACGCGCCCATACGCGCGATCCAAAGCACACTGCCACGAGCATCCGGTTGTACTGAAGCTCTTCTGACGAGGCCCTCTATCATCAGCGACGCCCCCGAGGCCGCATCACTCAACACCAAACGAACCACCCAAGGCTCCCAACACAAAACCTAGTCTCACTTTGCGGTCTCGCGTGAGGACATGACGTAGACTGTCCGATTTCTGACATGCTGTCGGTCTGGTCCGCTTCCTTGGAAAATTTCCTTTACTGATCAAGCTCTCGCACCTGGCACAAGGTTTGAAGAGAAGGGGCCATCCACCGCAGCCGCTCGGGAACCGAGCGTTACAATACTGCTTCTTCGGCTATGACCCTTTTTCGCAACGATACGAGCTGCCACATGGAGTCAGTCTCAATAGCACGTCACAAAACCTGCCCTCAATGTGGCTCCGCATTGATCCACCTTGAGCGGCATGAGCGCATCGGTGCGCGGAAGGTCCAAGATCTATGGCGCTGCTGGAACTGCAGAACGAATTCCTCACCGTTGCCACTTCTGACGAGAAGGATCCCCCTGCCACTGAGATCACGAAACTATTCTTTACCAGCCTGTTAGTCTGATCAATGACGCCTGAGCCGCTAACACTCTTATCCGAGCAGCACCGGGCTTGGCAATCCAGAGCGGGGGTGAAGGGTCGCTTAGGGAAAACCCTTCGACCTCAGGCTGCTCGGTCTATGTTTGCCCCGGATTGGCACGACTGCTGCGCGACCTTCCCATCATAGATGTAGTTGGATTGTCTTTATGAGGTTCGTACGTGCAATCGTCGGCTCGGCCCTGTTGGCAGTGGGATTGTACGTTGTTATCGGTGAACACTTCGCTGGAACATCGGCGGATGCGACGCTCAATGCTCGACTCTACATCGTTCGCGCCCCAATCGAAGGAAAGGTAATGCTTGCTGTAAAGAGCATCGGCGCGCGCATTAGCCCCGGCGAGCTCATAGCAGAAATCAACGACCAACGCTTCGATACCGCGAGGCTTCTCGAGCTCGATCGCGATCGTGCAAACCAGCAAATCGAGCTCAACCGCCTCCTTGGCCACCGAGAGGCCCTTTCGGCATCCAGGTCTCGCTTCGATGCTCAATCAACTGATTACCAGCGTGGCAGGGTTCGGCAGATCGAGGCCCGAATTGCCGAAACGAAAGCAGCTCAAGACGCTGCGGCCGCGCGCCTTCGTCAAGCGGACGCAGAATTCAAGCGGGCAAACGAACTAAGCACGCGAGGTGTACAGACGGCGGCGAATCTGGATCGCGCTCGCGCTACCTACGACGTCGCGCAGCAAGAACTGGAGAGTGCGCAGCAGCGAGTGAATTACCTAGAGACGGAACTCACGTCCGCTCGAGACGGAATCTTCATCGGGGAGTCCTATAACGACGCTCCCTCCTCGGCTCAACGTATCCGAGAGCTCCAGCAGCGGCTGGCCGAGTTGAATGTCGACAAGGAGCAGGTGAAGGCGCGTATTGTCCAACTCGACGGGCAAATCGATGCCGAGCGTCTTCGTGTCAATAGTTTGAGCTTCGCTACGCTTAATACCAGCGTCGTTGGTCTAGTCTGGGACATATTAATAGACGATGGCCAATATGCGCGGCGCGGTCAGGATCTCGTCAAGATCGTCGACTGCAGTACGCTGATCGTCACCGCGGGCGTCAGCGAATCTCTATACGATAGCCTTTCGGTTGGAACGGCCGCCCAATTTCGGTTGTTCGGGGATGATCGTATTTTCAATGGAACCATAACCCGCCTTGGCGGATCCGGTGCGGCCTCACTCTACACCAATCTTGCGGTGGGCCCGAGTGCACAACATCTCCAGCGCTTTGATGTCACCGTGACTGTTTCGGACCTTGCAACAGAGCCAGATCTCGGCTGCGCGATTGGGCGTACTGGACGCGTCATCTTCACGGGCGGCCCAATCGCTCAATTCCGTCGATTTATCACGCGGTACGGACTCTAATGCTTCTGCTGTCACCAATCGCTGCTGCCTTCGCAGGCGCTGCTTTCATAATAGGGCTCCGTCTTACCGTCTTTCCCTTGCTCAATCCGATGAAGTGGTATTGGCGCGCTCTCCTCCTCGGCATGGCCGCCTTACTGTCTTGGCGTTATATGGCTTGGCGGTTTAACGAAACGTTGGCGCCGCTCGACTGGACTGCGGACGCGCTGTTCAGTTGGGGATTCGCCATGCTCGAAGCTCTAACAGTGCTGTCCTCTACCATCGCGTTTTTTATACTGTCACGGGTGAAAGAGCGGACGTCCGAAGCAGACCAGTACTCCGAATGGTGGCTGCCTGGAGAAGCGCCGCGCGTGGATGTTTTCATCACGACTTACAACGAGCCGTCGGAAGTACTCGAGCGCACGATCGTTGGCGCGACGGAAATCCGCTATCCACGGCTTAGGATTTTTATTCTCGACGACGGCGCCAGGGAGTGGGTGCGGCAACTTTGCGAGCTGCACGAAATCGGATACCTCGCGCGCTCGGACAAGGAGCATGCTAAAGCGGGGAACATCAATCATGCAATTCGCGCGCGCGCTCGAGATCCCGCCCCCCCGGCCTTTGTTGCTGTACTTGACGCCGACTTCGTTCCTCATGCGGACTTCATCGAGCGGTCGCTAGCGTTGTTTCACGAGCCAACCGTCGCGCTCGTGCAAACCCCGCAGCACTTCTTCAATCCTGACCCAATCCAACATAACCTCGGAATAAGCACCGCATATCCGGATGAGCAACGTCATTTCTTTGACAACGTTGAGCCGGCGCGGGACGCTTGGGGCATTGCCATCTGCTGCGGAACCTCATCTGTAATGCGGGTCCAGGCCGTCGAGCAGATTGGCTGGATTCCGACACAAAGCGTAACCGAGGACTTCCTGCTCACGCTTAAGCTCGCGGAAAACGGCTGGCAAACGGTGTACCTTAACGAGCCCTTGACTGAAGGCCTGGCTCCCGAAGGACTGAAAGAATATATCACTCAGCGTGGACGGTGGTGCCTTGGCCTGATGCAGATCGTCCGCAACTCCTACAGCCCCTTTGGCATGCGCAGCCTTGGTCTGATGCATCGAATCGGCATCATTGATTCATTGCTCTACTGGCTTAGTACCTTTCCTTTCCGGCTTGCCAGCCTGATTCTGCCACTCTTGTACTGGTGGTTTGGCATAACCATCGTGAACGCGTCGTTGGTAGACATTATAAAATATTACGTACCGTATTACCTGATGGTTCTGGTGTCCCTGAACTGGCTTTCAAAAGGCTTGTTTGTCCCGCTTCTCAACGATACGGCTCAGCTGATTGCGGCCTGGCCCATCAGCCAGGCAGCTGCTCTCGGGTTGCTGACCGGAGGATCGCATAAATTCTCGGTGACGGCCAAAGGCGGCGACCGCACCAAAGTCGTAGTTCAATGGACGTTGATGCGACCATTCTTACTCCTGCTCGGACTGACGATCGGCGGCCTGATCGTGCCGCTGAACTCCGATTTCGTCTTCAATACGTCCGCGACAGCCGGCGACGGCACGGCTATCGTGATGTTCTGGACGGTTTACAACATTCTAGTGTTGCTCGTGGCAGTCGTGGTGTGCATCGAACGACCGCGATACGATCGACCTCAGCGCCAGATCCCAGAACCAATCACGCTGGTGATCCAAGGTGAAAAGCACCGCGGATGGCTTCTCAATTTGGGCCGAGGGGGCGCGCGAATCAGTGGTCCATCCGGACTGTCGACTGGAGCAGCAGGGAAGCTCGACCTGCCCGGGATTAGCGGAGTAGACGCGCATGTTGCCGCGACAACGCGTGATGGCTATCGACTTAAGTTCTCTCCAACTCCCGAGCAAAGGGTGAAGCTTATCAAGAAGCTTCACACCAAATCTGCCATGCCAGGAACCGATCGAGGGAACATCTTGCAAATGATCCGTGAGTTGGCGCGAGCTCTAACGAGTTGAGGAGCGCGAGATGCCGAAAAGGCCTAGCCTACTTTTCTTGGTGTTCGGTGGAGGCGCCTTGCTCATATTGGTCCCTGCGATGGTGACCGCAACGATCTACACGGCTTTGCTACAGCAACGGGGAGAGCAGCTGCAATTCGACGCGTTAAGGATTCGCGGTGAATTAAGCTCCGCACTGTTGGCCCGCCGGCTCTATGGGGTCTGGATGGATGTAGCTCGGTCCGCTCAGCTCATTGACCTAACAGATCTTAAGAATGCGCGAGAACACATAGACTTCTTGAGCCGCCTTGATGGGCGCTACACTTGGCTCGGCGTGGCGGATCTCGAAGGGAACATTCTTGTGGCTAAAGACGGCATGCTCGAAGGAGCAAGCGTTGCACAGCGACCTTGGTTTAGGCGGGGCCTTGTTTCGCCGACGGCTATCGATGTACATGCCGCTCAACTGCTGGCCACCCAGTTGCCTGCAGCTCGTGAGCCCTATCGGTTTATCGACCTGGCTGCGCCATTGCACCACGCCGGCTCCGTTGCGGGAGTCATCGGCGCTCACCTTGACTGGAAATGGGTCGCAGAAGGCATGGACTCGCTACAGGTACCCGGCGTTGACGTGCTGCTGCTTTCGAGTGATCGAACCGTCCTGTTTGGTCCGCCGGATCTCATCAACAAGCCGCTTAACATCGGCTCTGCGCTTGCGGCTAGCCGCGTCACGACTGCGTCTCTACGCGAACGTTGGCCTGACGGCAGAGACTACTTCACGGTGATCGTTCCGACGGTCGGCTTCGCGAACCTTCCAAGCTTCGGCTGGTCTCTTCTGGTTCGGCAGAGTGCCGACGAGGCGCTTGCGTCCACCCGCAATTTGATCCGATCATTCTGGAGTAGTTTCGGTGCTTGCGTCATTGCCACACTGGCACTGCTCTTATGTGCGGCGCAGTGGCTGAGGACCCCCCTCCGCCGGCTCTCGAATGCAGCGGAAGCCCTCGTGCACGATGCGTCCGGGCGCCCGCCATACCCGGAGACACGCTTCAATGAAGCGGCGAGGCTCAGTGACGCGCTAGCTCGAATCCAATCGAAGCTGATGGGACACCCTGGCCGCAATTGGACCCAATCACCGGATCGAGACGACTAGCTGAAAGACGACCAGAACGATCTTGGCGGCGGACTCCCGACGCGTCGGGCGGCGGCTTTGCAATGTTCTGTCCAGTAGTTGCCGAGACTTTTCGGACAAATTGAAGGTTTTTATGGGCGCGGTAGGGACGCCGGTTTTCCAGCGCCCCCCGCTCAGATCCGCACGTCGGCCAGCCAAGCCTGAGATCGATGTCATTGAGCTTGGCGGTTTAAGCCACCCACCGAACTATGCCGAGTTGGGTCGTTTTCCCCAAGTTCTCGCATTGGCCGCCGACGCCGCACGCCCGCACGCCCGACGGGTTCGCGCCCATCTCCAAGAAATCTATGCCGCTCTCGACCTGGTCGCGTCGTTGCGCGATATCCGCAGCCCGGAGGAACGCCTCGCGGCATTTGCGGATAGCCTAACGTACGGCGCGAAGGGAAGAGGCTCCCGGCGTGCTACGGAGTGGCCGCCGGTCCGACCTTTCGCTCGCGGTCTCATCCGCGCGCCAGCTTCCGATTTCTAGAGAGGGTCTCGGGAGACTTCGCATCTTCGGCCGGCAGAACAAACAACTCGGACAGATGAATGCCGAGCGCTTCAGCAATCGACCTAGAAGATCAATTGTCGGGCTCTCCGATTGCCGCTCAAGGCTGCCCATGTACGAGCTGTCGATCCCGGCGAGGCGAGCCAATTTCCTTGCGAGATGCCTCGATCGAAGCGGAGCCTCCGCACATTCCAAGCGACAAGCGCACGAGCTTTCATGGCCTAAGCATCCCGTACGACCGAACCGTCAAACCACAGGCTATAGCCACACTATCAGCTAACGAAAGGGCTCCGACTAAGCGCGGCCTTCTTTATTAGACCTTTGGCTCAGAAATTGCACGATCACCGGCACGAGACGACGCCACACGATGGCACCGGCTCTTGCGAGGCGCAGCAAGATGGGGGGTTGGCTAGTGACGGTCGCTATCAAGGAAGACGGCGACGACGAAGAGCATAGGCACTAACTTACGCGGTCGCAGTGGCAGACCCTAAGAAAGCTGTGAAGCTAGCCTTGAAAGAGAGCGGCGCGAAGGCCGTAATGCTCAGCTGCCCTCTCGAAGCTGGGATGTTACAAAGTCGTCCGTGAAGAATGCGGATTGACCTGAGAAATAAGCAGAATTGGTCTTGATGTAGTATTCGATTTCGCAGGAAAGCGGGGTATTGGACCTCGCTTTCTTGCGTTTTAGGTTTTGCTTTTGGGTGATTCGTGATTCCCTGACGGCGTCGTCGACATTGGGGAATGCGATGAGCAAGCCGCGGGATGATCGCCAGAAAGACCTGTTGCTTCCGGCGCTTGATCAGATCATCGACATGGGTCATCCGCTGGTGCGGTTGGCAGCGCTGATCGACTGGAACATCCTGAATGAGCGCTT
>NZ_JAGKJL010000102.1:0-18512 GCF_020329495.1 Bradyrhizobium australafricanum | reverse complement strand
CAGCGACGCGGGAGATTAAGGCCACCCTGCGCAAGTGGCCTTGCATGGCTCCATTCCTACAGTGGGACAATTTCCCGTAGCATCCCGGTGCAAGGACAGCACATCGATTTGCTATCCCCTGCGTATGCCAAGCACCTTCACCCACAGGGGCGTCACGTTCGAAGTAAAACGCCTATATGATGATCAGTTCGAGATCATCATTGAGATCGGCGGAGAAACGACCCGCCATACCGTGCGCACACGATTGGCAGAACTAGCAAAGCGCCGGGCCGAGATGCTGATCGATCGTAAGCTGAAAACGAAAATTAGGCCTGTGTAGGCTGCCCCAATTGGCGGCCTCTAACAGAAAACGGCCCCAGCAAGTGTCCTGTCTGGACGGCGTAACAAGAAAGGGCCCAGCGGTGAAGCTGGGGCCAGTGTGTAGCTGGGCGTCTCAGTGCCTGTAGCGGTGCGGCACTGAACAGGGCGACCAATGCCAATGCTTGCGCTTCGTCCCTACTCATAAAAGAGACCCCAGCATCCGGATCATGCTGGGGCCAAGCTGGATCGCCGAGCCGCTCGCCAGGAAGCAACGGTCGTCGTTCTAGGGCTGAAAAAATACGAAATGAAAATTAGCTGCCCTGTTGCTCGGATCATCCCAAACGACGCTCCGGTCCGAAAATAAACCATGTGAATCCCGGCGAGACAATTTCCGCTTTTTCCCGAGACTTGACGCCGTCGTCGATGGGAGTTTGAATTAACTCCTCGGTCCTCTCCAGGCCGAGAACCCGGAGAAGCGCCACATCGGGGCCTCTGCTGCGGATTCGCAAAACCGGCAACACATACCCATGTGCCGGTCATGCCCAAATTCGAGTTCTGCCTGCCGACCGTTGGAAAGTTGGTTCCGGCCGGCCCGGAGTGGTTCCACGAGATCAAGTACGATGGCTACCGCCTGCGCGTCGAGCGCGACGGAGACCGCGTCCGGCTGATCACGAAGGGCGGCCATGACTGGACGAAGCGCTTCCCTTGGATTGTGAAGGCCGCGCTGAAGAACCGCCAGAAGCAGTTCGTGATTGACGGTGAGGCCATCGTCCTAGGCGAATCCGCAGCTTATGAGGCTTGGAACCGCCTCCTTTATGGCGACTTCACCTTTTCCCGTGCAGCATCCGCAGCATCGATGCCAGCCTGCTTCACCCGATCGACGGCCTCTGTGCCGACGTCGCCGAGCTCGGCCTTCAACGTATCGGAGGCTTCGCGTAGGCTTTGCGATACCGCGTCGGCGCGCGTGTTCAAATCAGCCTTGATATCGTCGCTGAGCTCGCCCACCCATTCGTTCTCGAGATCGAAAGTCCGGAACGCACCCGCGATGGCCGCACCGATTGCCAAGCCCACGGCGCCAAGGACGAGCGGTTGCCGATCAAGCACGTCGGCCAACGATGATTGCGCTTTCGTGAGAGCTTCTTTTCCAGGCATGCCGAGGTTCTCGCGCGCATAGGCGATACCTTCGTCGAACCGGTCCTTGATCTCGTCGGCCGCTCCCGACATGGCGTCTGAAGCCGCGCTACTGGCCTCGCGTACGGTTTCACCGAAGCCCGTAGCGTCGTCGTGATCCGTTTCAGGCGCGGTCGGTGGCGCGGCGGTCCGTTGGAGCTCGGAGGCGGCCGCGCGAACATTGCGCACGCCGAGATCGACGATCGGCGAAGCCGCCGCGGTCGCCGATCGCGCCGCGCTCTTCAGCTTCTCGTCGCCAGCCAACAGCCAGAACGCACCGCCTCCGATAAGTGCTGCGGCGAGGGGATTTTCCCGCACCGCGGTCACCAGACTGTCGAAAAAGCCCGCCTGCGTGCTGCTCATCTCACCATCCCCTTCACGATATCCTTGTCCTTATCGAGTTGCCGAATGGTCTCCCGCGGCACCAGGTTGCGGGCATCTAGCCGGTTGATGCCGATCGCGAACAGTACGGCCGCGATCATCACGGCCATGATCGCCGACGTCAAATAGGAGAGCGGCTGTGACCACCCTGCCCCAATCATTGCCGCCGATAAGGCGAACAGCGCCATCACCAGGGCTGGGATCACAAGGACGGCGCCGCCAACGATGAAGACCAGCGCGCCGCCGACCTTCTGAACTTTTTCGCCGAATTCGGCCTTGGCGAGATCCACCTCGTTCTGGAACAGCTTGGCGAACTGCGACAGCGCATCGCCGAGCAATGTCGAGATGGTTCGAAGATCGTTCTGACTCGTTTTGATATCGTTCTGGATGCTCATGACACGTTGCTTTGCTGCGAGGATGACGATTGTTCGCGCCGTTTCGAGGATGAAGACCGCCCGCCCGACGCCCTCAGGAAACGGACTGCCGCGAAACCGGCAAGGACCGAGATCCCCAGAAACGCGGCCGGCTGCCGCTTCGCAAAATCGGTGGCGCCGTCGACGAGGTCGCGGAAGCTTCCGTCACGGATTTTATCGGCCGCGTCATCGACATATTCGGCGGCGAAAGTCATGCCACGGGCAGCGAACGGCGCATCGCTCTCGAAGGCGCGCGCCGCTTCGCGAATGTTACCGGCAAGGCGTGCCATGAAGTTCGCGCCCGACCGCTGCTTGTCGCGCGCCTGGCCCTCGATCTGGTCCACCGTTCCGGAAGCCACGTCTTTGGCGGCATCAGCCGCCTCCTTGAACTTGTCGTTGGCGACATCGGTCGACGCTCGGACGGCATCGCCGGCGCGCTGCTTCACCTCGGCGCCGGCATCGGCCATCTGCTCCTTGAGGGTCTGCGAGGGGTCGGTATTCCGGTTCTGCGTGGAATTCGTCTCTTTACTCAGGTCTACATCGCTCATGATCGTTCTTTCAGGTGTTCGGGTTTGGGGAAGGACTGAAGGCCGCCCTGACGACGTCGTCGGCAGCCTCTTTGAGCCTGTCGGCCACGTTTTCCGTCATCCGGCCGGCATGCCCCCCGAGATCGGCCTCGCCGACGCTTCGCGCCGCCGCGTCGGCCGCTGACCTCGTCGCGTCCTTGGCCGCCTCGAAACCGGATTGTGCAGCCTCGCCCGCCGCTCGTTTCACGCTGTTGCTCGCCGGGCCCACCGCCTTGGCTTCGGCGCTGGTTTCGGGAAGAGCCGCGGCAAGGATGGCGCCGATCGCGATCCCAAGACCGCCGATCAAGGCGGCATTGTCGCCAATGACCTGACGGGCCTTCGCAGGCACCGTGGCCGCCGCGTTCTTGGCCGCGCCCGCTCTGTCCTTCACGGCATCCATGCCGCTCTTGAGCGTATCGCCGACGGTGCCGGCGGCCTGCGCCGCTCGCTTGCCAAGGTCGTCGGCCAGGGCGGCGGCGGCATCTTGCGCGTCGCCAGCCATATCGCCGGCCTGGTTTTGAGCCGAAGTCAGCCGGTTTCTCACGTCGCTGCTCAGCGCGTCGGCCCGGTCGGCGGCCTGATCCAGCATCTCTCCCGCCTTCTCCATCACCGGTGCAGCCGCTTCCGTGGCCCGGTCGCGCACCGTCTTCGAGGTCAGGGCAAGGCCAGCCCCGATCATCAGAAGGGGCACTGGAAAACCGCGCGCCAGGCGCAGCAGCGGGATTGCGACCGCAGTCCCCGCAGCGACCGCCTGCATCGGATTATCCATCGCTTGTTGCTTCAGCGCCTCGACCCAACTCTGGGTCTTGTTGCTGATGTAATCGGAAACTTCCGATCTGATGTGTTGCGGCGAGACCTTGTGGCGGAGGTCGTCAGCGGTATCCGATATCCGCTCCCTCAACCTATCGACCGTCACCGCGAGTTCGGCACGGCTGCGCTCGGACTGCCGCCTCAGCTCCTCCACTGATCGCGTCATGGCTTTACCCTCTTGGATTTTACCCTCTTGGATTTTTGTTCGGTTCTTTTGGGACGAACTCAAGCTTTGTTGAATCGTTCCTCAGAAGGCCCTGCGGCAAACAGCGTCCAGACTTTGGTCTAGGCTCAACAGTCCACGCGCCGGCCGAAGCGCTTGAAGCAAGCGACAGGAACGGGCCGACAAGCCGGTTCGTTGCTTTCCATGGACCGGCTCCTGCTTCGCTTCATGTCCGTCACGCCCAGATATCCCCTGTGGGCGCGGTACCTTTTGAGCCTCGGGCTCGTCGGGCTGGCATTTGTCGCCAAGCTCCTGCTGGACGATCAGTTGAGACCCTATCCGCTGGTGCTGTTCATCCCGGCCATTTTCCTGGCCTCTGTCATCTTCGATCGCGGTTCAGGCTTTCTGGCCACCGGCGCGAGCGCGGCGCTGGCGGCGCGATATTTTATCCCTCCGCCGCCGAGCGCCGCGATCCTGCCGCTCCTCATCTTCCTGGCGAGCGGGCTATGTCTTGCAGGGGTAACGGAAGCCTTGCGCGCAGCGCTCCAGAAGCACTCGGAGGCGAAGGCCTACGCGGACGTTCTCATGATGGAGTTGGCTCACCGGACCAGGAACGACCTCGCGACCATCATGTCGATCCTCCGTTTGCAGGCGCGGTCGGACCCTAATGCCGACGTGCAGGCGGCGATTACGTCCGCGCTGGCGTGGATCGAGGTCGTCGCGAAGATCCATGATCGCCTGCGCGACACGCCGGTTGTTTATCATGCGGGCTGGCCTGCAAATCCTCGCACGTTGTGGACGTGAACATGTTCGCCGCGCGCAATGTGCGCCGTCGCCGAACCGATCGGCACACCGTATTTGACGATCCTTTCGTCTAGCCCGATGCCGCAGCGGGCGATCTTGTGGCCAAGCGAGATCGTGATCGCGAGCGTTACCGCCACGCCATCGACAACTATGGTCTCCCCTGCAGCGACCTTGCCGCGTGCGACCAGCACATTGTCGGCGCTGGAAAGCAGCAGGAGCCGCGAGTCGCTCTGTTCAGGCTTGGCGTTCGCGCGCCACCCCCGTCATTAGGAACAAGCCTCAATCGACCCTCCATTTCGATCGTGGATCTGCATGACCCTTGCACCCGCGTCAGTCGCTGCCTCGCTCGTAGGACCGCGACCGAATGGCGATAACCGAAACGACGGTGATCGCGCAACAAGCCATCAGATAGGCAACGACCCACGTCGGCTTGCCATTGCCGGCGGCCACGAGCGCCGATGCCACGAACGGTGTCGGACCGGCGATCAGAAGAGCATTCAGTTCACGCGCCAGCGCGATGCCAGAGAAACGGTAGCGGGTCGGGAACAGGTTGGCGAGGAACGCGCCCTGCGCGCTGGCAAGCCCGCTATAGCCGATGCCGAAGCCGATGCTCAGAGCCAGCGTCGCCAGCACCACATTCTTCGTGCCGAGTATCGCGAACATTGGGAACGCGTACAACATTGTGAAAACGCCGCCGAAGAGATAGACTCGCGCATGGCCGACGCGGTCGGCGAGCGCACCAACAGGCGGCGTCAGCACGATGCCGGTCAGCGTCGCGATGATAACAGCCGTCAGCGCGTCCGTCCGGGCCATGCCCAGCGTGTTGGTCATGTAGCTCAGGCTGAACGCGCTGAGGATATACGCGTTCGCGTTGTGCCCAGTGATCGAAAGGAAGCCGCACACGACCTCTCGCGGGCTATTGCGGATAAGTTCGCCGACTGGCACCCGCGCTTCGCGGCGGTGGGCGGCGGCACGCTCCATCGCCACGACATATTCAGGCGTCTCGTCGAGGTTCTGGCGAATGTAGAGCGCGACGCCAATGAGGAGTGCCGAGACGAGGAACGGCACGCGCCACGCCCAGCCGAACAGGGTTTCTTCAGGCAGATAGGCAACAAGAAGGAAGAGCAGCGTCGCAAACATGATGCCGACGACAGTCGCCGACGACAGATAGGCAGTGAAATACGCCTTGCGATGAGCGGGGACGTATTCGGAGACGAGCGTCACGGCTCCCGCATATTCCGCACCAGCGCCGAAACCCTGCAGCAGGCGACAAATGACCAAGAGGATGGGAGCTAACACCCCAATCTGAGCATAGGTTGGCAAGAGACCCATCGCGACGGTGGACAGGCCCATCAGCGAGACCGTGAAGATGAGCGCGGGCTTACGCCCGAAGCGATCGCCGAAATGCGAAATCAGGATGCCGCCGAGCGGCCGGCTGAAGAAGCCGGCGGCGAACGTCGCAAACGCCGCCAGCACTCCCGCCGAGGCGGAGAACTGCGGGAAGAACAGTTTGTTGATGAACAAGCCCGACGCGGCGCCGTAAAGCGCATAGTCGAACCACTCGATAATCGTGCCGATGGTCGCCGCAGTCACGGCGCGTCTGATGTTGGCGCGCTCGGCGGGCGCCTTGTCTACCGCGATGGACATCGTCATGGGTGTTTCCTCAAATATGTTTTTCTTTGGATCGATCGGGTCTTGCTCGGCACCGGTCTCAAGGAATCGGATCCGGCATCGGCACCTCGAAGCGCCTCGCGCATTCCACTATTTCAGCGATGATGCTGGCTGACAGACGGACGCCGTCCCGAAGCTGCCACTCCCGCCGCGCAAGAGCGTGAGCGCCTGGCAGTTCGACACGTTCGAAGCCTTGCCGCGTCTGAGATGCGTGGCACATGCCGGCAAGCGCCGCTACTTGACGCCGGAAAGCGTCGGCCCCTCCGAATGCGGCGAGGTCGATGACGAGGATGAAAACCGCCGCACTCCAGCCGTCGGTTGCGTCAGCACGTCCCCGCCCGCTAAGGCAGCCCGTCAGCAGTTCTACGATGAGACCGAGGGAATAGCCCTTGTGGCCGGCCTCCAGACCGCCGAGAGGCAGAACCGTACCCGGCGGGATAACTGCCATGATGTTGGGATCGGTCGAGGGTTGGCCTTGGCTATCCATCAAAAAGGGGGGCGGCAGTTGCTCACCGCGCTGCCGATAGGCGGCGATCGCGCCGTTCGTCAACAGCGCGGTGGACATGTCGACCATCACCGGTCCATTGGTGGCGGGCGCGCCGAACGCCATCGGGTTCGACGTCAGAACCGGCGTTACCCCACCGAACGGCGCGACGCTGCTATGGCCGGGATCGGTCAGTGTCAGAAGCATCATGTAGCCGGCGTCAACTGCCGGCCTCAGATAGGCGCCGAGGCAGGCGGTATGGTGGCTGCGCTGGATGGCGATCGCCCCCATCCCGAACCGGGCCGCCCGCGCTTCTTGCGTCGCGCGCCGCAACAGCCAGGGCCCGGGAAGCTTGTGCCCATCCCAAGTCAGGCAGGCGCCGAAGTCATTGACGATTTCGGGTTCGCCCACAACAGACATGTCATCACTCTCAATCTCGCGCAGATAGAGAGGCAGGAGCGCCAGCCCATGGGTCGATTTCCCGAAGCAGTCGCCCTCGACCAGTACCGAGGCAATATCGGCCGCCCGGTCACGAGCAAGCCCGGCACGCTCGAGCAAAGCACTGGCGCAGGCTTCAAGGGCGCTGGCGCGGTAGCTTGCACCAGCAGCTTCCTGATCCGCGCTCATAATTTGACCGCGTGTCTTTTCGGGCAGAACGCAAGGATAGAGAAGGTCATGAACGTCTTCCCCAGTGTTGTTTGTGATTGTCAGACTCGAAAAGATTGCTCCCTCCGAGTCTCCCTCAGAGCTGCGCGACAGTGGCATTGTCGATCAAATCCCAATCAAGCTCGGCGCCGAGGCCTGGCTTTTCCGGCAATGTTGCGATGCCGCCTTCGACCGGCAGCGGAGACGCCAGCCCGAACTCGAATTTTTCGCGGGGGCAAAGCAGCTCAAAATAGCTGCAGTTCTTCACGGCTGCGCAGAGGTGAAGATTGACGAGTTCAAGCGGCTGGAAGATGGCCGAATGAATCTCGCAATTCATGTGGAAGCTTTCGGCAAGATGCGCGGTCTTCAGGACGCCGGTCACCCCACCGGCCCAGCTGACATCGGCGCGAACCGCATCGACGACGCGACCAGCGACACATTCGGCCACACTGTAGGGATGTTTGGCTAATACTTCAGTGCCAATGACCGGAATGTCGAGCGCCCGCGACAACTCGCGCAACGCAGAGAAGTTTTCATCCGGGATAGGCTCTTCGAGCCAGCGATAGTCAAGTCGTTCAAGAGCTCGCCCATAGCGTATCGCTTCGTCGAGCGTCATGAAGGCGACCGGGTCGCTCATCAACGTGAATTCGGGCCCTACCGCTGCGCGCACGGCGGCATGGATTTCAATATCCTCGCCGACGGACCGGCCTGGCGGATGCAGCTTGTACGCCGCATAGCCGCCAGCCTTGGCCGCAACCGCCTCGGCGACATAGTCGTCCGCGGTTTTCAGGAACATCGAACTCAAGTAAGTCGGCACCTCCGTCCGGCAGCCGCCAATGTAGCGATGCAGCGGCTGTCCGGCGGCTTCAGCGCCCAGCAGCCAAAGACAAACATCGGCCGGCCCGTAGGAATAGATCGGCAGATGGCTCCAGAAGCGGTCAACTTTCCGGAACTCGTGCCAGAGCGCCTCGCGGTCGAGCGCATTACGGCCAATCAGAAGTGGCTTCAATGCGGCCGCCGCAAGCTCGCCTGAGCCACGTGCAGAGCGGCCGGCAAAGCCGAACATCGAAGCCGAGAGCCCCTCTTCCGTCGTCAGTGTGTAGACGACGAATTCAAACCCATCTCGATTGCTGGTGCCGAGCAGCGTATCCTCAGCAAGGGACACCTCGCGGTGATGACAACAGCGTATGTCGACCGTGGCGATCCGCATGGTCAGAACTTGCCGTATGTCAGATAGGCCTCTCGCGGGTCCATCCCGTCGAGGATCGCCTTGCGCACCTTGTTTTCAGTGTTCATCTCGACGGCGGCCTCGTCGGTAACTGCCCCGACGAGTTCTTGCGGGACGCGGATGACGCCGTCACGGTCGCCGATCAGATAGTCGCCGGGCCGGATCAGCACGTCGCCGATGGTAATGGGCACGTCGAAGCCGCGCGGGAGCCAGCGGCCGACAACGTCGCGAGGCGTATGCCGGCGCCGCCAGCACTGGAAACCGATCTTGAGGATGAAGTTCACGTCGCGGATATTGCCGTCGATCACACAGCCGAGCACCCCCTTCTTCTGCAACGTTTCGGCCGACAATTCGCCCATTTGGGCTATGACGCGGTCGTTCGGCTGGCACACCCAGATGTGGCCGGGTTTAGCCTTGGACAATAGCCCGGTCCATTCAAGCAAGGTCTGGTGCGCTTCGGCGCGATCGTCGACGTGGCCCTCGATGGTGAAGACCGGCCCGCACAGCACCTTTTCCGGAACGAGCGGCGTGATCTCCGGCGGCAGCGTGAAGTCGGCGAGGCCACTGCCGCGCATGACGTCATGCACGACGCCAGTGTAGCAGCGCGACAAACGCTCGGTCAGCGATTCAGTCATGGTGTAATACCTCTTCCATCGTCGACCAATGCTCTCCCTCCGCGCGGCTCACGAGCGGCACCTGCATCGGGTCCGCAAGCGCCCACCATGCGCGGGTCCTTGGGTCGGCCGCCATCCGCGCGCTGTCGCCGGAGAAATCCTCGCCGTGATATTTCCAGTAGCCGAACAACAGGTTCTCCGGCATGCGCAGGAAGATCGTGCAGTTGCGGATGTTGTATTCGGAGATCCTGGCCAGGATCTCTGGCCAGGCGGCCCCATGCAGCCGCTTATACTCGGCGATACGCTCCGGTTTGATCGACGCGCATCGCACCGATCGCGTCCCAGTCCCAATCGATGCCGAGACCCGGCGCGTCGGACGCAGCCGCCAGCGGATGAGCCGCACCGCCTTTGGCGTACAACTAGTTTGTCAGAGCCTCACCAGGTGCGTTGAGCGCGGATCAGCAGCGTCAGAGCGTTCTGATCCTTAAGCTCATACACGGCGCCGGGCTTCGCGATAGCCGACTGCAGAGGCAGGGTCACCGTGCTTCCGCTCGCATACTTCTGGTCGAGCATGCTGTAAGCGAGGTCGGCCGAGAAGGTCAGGTTCTTGACCGGTGTCCAGCGCGTGATCACACCGACTACCCCGTAGTTGAAATCGGGGTTGCAACCGGCAACGCCGCTCGAGAGCGCTAGGCCTGCAACGAAGGCGCCGCAAATGTAGCCTTTAGCTGTGCCGTTATATCGGACAGCGGCCCAAGCACCATAGATACCCGTGTTCCAGTACGGATTCCAGTTGTGCGTATAGCCGCCCTGGACGCCGTAGGTCGTGGTCAGTTGCTGGCCGGAGCCAGCCACAAACACGGAGTCAGACAGACCTGCAAGGCCAACGCTCTGGTAAGCACCCGCCAAACCGGTGCCGCCGTACATCGCGTATGTGGTCGTCATCAGGTCCTGGAAGTTGTAACGGCTCGCACCGTTCGTATACACGCCAGACATGTTGATCGTGTCACCCGCGCCGGTGGGCAGATTCTTGATCGACAAGGCCAACTGAGCGGCCCAGCCCCACTTGTCGTCCGGATGGCCAGTCGTTTCGTCGGCGCCGTAGTAGGCGGCATGGTTGTCATGCGCGGCGACCGACGCCTGGAAGAGACCCCAAGCTTGATCAACGCGAACCATGGCGACAAGGTCAGGAGACCACGCGCCTCCGATGTCGTTCGCGCCGTAAGCTCCGGTCGCAAGTCCGGCGACCGTTGCACCGCTCACGTTCCAGATGTTGGTCGTATTATACTGAACTTGGTCCTGCGCGGAGATCGCAGCCGTGATGCCCTGGCCGAATTCAGCCGTGTAACTGAACTGGTTCACACCAGTAACCGAGCCGCCAGCACCGGGCAGACCGTCGAAGTTATTGGCCGGATAGTTGACCCAAGGCGAGGAGAACTGCGAGACCGCCTTGCCCATTGTGAAACCAGCGAACTGGATAAACGCGTAGTAGACACCGAGCGTACCACCAGCGACACCAGCTCCGCTGTAGGCAGTCGAGCCATTCACAGCCGTTGTGCCGGTACCTGCATAGCCACCCGACGTCCAAGTCAAGGCCCCATCGAAGAAGGTTCGGAGCACGCCGTATTCGGTCGCGGTGCGCGTATCGATGTTCAGGTCTTCACGGGCCTTGGTGGTATAGTAATTGCGGAGGCGGTTTTGCGCACCAGCGACACCAGTATTGGTAGTGTCGTGCAATGCGTTTGTATTCAATCCAACCTCGGCTCGCACATAACCACCGAGCTTGATGCAAGTATCGGTGCCGGGGATGTAGTAAAATCCAGCTCCGTACAAGGAGCAAATCTTCACGTACTCGACGGCCTTCGCTTTCACGGGAAGATCGGCTGCCTGCGCGCTGGCGCCCACAAACATGACCGCAGAACCGAGGACAAGACACTTTGTTAGTTCCATCGATGAACCTCCAAGCAAGAAAACATCGTTTCCGTCCTTCAAAGATCGGGACTGCACCCGTTAGGGCCGCAGCAACGCGGAGGGCCGCGACACAGCGTGATTTAGTACAGCGTGGGGAGCGCCACCCCGGACAAATCGGGGTCGATCCGACCAATTTGTGGTCGATCAATATCGTCGACGTATTTCGCAAGGAAAGAGCCGCAAGCCTGAGGAAATCGTGACTGGTTTCGCGCAAAGGATCGGGGGGACACCACATAGCGAGGGACACGTTCGCAGCGCCTGCCAGCCCGAGATCGAGAAACTCTGTGGTGGTCAGGAGCGAAGAGCCGGCCGTTGCCTGCGAAGCCAGGAGCCACTCGGCAAGCTGATCTGAGCACCGAGGCAAGTCCAGGACCAATTACGAGGCTTTCCTACTCGGCTTGCTGCCGGTCCGGTGGTCCCCTTGCTAAAACTGTTCACACTGCCCCGAGCACGCCGCCGGTTGCTCGGTCGATCTCTTCGAGATAGCGACGGCGCGCGAGCGACTCGGGCAAATAGCCGATCACCTTTCGGCTGTCGGCGGATTCGACCACGGCCAGAAGATCCGCCTCCGCCTTGTCGAACACGGCCATCGCGGTCTTCACGTTCATCTCGGGCAGCAGCACGTCGTCGAAATAGCGCGCGAGCTCCACCACCTGGATGTCGTCCGCGATGGTATCGAGTTCGACGGAATAAAGTTCTGGAAGCAGCACCAGTCCGCAATATTCGTCGGCGTCGTTGACGACCACGATCGCCTGCAGCGAGCTCAAGGGGAACTCGCGGCGGCAGGCCGCGATGGTCGAGGTCGATGGCGCCTTGGCGACGTCGCTGCGCATCATCCGCTCCACCGACAGGTTGCGCAGCCAGCCGACGTCGTTGGCACTTCGGATAGTCTCCCCGCGCAGGTGCAGGCGCCAGGTCGAGAACGAATGGCCGAAACTGAAGCGGACGCAGATGCTGGTGACGATGCAGCCAGCCAGCACGACGGCGGTGACGTCGACGCTGCGTGTCAACTCCAGCACCAGGAACGACATCGTCAGCGGACCGCCGACGATGGCGACGCCGAGCGTCGCCATGCCCGTGAGCATGCCGACCAAGGGATCAATTCCGAGCTTCGGGCTGGCGAGGATCACCAGCGCTGCGAACAATTTTCCGAGCAGGCTGCCGACGAACAGCGAGGCGAAAAAGAGACCGCCGCGGAAGCCGGATGCGAGCGAGATCATGCACGCGGCAAGCTTCAGCACGATGATCGTCGCAATGAGGCCCGCCGCCATCTCGTGGTGCATGTCGAGCACCATCGCGCCGTGGCCGGCGGCGAGCACCTGCGGCGTGACGAGCGCCAGCGCGCCGACGCAAATTCCGCCGATCGCCGGCCTGATCCAGAGCGGAAGCCAGGATTGTGTGAACATGCGCTCGAACAGAACGGAGCTTCGCATCACCAGAATTCCGACACCACCGGCGATCAACGCCAGCACGATGAGGGCGAGGTATTGCTCGACGCTGACCGTGCCGACGCGCGGAACTTCCAGCAAATAAGGCGAGCCACCGAACCATTGCGCGGCGAGCGCCCCCGACAGCGACGCGGCGAGAATGGGGGCTGCACTTGCCACCGAGTAAACGCCGACGATCAGCTCATAGGCATAAAACGCGCCGGTGATCGGGGCGCCGAACGCCGCCGCGATCGCGGCGGCCGCGCCGCAGCCGACGATCAGGCGGAGGTCGGTGCGCCGCAAATTGAGGAACTGGCCGAGCAGGGAGGCGACGCCCGAGCCGATCTGGGTGTAGCCCGCCTCGAGCCCGACCGACGCGCCGCAGCCATTGGAGATCAGGGTCTGGCTCGAGACCACGACGCTGTCGCGGAGCGAGAGATGTCCGCCGCGCAGCGCGTTGGCCTCGATCGGGTCGACCGCGCTCGATATCTTCAGGCGCCGCCGCGACCACTCCATGATCCCGAGCGCGAGCCCTCCGACCGCGGGGGCGCTCAGCGCCGCCCACGGGTTGATATGGTCATGGGCGCTGAGGCGGACGTCGATCGGGATCCCGTAGATCAGGACATGGGCGATCTGGGCGACCTCGCTCATCAGCGTGACAATGGCACCCGCCATGAGGCCTATCAGGAGCGCCAGCGGGATCAGGTAGAATTCGTTGCGACGCAAAAGCGCGCGCACCCGAACCAACAATTTGTTGGTTGCTCTTCGCAGGACAATGTGGCGGATCGCCAACACCATTCGGCTCTTGTAAGGTCCTAGCAGAGAAAGCTCAGCGGACCGGATGTGCGATGCCCATCGGGCTTCAGGCTGCTCCGCGAATCTGGACAGGTCAATGAGAATCAGAATTGCCCCTTCTGGGTGCAATTGCTGATGGACCGACCAAGCTGGTACTCGACACTGGCCCTGACGCCATATGGCCGAGCCAAATAGCATCCTCCGCGAACTGCATGCTGCCGGGAAGGAGTTGATCGGCCGGGTGATCGTCCTGACAGACGGTAAGGCAGGCGCCATCATCGCCGCTGGGTCCGGTGATCGATCACAGGTTGCCAGCCAGCCCGAGCCGCTAAGTATTGCCACCTGGCCCATCAGCTCGCGGGCGAAGGACTTGAGGCCTGCCATGGCGGCCGCGTCCTCGGCGACACGATGAAACGGAAGTGATGACGGTCGCTCGCACGCTCCGCGAGGGCACGGCCGTCGACGTCCTCGGTCTGCGGCCCGAATAGCCAAGCCTTGTCCGTGTCGTCGGCCCCCCTCGCGACGAAGATAATTGAGGTGGCGACGAACGATGCGGCGCGCGGTGTGACGGACGACGCGGGTCTTGATCACGACGAGGCACGAGCGCCCCGTCAACAGGTGGTTGGCCGGCACGCTGGCGATCCGGCCGCGCCCGAGGCGTGACCGGTTGCCAGTAATAATGCGGTCCGAACGGGGCACCTGCTCGCCGGCCCTCTGCGCGGCCGCGATCGCCTGCGCAATAAAGGGCCGTGTCCGCTGCGAAGTGGATGAGCAGATGCCGCCGGACTGGTTGCGGACTCGCGATCCTCAGCCATCGCCAACCTAAGCAATGTTTATTAGATCGTGGAGTGTCAGTGACTTGCGTGCAGCGCGCACATTGCTGCCCAGGCGAGCACCTTGTGCGGCAGGCGGAAAACTCCAAACAACACAACGAACCGACCGCGGCGCACATTGCGCCCTTTTATCTTGCCATCGCTCGGTCGTCTTTAAGCGTCCGGTCCCTGCACAACTCTTCCATAGTGTGTTCTCGTATCATTTCGGGTTCTCTGCTGCAGTGGAGGATCTCTGATGGCGCCTCGTCGTTCGTGGGCAAAGGCCAACTACCCCTACTGGTCGTCACACGTTGAGAGCTGGTACCGGAGCAACCAGGATGCGAAGGAATATTGCGGCCGGCGCAGGCTTTCGATGGCGACATTTGAGCGCTGGATTTGGTGAGCCCGGAAGATCTGCGCAAACGTGCAAAAAATGCGACGAAATTTACACCAAGCGACGGCAGACCGTCCGCCCAAGGAGCGGCAGCCGAAGCGACGCAAGAGGCCCACGCGCGATCGCTACAGCCTGCGCGCGGGCTGCAGTCCGATTGCGCTTCGAGCGTTCCGGAGCATGCATGTCGAGGCGATGAACTGGAGCGGCATCAAGCATGCCGAGTATGGCGCAGCGCTCGGTCTTTCGCCCGATTCGATGCGGATCTGGCGCGATCGGCTCGAAGACTCAGGCGACGAGATCGACTGGCGATGGTTGCTTCATCCGAGTGCCCGGGCTCAATCAAGCAGCGCTGCTAATTGCGCGCGACGCAGATACCGCTTGACGCCGGAAGCGGTGGACCGGCGGTCGAACCGGCGCCGGTTCGGCAACAGGCAGAAGCAGGTGATCGTGCAGCAGACGGAGAAGCCCGGCGTCAGCGTGGCGCAGGTTTGCGCGTGGGTTTGCACCCGCCGGCAGCACTCCGACCGCGGTGATGCGGCAGCTCGCCGCCGGCTGCGACGCCGTTTCTTCGCAAGAGCAGACCGCTGCAGAGCCTCAAAGCGAAGAGCAGCGGCACAACAGCCCAAACGCGCGCATCTCGACGGAGCCAAGCATGCCGTCGTGCTCGCGCCCTTCCAGGGTAAAGCTGCTGCACGCCGGTGGAGTGGCCGCCCTGGACCACTACCGCGCTCGCCAGCCCCGTAAATATTGGTCTGGAGGGAGGAATGGTCCCGCAATCTCGCGGCCATCCAGCGCATCATCGGACTGCCAGTTTATGAGAGAAAGTTCGCGCTCGCCGACCACGCGACAGCCATCCCATCTGAGCAACGGCCGGCTGCGCCCTAAGCGTTGCCTCTGCGTCAGACGGACGGTTCGGCTGCGCAGGTCGTGCGTTTTCCAGGCACGATCCGGGATAAGCTTCTCAGCGAACCGCGCTTCTGTGATGGCGCGATATGTGCTGCCGGCACTCTGCATCGCGCGCGCAAGGAGCCGCGCTCAACCGCTCGCGTCGCTGATAACTCGTAAACGGATGGACCTGGCGCACGCCCGCGCATGCCGCGCCAAGGTCGTCGGGCCGCGCACGCCCACGCGTCACATTCGCCGTCGAACGCCAACTTGACTACTTAATGAGCGTCACGGCTGGGCGGTTCTCTTGACCAGACACGGTGATCAACTGCGCCGATGCGCAGCACTACCTGGCAGCCGTCGCCTCCGCGGCGGACCTGGCCAGCCGCGAGATCGAGCAACGGACGAGACTCTGAGCCACTCCGGACGAGGGACGCGGTCACCGCGAGCGGCACGGTAGTTGGCAGCCCATCGAGCGCCCAAAAGATCGTCCGTTGCTTGAACAATCTCTCCGGGTCATGGGCGAAAGCAGATACCGCGTCTCCTCCTGAATACGGATGTCACTTCGCCACCTGGGCTGCCGCCGACCATCGCTTCATAGTCGCGCCGGTGTCCGCGTTACGACGAAGACATTCCCGAGCGATGTCGGAGATCTCAGCGTCCTGAAGGCTCTAGCAGAATTCCAGCAGCCGGTATTGCTTCCACCCGCATGCACGCAGCCAACAAGAATTGCGGTGCAACAATTGTGAACGAGCGAGTTGTAGGACGCCCTTAGTTTGGCAACACGTGATGCTTCTCGATAACCACGTTTTTGGCTGGAGAAGACGATTTCCAAGCCAGCGCGTTGGTCGACAAGCTCTTCTAACCTGCCTCCGCACCGCGCAAGAGACGGCCCCCTTCCGTCATCCACTTAGCGCGCGCAAGGTGACTCTGGTATGCGTTGCGCGCGCGGTCAGGGTCAACCTCGGGGTCGATATGCAACACGATTCGAACGACTTCCCTCCAGTCGGCGCCTTCACTTTCGGCCTGCAGCAGACGCAAATACGTGACGGCATGCTGACGGTCATAGGATGTAGCGGTTTGATCGCTGGGTGCAGTGTCCGCGACATCGGGGTTGAGCGGCGGTTTGGACATCGGAGGCTACGCCTTGCGAGGAAGAGACATGGGATGTGCGGCTTCAAATAAGCATCTTTGGCATGCCACGTGCTCTCGATGTCGTCGAAAGTGCACTTTCTGACTCGGGAACTCAGGCAGCCTAGTTTACCTCTGCGTTTAGGTCGAAAATACACCTAATTACATCTATAACTACCCTATTACTGGCGAATTTGCTAGGGCTGGCAATGGTGATCTGCATGATCACCGCAAGACAGATTAGGGCGGCCAGAGCCCTTCTAGGTTGGACCCAGCAGGACTTGGCAGACAAAGCGATCGTTGCCATTAACGCGATCGCACGGATTGAGAGGGGAAGTTCGGACCCTCGTGCGAGCACCACCAATGCAATCGAGGCTGCTCTTAGGAAAGCCGGGATTGAATTTATTTCCGCTGACTTAAAAGGCGAAGGGGTCCGACTTAGAAGTCCCAAGCTCTAATTTACTCTTGGTATCAGAAGGAGCCGACGGTCTTCGCCGCTTGGCTGCTCGATTTAAGGACGAGCATCATTGCGCAGTTACTGTCACGAACTGATGGAAGAAAAATGCTCTTTTCGCTTCCTTCAGTGCGCGCAAGAAGCGCAATTGGCCGACCTCATGAGCCGAGGCAGGAAAAAGCACTATGGATGGCCCAATCCAGATCATTCACCTACACAAAATCGAAAGCGCGGATCGGTATCTTTACCATTACACGAGAGCCGAGACGGCCATCGACTACATCCTCGCGAACGGCACGCTGAGAATGTCGCCGTTCACGGCAGTGAACGATGCGTGTTTCGGCAATTTCCGGACACCGATTTCGGTAATTCGCGGACAGCGATTTCAGTAATTCCGGGACAGGGATTCCGCTAAATCGCGGACAGTTGCGGGAGGTTGGTTTTCGGGAGCGCCGTTCAGGCAATGTTCTCTCTCAAGCTGAGTTTGAGAGGGGCAATGCCGAGGCGGAAGCAAGCGAAACGAACCACTGTGAAGGACCTACGATCGATCCTGAGGCTGACGTACGAGCAGGACCTGTCGGTTCGGGAGATCTCGGAACGACTGCAGACAGCAAGAGCTCGGTTGCCACCTACCTGCTGCGGGCACGCGAGGCGGGCTTAAGCTGGCCGTTACCGCCAATTTACGCGAGCGAGGCGGCGTTGCAGCGGGCTCTGTTCCGGCGGGTCGGGCGGCCTCCGCAGGACTTGAGCGAGCCTGAGTGGCCGCGGGTGGCGCAGGAGCTCAAGCGCAAGGGCGTGACGCTGACGCTGGCAGGAATACCGGACGGCGCATCCCGACGGCTATGGTTACACGTGGTTCTGCGAGAAGTTTGACGCCTATCGGCGCCGGGCGAACCCGACCTTCCGTCATCGCCACGCGGCGGGTGCAGTGATGCAGACCGACTATGCCGGTCCGACGGTGGAGGTGATCGATCCGCAAACCGGCGAGATCCGTCAGGCGCAGATATTTGTCGCGGTGCTCGGGGCCTCGTCGCTGACCTTCGCTATGGGGAGCTTCGGTCAGCGACTACCAGATTGGATCGAAGGCCAGACCCGGGCCTTGTCGTACTTCGGCGGAGTTCCCAAGGCGATCGTCTGCGACAATCTGAAGGCCGGGGTCGTCAAGGCGTTGTGGTTCGAACCGACGCTCAACCAAACCTTTGCGGCCATGGCCGAGCACTACGACACGACGATTTTGCCGACCCGCAGCAGGCGCGGTGCTGATTGTCGAGCGCTGGATTCTGGCACGGCTGCGCCATCGGCGGTTCTTCAACCTGACCGATCTCAATACTGCGATCGGCGGTTTGCTGGAGGAGCTGAACCATCGGCCGATGCGCCATATCGGCAAATCCCGC
>NZ_JAGKJL010000101.1:0-18592 GCF_020329495.1 Bradyrhizobium australafricanum | reverse complement strand
CAGCAGCTTGTTGCGCAGCCGCAAGACCGCCGTGTCCTTGATGCGCTCGATGCGGTGCTCGGAGTTGGCGCGGGCCCGCACCAGCTCGACGACAGACAATTGGGGAATCGCAAAACGGTCGCCGCCGGCTTCCACGATCAAAGCGGAGACGATCGCCAAGGTCAGCGGGATCTTGATGGTGACCGAGGCGCCCTCGCCGGCCACGCTCTTGATGTCGATGGTGCCGCCGATCTGGTCGATATTGGTGCGCACCACGTCCATGCCGACGCCGCGGCCGGACACCGAGGTCACTTGGGCGGCGGTCGAGAAGCCCGGCGCGAAGATGAACTTGTGGATCTGGGCCTCGGTCATCTTCTCCAGTTCAGCCTCGGTGACGAGACCGTTCTGGAGCGCCTTGGCCTTGATCCGCTCGGTGTTGAGCCCGCGGCCATTGTCGGCAATGCAGATGATGATGTGGCCGCCTTCGTGGTAGGCGGAGAGGCGAATGGTGCCCTGTTCCGGCTTGCCGGCCGCGACCCGCTCGGCGGTGGTCTCGAGCCCATGATCGGCGGAGTTGCGCACCATGTGCGTCAGCGGATCCTTGATCAGGTCGAGCACCTGGCGGTCGAGCTCGGTGTCGGCGCCGTGCATCTCGAGCTCGATCTGCTTGCCGAGTTCGCCGGAGAGGTCGCGGACGATGCGCGGCAGCTTCTGCCAGGCATTGCCGATAGGCTGCATGCGCGTCTTCATGACGCCTTCCTGCAGCTCGGCGGTGACGTTGGAGAGCCGCTGCAGCGGCACCTTGAACTCGGTGTCCTCGTTGCGGCGGGAGATCTCCAGCAGCTGGTTGCGGGTCAGCACCAGCTCGGAGACCATGGTCATGAGGTGTTCGAGGGTGTCGACATTGACCCGGATCGACTGGTTGGCGATTTTGTCGCCTTCCTGGACCTCCTCACCGGCGGCCTTGCGGGCCGGCTTCTTCACAGCCTCAGCCGGCTCGGCTGCGGGCGCAGCAGCAGCAGGCTTCGCGGCCGGCGCGGGTGCTGCGACTTCGGTCTCGGTCTCGCGGAAGGCGCGCTCGAGCTCGTCGAGCGAGACCTCGCCCGGACGCAGCGGACGCTCCAGCGTCTGCACCACCAGCGTGCCTTCGGTCATTGCCGCCTGCACGGACGGGGCTTCAACGACCGGCACATCTTCTTCAGCAGCAGCCGGCATCGACTGCGTCGAGCCTGACGATATCGACTGCGTCGAATCGGACATCGCCGCCATGCCGTGCTCGACCATGGCCTCGAGCTGATCGATCAGATCGCGGTCGTTGCCATCGGGCTCGGCCTCGGTCGCCTCGAGCCCGCCGAGGATCTCCTTGATGCGGTCGATCGAGGACAGGATCAGCGTCACGGCTTCCGCCTTCACCGGCATGCCGTCGCGGAATTTGCCCATCAAGGTCTCGCCGGCATGCGCCAGCGCCTCGAGCCGCGGCAGCCCGAGGAAGCCGCAGGTGCCCTTGATGGTGTGCACAAGCCGGAAGATGTTATCCAGGATCTTCGCGTTGTTCGGATCCTGCTCGAACTGCACCAGCTGGTTGTCGACCGTATCCAGGCTCTCGCTGCTCTCCGTCAGGAACTCGCGCAACAGATCGTCCATGAAACCAACCTTCGAAAAACGCCGAAAACGCAGCGGCGCGCAACATCGACGCGCCTGACGGAACTCAGGTCAGCTTCTCCGCAAAGCGTTTAAGTTTGGTTGAGCAAATGGAAAGGAACGGGATCAACAAAGAGATAAGGCCGCGCGATCGAATCGCGCGGCCGGTCGTAATCTTTGATTAATGATATCGGCGCGGCCGCGGTCAGGACGCGGCAATGATGACCTTGTCACCGTCGAGCGTGAGCGTCACCTTCAGCCCGCAGGCTTCCGCCAGCAGGCGGGTGTAGTGCGGTTGCACCGCATGCGCATCGACCGTGTTCGACGAGGTCGCATTCAGGAGATCGACGATGTTCTGCGGCACGCGCGCATTGAGGCCCGCAGCCGTGATGCGGAAGCTCATCGCCTCGCCTTCGCCGACCGGATCGATCGTGAGCGTGCCGCCACGCGGGATCGTCTGCTGCGCGATGACCAGCATGTTCAAGAGCAGCTTGACCCGGTTCTTGGGCAACAGCAGCCGCGGCAAATTCCAGGTCAGCGTCACCTTGCCGTCCTCGATATGCCCCTTCGCCATGTTCTGGGCATCGCCGAGGTCGATCTGCGCGCCGGAGGAACCGGCTGCGCCGAACGCCAACCGGCAGAACTGCAATCGCGCCGAAGCGGTCTTTGCGCTCTTGCGAATCAGATCGAGCGCGAAGTCGCGGTCTTCCGGCTTGGGATTGTCGTCAAGGACCTCAAGCCCATTGACGATCGCGCCGACCGGACTGATGAGATCGTGACAGACCCGCGAGCACAAGAGCGCCGCGAGTTCGAGCGCGTCGGGAGCGGGACCGGGAGACGAAGTGCCAGACATCAATTGTTTCCTGGAAAGCCGCACGCCGACCGAGGAGTGCGAATCACGCATGCCTGTCGGCTTGATACACCGCGCAGACGGATGCTGCCAGCTTGCGGCGGGACTGATAAGGGAACACAAACAGGATATGAGATCCGCTCATGAATAAGGCACAGCCGTCCCTGATCGGCTGCGAGGCCGCCGCCACGCTGCTCGAATCACTGACCGAACTGGTGATCCGCGCCGGCCAGGCAATTCTTGCGGTCAACCGTTCCGCCATGAACGTGACCGGCAAGAGCGACGGTTCGCCGGTCACCGAGGCCGATCTTGCCGCCGACCACATCATCGTCGAGGGCCTGACGCGGCTCGCGCCGCAGGTGTCGCTGCTCTCGGAGGAGCGCGTCCATCTGGCGACGCCGCCTTATAAAGACAGTTTCTTCCTGATCGATCCGCTCGACGGCACCAAGGAGTTCGTTGCCGGCCGCAATGAATTCACCGTCAATGTGGCGCTGGTCACGCAAGGCGTGCCGCTGCTGGGCATCGTCGGCGCACCGGCGCTCGGCCTGATCTGGCGCGGCATCGTCGGCAAGGGCGCGGAGCGGTTGACGCTGCAGGGCGGCGCGGTTTCGCAAGCGGTGCCGATCAACACCCGCCCCTGCCCGCCGCGCGGCGCGCCATGGACTGTGGCGGTGAGCCGCTCGCATGGTGATGCGCGCACTGAAGCCTTCATCGACGAGCGCGGCGGCGCGGTCCGCGCCGTGCTGGGCTCGGCCGTCAAATTCGGCCGAGTCGCCGAGGGCGAAGTCGATATCTATCCCCGCCTGTCGCCGACATCCGAATGGGATGTGGCGGCCGGTCACGCGGTCGTGGTTGCGGCCGGCGGCAAGGTGACCGACTCGAAAGGGAGCCAATTGCATTTCGGGCTGGGCCGCGAAGACTTTCTGGTGCCGGAATTCATTGCCTGGGGCGACCCGACCGCGGCGCCGTGATCACTGCGCGAGATTGTCTTCCAGCTCCGGCCAACGCGCCGCGGCTTCCTTCAAAAAGCGCGCGGGATCGGCGGCGAACGCGTCACGGCTGCGTTCCCGGTTGAACAGGTAAAGCCTGTTCCCGACGACGGCCCAGAATCGCGGATTGCCCGCGCAGGTGACGCCCCGCACCAGATCGGTCGGATCGTAACCGCCGAATTGCGGGCCATAGATTTCGGGATGCGCCACGAACGAGGCGCGGTTGCCCTCGTTGCGGAAACGCCAGACCACGCCGCTCTCCGCGGCCTCGAATTCCGGCCGCCCCTGGGTGGCGGCGGCGTCGGTGAAATAAGCGACAGGATCGAATCCCTCGATCGCCAATCCCGAGTAGCGGTTCGTCACCACGCGCTCGGTTGTGGTGGCCTGAACAGGCAAGGAGGGCCAGATGGCCGCCAAAATGCCCGCCAACAGGCCGAAAAACGCCATCCCCCGGCACGATCCATATCTTTCCTGCCGTTGTGCCGTCATAGTTGATACCGATAACATCCGAGTCGAGGGGACACCGGGCGCAACCTAGAGCCGTGCCTGTTGGCATCAGGTTAAAGGGCAGCGCCCGGATTTCGATAGCAGGGGTTCTTAATGACTTTCGCATCACGCCTTGCCGCGGTCGCGTTTGCCGCGCTGATGTGCTGGAGCGCAGGGGCGTCCGCGCAGCAGGGCCCGCCACCGCAATATCCGCCGCCACAGCGTGAGCCGACCCCGTATACTTACGGGCCCGACGAATTGGTCAATGCCGGACACAAGTTCTTCGGCAATGTCTCGCGCGGACTCGCCTCGGTCATCGAGCGCGCCGTCAGCCAGTGGGGCCTGCCCAATGGTTATGTGCTCGGCGAGGAAGGCTCCGGCGCCTTCGTGGCCGGGCTGCGCTATGGCGAAGGCACGCTCTACACCAAGAACGCCGGCGACCTCAGGGTCTACTGGCAGGGTCCCTCGGTCGGCTTCGACTGGGGCGGCGACGGCGCGAGGACCATGACGCTGGTCTACAACCTGCCTTCGACCCAGGCGATCTATCAGCGCTTCGTCGGCATCGACGGTTCGGCCTATATCGTCGGCGGCTTCGGCATGACGGCGCTGACCGCCAACAACATCGTGCTGGTCCCGATTCGCTCGGGCATCGGCTTGCGGCTCGGCGCCAGCGTCGGCTATCTCAAATTCACCCCGCGCGCGACCTGGAACCCGTTCTAGAGCGTTTCCAGCCGAGCGGACGCCGGTTCGCATCAAGAAGACGCGTCAGGACAGAATCTGGAGCCTCGATCCGATTCAATCGGAACGAAGCGCGAGGTCGCAGCCCTGATCGGGTGATGAGGCCGGCGCTCCGGCACGGTTAGCAATTCAGGTTAACGCGGCAATCGGGCTGGCCTTTGGCTGGCCCGCCGTGGCATTGTGATTAACAAATTCCTTCTTTTCTTGGAGTGACCCTTCATGATCGAGCCGATCATGTACGCGGCGATCGGTTTCCTGATCTCGATGCTGTGCGGCCTGATGATCGTTCCGCTGGTGCACAACCGGGCGGTACGGCTGACCACGCGCCGCATGGAGGCGGCCACCCCGCTGTCGATGGCCGAGATCCAGGCCGACAAGGACCAGCTCCGCGCCGAATTCGCCATGTCGGCTCGCCGGCTCGAGATGAGCGTCGACCAGCTCAAGAGCAAGACCACGAGCCAGCTCGCCGAGCTCGGCAAGAAGACCGATGCGATCAACCGCATGAAGATCGAGCTCGGCGAGAAGAACGCCGCGATCTTCGCGCTGGAGGCGCGCGAGAAGGCGATGAAGGATCAGCTTCGCGCCACCGAGGAAGAGTTCTCAGCCAAGACGGAGCTGTTGCGCAACGCCGAGCAGGCGCTGACCGACAAGCAGGGCGAGCTCGGCAAGATCAACGCCGAGCTCAACGACCGCGCGATGACCGCCGACAGCCGCCAGATCGAACTGGTCGCGGTGCGGACCCAGGTCGAGGAGCTGAAGAATCGGGTCGGCGATGCCGCCAGGGAATTCGCGGCAACCGAAGCCCGCCTCGCCCAGGAGCGCAACCAGTCGGAAACTGCAACGCGCGATCTCACCGACGCGCGTGGCCGGGTCGAGAATCTGAGCCAGCGCGTCACCGATCTCGACCGCCAGCTCGTCGCCCAGGTCAAGGAAGCCGAGATGCTCGGCAACCGGGTCAACGACCTCGAGACGCGGCTTGCGACCCAGGGCAAGCTGCTGGCCGAGCGTGAATTCGAGAACGGCCAGTTGAAGCAGGCCAACGCTGCCGCGGAGCGCACGGTGCAGGAGCTGCGCGAGGAGATCGCCGCGGCGGGCGGCGGCAAATCCTCTGCGCTCGACAAGCTGCGGCAGGAGAAGACTCAAGTCGAGGAGCAGCTGCGCACCGTCAGCGACGAGCGCGGCAAGCTCCAGCGCGACATCAACGCGATCCAGCAGCAGGCCGAGAGCTCCTGGGCGACCGAGCGGATGGAGAATGCGCTGCTGCGCGAGCGCATCAACGACATCGCCGCCGAGGTGGCCAAGCTCGCGATCCAGCTCGAGGGCCCCAACTCGGCGATCGAGGCCATGCTGGCGGCGGAGCCGACGGTGCCGGGCAAGGCGGCGGCCAAGCCCGCCAACGGCGCCTCGCCGGGCAGCGGGATGCCCGAGGGCGGCGGCACGCTCGCCGAGCGCATCCGGGCGCTGCAGTCACACGCCTCCCGCGCCCGCCAGCAAGGGGCGTGATTCCCGCAGGGTTTGGCTTGACACCCCTACCCGGCACTTCGTAAATCGCACGCTCTGACGAAGCGCCTCTATCGACCGGCCGCCGACCAGCGGCCGTTGGCACGTCACATCCCGGACGCATAGCTCAGCGGGAGAGCGTTCCCTTCACACGGGAGAGGTCCAAGGTTCGATCCCTTGTGCGTCCACCATTTTCCCTTCAAATTCAGCTCCTTATGATATCGATTCCCCAGGCGTGTGCCCCAAAGAAGTTGGGGCACAACAGGGGCACATCCGCTTTCGATGCTGCTTGCAAAGAATCGCTACGAGGAACTCCAGGCATCTCCAGCCATGCCCGTCGCCAAGCCAATCGCCTCTTCGTCGATCGCCTTGCCATGGTCGACCCGCGAGCAGATTTGTCAGCAGGTTGTCGCCCGGATCCTGGCGCTTCTTCCGCATCCGCCCGTTGCCGTCGGAGCGAGCATGAGCGACACCGCCCTGGGCCGGCGCAAGGACGACCGACATCGTGCTGGATTTGGCGAACGGCGCCGGCCAGGGTCGCCGCCGGCTAAGAGTACAACCGTTCCGAACACTGCACATTGCCTGCATTGAATCGGACGCAGATCGACCTGCGCGCCTCACTGGGCAAGACTATGCGCGCGGCGCTCTGATCAGTTCCGTGACCGGCGGCATATCACGTGCCGAGGCCATCAACCGGCACCTGAGCGAGTCAGCGCAAGCCTTGGTGTGTGTGTCGGTTCGCAGGGCGTGAGCCTGCAATCCCGCAACTCCCAGGGTGACGTGCGCGCTGCGCCGCCTGGCCCCCGACATTCGCTTTTCGGCCAATATCGGCGCCGCGCAACTGTGCCGACGGGCTGAAAATCTGGCGCGCTGGTCCATGGATGCGCTGGAGACCGATGGATTCATCGTCCATCTCAATCCCTACAGGAGACCGGAAAGCGACCGCGACTGGCGCGGCGCTACGGCGCAGAGGAAGTAGGGTCTGCCCGTCTGCCTCAGGTGGCCTGTGCGCTCGTCGAGGGGGCGTGGCGGTGATCGATGTCGCCAGCGCCGGCGGCACCAGTTGGGCCGCGGTGGAGGGGAGCGTAGCGCGACGTCGCCGACCGTGCTGTGACAGTAGCTTCGCCCATTGGGGGATTCCAGCCCGGCCAGCGCGCATGCGGTAGGTCGGGCGCTGCCAACGTTGAAGCTGATCGCGTCGGACGGGATCCGCGTCGGCGTCGGCGCGGCCAAGGCCATCCTCCTGGGCGCGCGGACATCGCCGGAATGCGCGGCGGTACGGCAAAGGCAGCACGACCAGCGAGCAGGACGCTACACGAGTGGGGCCATGGCCTAGGTGTTTGGTCCCGGACTTTGATGGTGCATTCTTATCGCACGATTCGAAGGATGCGCTATGGGACAGGTTCTACACGGCTGCGCCACCACGACGGAGGCAGTCCGTCGAGCAATACAAAATAGTCAAGAGAGCCTGAGAGCGCTCGCCAAGCGCTACGGGGTCAATCAGAAGACCGTCGCGAAGTGGAAGCAGCGCAAGACCGTCGCTGATCTCCCGACAGGTCCCAAAGATGCCAAGTCGACTGTCCTTTCCGTCGAAGAGGAGGCGATCATCGTTGCTTTCCGGCGGCATACGCTGCTGCCGCTCGACGATTGCCTCTATGCGCTGCAGCCGACCATCCCGCATCTGACGCGGTCATCGCTGCCTCCAGCGCCACGGCATCAGCCGATTGCCGGAGGTCGAAGGCTGCGAGCCTCTGGTCCCAATGCGAAAGGCCGGGTTGTTGGCGTTCTAGTTGATAGGCAGGCTCCTGGCTTAAAGGTCACGCACGAGCATCGCACACTCGGTCTGCGCGGCAATATTCAAAACACGCTGGAGTTCCAGGATGTCGAGTTGCCGAGCGCTTACGTGCTCTCTCGCGATCAAGACGGCTGGGGAGCAGCAGCATCTAGCATGAACCGCGGACGCATCGGTGTGGTTGCTATGGGTCTTGGAGCCCTTGAGCGCGCTATCCAGGTCGCAGCCTCATATCAAGCCGTCGTCGACTAGGCAAGCAGCGCATGATCGAGAACAGCTATATCGAGCAGTCATTTGGGCAAATGGTGATTCGACGGAATTGAAATAAGAAAGCGAATTCAATGCCTTACGGAACTATTTGGGTAAGGCGCGAACCATGGTATTTCAAGGCGTTTCAAAATAACCGCCCAAACTGGAGCGTGAGAGTCATAAGATCCCAGGCTACTTTTCCATGACTGTCAAATGAGTGAACTTCAAATGGGAGCGACACTCGAGCAGGTGGCCTTCCGATAAATCAAGCACGCCAGGCCGGTGCAGATGCCATATCCATTGCTTCGCCAGGCAGGCCGCTTCACCAGCGTTAGCAACGCCGATGACGCGAGGGAATGTCTGGCGCCAGATCGCTCTCACCCGGCGCCAGCGCGACGAGCGAACACTTATTTTACAGGTTTTTTTTGGTATTCACTCGGACTTTCACTCAAGAGTGAATCATTGAGTGAAAGTCGATCGATCGCGAGGAGTTCGCTCCCCGCACCCATCTATGGCTAGTTGCCGGCTCTCGCCTGCAAAACGCGCCTACAGGCATGAGATGCAGGATATACCCTGCAAACAGGCACAAGCCTCTCCACGGAATCCACTGCTGCGTAAGACCGTCAAATCGAATCGTAAGCCACCGAATGCTGCTCCCAGGCTTCGTCCCCTCTGATGGACGGCAGTCGCTCACGGCTTTACTCCGCGAGCCTTGAGTCCAAGCACGGCATTCCGGGCCGAAAAAGCTGCTCTGTTCTCGTTCATCGGCGAAGACCGCAACGCAATGGAGCCAGAGTTGACCATCAAGACACCGCTTTCCCGTACGAGAGTCGTCAATGTGTTGGTGATGCCTCTCGGTCTTGTCGTGTCACGCAGTTCGCGCGAGCCGCCAGCGGGCAGCGTTACTTGTCGGCGCCCTTGGTAGCATTCGCTTTGATCTTCGCCTCGACGTCGCGTGATATCTGGTCAATCGAGAAGCTCGCCTGCTCCTGGCTCGGCGGATACTCGATGAAGGTCTGCAGGAAGACCGCGGCATGAGTCGTCAGCTGTGCCACGATGAAATCGTTCCTGACCAACCAGTCGAAGTACTGATCGGACACGATATCGGCACGCTCGAACGGATCCATGCGAAGGTGATACAGCTTGGGTATCCGCAACGGCACGAACGGCTCTTGCCAGACAGCAAAGCCGCCGGGGTGCTTCATTTCGACGAAGACCGCCTTCCAGTCGCCGAGACGATAAGCGACGAGGACTCCGTCGTCGTTGAAATAGGCGAACTCGCTTCGTGCGCTCTTCGGCTGCTGTCCAGTGAGGTAAGGCAGCTGGTTATAACCGTCGAGGTGAACCTTGAAGGTCTTGCCGCCGATCGGCGCACCTTTCAGCAGCCGGTCCTTGATGTCGGAGTCGCCGACGGCTGCCATCAGCGTCGGAAACCAGTCGAGTCCCGAAAACAGCTCATTCGAAACTTCGCCCGGTTTGATGCGGCTGGGCCAGCGAATCATCGACGGCACGCGGAATGCGCCCTCGAAGTTGGAATCCTTCTCGTTGCGGAACGGCGACGTCGCAGCATCCGGCCAGGTGAAGCGGTTCGGCCCGTTGTCGGTCGAGTAGATGACGATGGTGTTCTCGGTGATGCCGAGATCATCCAATGCCTTGAGGATTTTGCCGACATCGCTATCATGCTCGATCATGCCGTCGGCGTAGTAATTGCCGGGCATGTCGCTTTGGCCGACCATCGACGGGCGCACATGCGTGAACAGGTGCATGCGCGTGAAGTTCATCCAGCAGAAGAACGGCTTGTTCGCCTTGGCCTGCCGCTCGATGAAGTCGACGCAGGCATCTGATGTCTCGTCGTCGATCGTTTCCATCCGCTTTCGCGTCAGCGGGCCGGTATCCTCGATCTTGCCGTCGGCGCTGCACTTAAGCACGCCCCGCGGGTGCTGGTTGAACAGCGGATCGTTCTTCGGGAACGTCGGCATCTCCGGCTCTTCCTCGGCGTTGAGATGGTAGAGGTTGCCGAAGAACTCGTCGAAGCCATGCTTGGTCGGCAGATATTCGTCACGGTCGCCGAGATGGTTCTTGCCGAACTGGCCGGTGGCATAACCGAGCGGCTTTAGCGCCTGCGCGATGGTCAAGTCGCGGTCCTGCAGGCCGACGGTCGCGCCGGGAACGCCGACCTTGGAAAGGCCGGTCCGCTTGCACGCCTGCCCGGTGATGAAGGTGGATCGCCCCGCCGTGCAGCTGTTCTCACCGTAGTAGTCGGTGAACATCATGCCGTCCTTGGCGATGCGGTCGATGTTCGGCGTCTTGTAGCCAACCACGCCGAATGAACAGCAGCTCAGATTGGTCTGGCCGATGTCGTCGCCGAAGATCACGAGGATGTTCGGCTTTTTGTCGGACAATGGGCTCGCTCCGGGCACCAGCGTCGCCTTCTGGGCCTGCGCCAGTGCTTCCGAGGTCAACGCCGCCGCTGCGACCATCGCCGTTGTTCCGAGCAGCACATTCCTGCGGTTGATCACCTGGTCCGTTTCGACGGTCTTGTTGGTCTTGTTGTTGTCGCTACTCATTCAACACTCCCTCTATTTTCAGTCGGTGTTTGCGGTGGTTGAGAAGGGCCTGGGACGGACGACCGCACCACGCAGCGAAAGCGGAGGTGACTGGTTGACGTATCGATCGGCTCGGCTTGCCGAGCCGCGGGGCGATAGCGCCGGCAATAGTTGGGTGCGCAAAGATACGAACCACCCTTCAGGACCTTGCGCGGAATCCGGATCACGGGCTGGCAAGGATCGTAGCTGGCCTCCTCGTGGCCGACGCGCGAGTTCTGCGGAATGCAACAGGCTTTCGTGGCGTCGGCCTCGTGGCGAGCGGACCACCAGTCTGTCGTCCACCTCCCACACATTGCCGATCATGCCGTAGACGCCGTATCCGTTCGCTGGGAATGCGGCCACCGGCGAGGTGCGATCGAAGCCGTATTCGCAAAGATTCTGGATCGGGAAGCTGCCCTGCCAAGTGTTGGCCATGTGCACGCCATCCAGCGTCAGCACATCGCCCCACGTATACTCCGCATCCTCGAGCCCGCCGCGTGATGCGAATTCCCATTCGGCTTCAGTGGGGAGTTCCTTGCCGACCCATTTGACGTAGGCGAGCGCATCGGCATAGACGACGTGGACAACGGGATGATCGCCGAGCACATTGATCTTGCTGCGCAGGCCGCAGGGGCGCCCCCAGTTCGCGCCACGCATAAAGGTCCACCATTGGCTCCAGTCCCGCAGGTTGTGAACGCGTTGCGGAGGCTCGAACACCAGTGAGCCGGCGTAAAGCATATGCGGCAGTGCATCGGGATAGTGCGCCGGATCCGGCGCCGTCTCGGCCACCGTGACGTGGCCCGTCTCATTCACGAATGCGCGAAACTGCGCGTTGGTGACCGGGGTACGGTCAATCCAGAAGCCGTGGACCGTGACCCGGTGCGACGGCGCTTCCTCCCGACAATGATGATCGGAGCCCATGCGGAACGTGCCGCCGGGAATCCAGACCATTTCGTCGGTCTGAATGTCCCGCGAAGACTCAGCGCGTTTTATGTCGGGCTGGAACATGGCGGACCATCCGCATGCAGCTATGGGGACAGCGGTCCCAGAAGCCCTGCGTCTTGGACGGATTGGTGTAGTACCAGCACATGCCGGGTGCCGGCGGCGCCCCCACCCATGTCGACGCAGCCGCGGCGCCGACAAAGCCGATCGCCGCGCCGGCCGCTACTACTCCGCCGATCGGCCAGCCATACCAGCCGGGTCGCACCCACGGGCCAGGCCGTAGTCCGGGAAACGGGCGCGCCCATCGTGTGCCCGCTCCGTGCCAGCCGGGTCGCTCGCCGGGCCTCGCCACCGCACGGCCACGATAGACCGCGCCGCCGCGCGGACCGACCGCGGCGCGCGACAGCGCGCACGTCAATCGTATCACCTGTTTGCATCACCCGCACTTGCGGTGCGAAAGAAACGGTTGAGCCAACAGTGAGCGCTGAAGCCGATCTCGTTGATATGCCGAGCGTACCAAACCCGATCGTCGCCACACCGAAAAATAGGCCAAAGACTCGTCCTTGAAGACCAGCCGCTGTCTTCGATTGCATCGTTACGCCCTTCCCCAACGTCCGCTGACCAGATGCGCCATTTTCGATACCTTGGAGACAATTTGGTCGACGGTCTCGTCGTTTTGCGTTCGCCGAATTGACGTGACTTTATGCACGAGAGGGGCCCCCTTCGCACAAACACTGTTGCTTTTGCCGGCCAATCAGACGGACCGGCAAGAACTCGAGACCTGACGACAGCAGGCGTTTCACAACTTTCACCTTTCGCCTTCTCTCGACGCCGCAATCTTAAGCAGACCACAAACCGCTGTTCACACCGTTGAAAGTTAGCGGCGATCCGAGTTAGGAATTCGTCGGTATCGGCCAAGCAGACGCCGTCCCTGCTCTTTTCGAGCTGCCGCTAACTTCGTTGGCCAGCCATGGTCCCAACGTGCGATAATAGTCCTGCCTAAGGGCGGATGCCCCAGGCACGTCGAGAGTCAGCATTATTCGTGCCAGCAAATAATCGACAGTCAGCACCATCTTGCGCGGGCGCTTTGTCTGCTTTGTGACATTTCAGGTCTTGATCGTTGCACTCAGGCCGCGGCGGAAAATCCCGGAAGGATCCGGACAGTGACTCAGGCGTCACTTTGGAGCGATGCTACGGAACTGCTGATTGCTAATCCACGCCGACGTGTTCAACGATCGTGCAACGGCCACGGCTGAGCCGATTGCCAAGTTTATCTTGTGGGGTCGTCACGAAGTCAAAATTGGCCGGATCATGCAGAAAGCGAAGATTCACGTTCCTTTCGCGGTCAGTGACCTCAGCTGCAATCAATGACAGGGCAGAAGCCCGCCCCCCAGTTCCATCGGCTTCGCGGATGTCGAGGCGATCTTCGGCGTCCCGTCGGGCGAAAACTTCCAGGTGATCACGTACTCTTCGTATGATTGATTGTCGGGGCGCCTGGTCCACGAAAAGCAGACATATTCGCCTTTTTTCGGCTGCTCCAGCGATCCCCAGGTTCGGGGAGCAGATGCGCCACTTTCGAGACCTTGGAAATAATTTGTTCGACGGTCTCGCCGCTTTGCGGCCGCCAGATTGATCTGACTTCATACACGAGAGCATTGTCGTTGGCACGAGCATTACACCTTGTGACGCATAGGTCGAGCCAGACAAGCCAGCAAGACGCCGAGACGGAACCAAGGCACGCTTTGTCGACTCATTTCTCATTTGCTGCCCGGATCCATCTGTTAAACACGCTGTTCACAGCGTTGATAGTTAGCCGCGACGTGACAAGACGCCCGTCGGTATCGGCCGAGCAGACGCCGTTCCTGCCTTATGTCCCGCAACCTCAGTGGCCAGCCACGGCTTCAACTTGCAATGGTAGCCATGACTAAGGGAGGAGGCCACCAGGCACGTCGAAGGCCCGCATTCTTCGTGCCAGCCAATAGTCCGCAGTCCGCACCGTGTTTGTGTTTGGCTGCTTTCCGACTTAGTCGGGTCTCGATTCTTGCACTCAAGCCTGTCCGTAGCGGCGGCCTCCTGTCGACGTTGTCCCTCTCAGCAGTTATCGACAGCACAAGCGGGCCTATCGCTTCCGACTCGGACAAAGATGAACGTCATCTATGGTGTTTGAGTCGCCGCCGTCGCAGCAAGGTTGACGCCCAACCCTGACCGCGCTTTTAGGCACATGCGATCAAGGCTTCCAACGCGGCGGCCTGCCGCTCAAGCGCAACCACGCTGCGCTCCTGCAGCTGGAGCGCAGCATCGGCCAGCTGGGCGTGGCGCTCTAAGGCCGCGACGATGCGGAGTCGCTCCTTAGGGCGCAGCGCCTGGACGTCGTCATCGAGGAGGTCCTCGACCTCAAGCAAGCGGATGATACGTTTGCGCGTTCGGACCTCCGCACGGGCGATAGCCCGGATCAGCCTGCCGTTCATCTCCTCGTCTTCGCTATTCATGAACTGGCCCGCGACGATCACATCAATTTTCGGGCAGTAGGCCGGGTATCGATTCACTTTAGCTTTGGATCAAGCAGCTCAGCAATGTTGTGAGCATTTTCCTGATGGGTCGACTCGTAACGGCCTTATCAGCCACCCGAAGTCACCGACCGAAGGCCGCCGAGCGCTCTGCAAACGGCCACCGGGTCCAATATGCCTACATCACGTCAGTATCGGCAAGAAAGAGCCGCGACGCTCCTGTCAGAATTGGCAGGGATCCAAAATCAACCTGCTCACTCAACGTGCTGATGGTTATTGAGCACACGACAAAAGCTGCTTGCGCGTCAGTCGGCGGAAGAACGACCGGTGTAATGTCGCTAGTTTGAAGACTCGCTTGGTTGAACGTCAGGAGCCCATGCGCGCCAACTAAAGGGATCCGAGCACCTAACCAAACGCGATCACGATGGCCAAGGCGGTTATCGGTCCAACGATACAGGTCATCACCATGTCGAAGTAGCTCTTGCGATGGGTCGAGCCGCAGACCGCGAGCAGCGTCACAACGGCGCCGTTGTGCGGCAGACTGTCGAGGGCGCCGGAGCCGATCACGGCAACCCGGTGCATGAGCTCCGGGTCAACATGGGCGGTCTGCGCAATTTGCAGGTAGGTATCGCCAAGGGCATCGAGTGCGATGGTCAATCCGCCGGAAGCCGAGCCGGTCAACGCGGCAAGGAGGTTGGTCGCGATGGCGAGAGAAACCAGTGGACCGCCGGAGATCGACAGCACCCAATCGCGCACTGACGCAAAGGCCGGCAGCGTAGCGACGACGGCTCCGAAGCCGACCAGGCTTGCGATGCTGAAAATGGGGAGCACCGAGGCGTTTGCGCCGGCATCCATGCTCGCCCTCAGATCCGTCAGACGGGCTCGATTGAGCGCGATGAGCGTTGCCGTGGCGGCGACGAGAGCGACTGCGACCGACCACACCCCGGCAACGCCGGCAAGGGATGTCCCACCCCAGCGGTCCTGCGCGAGGAACGAGAAATCGAGGCGCGGCAGGATCAGGAGCGACATCAGCAGGTTCATGCCCACGACCACGAGGAGCGGGATGATCGCCGCGCCGATCGGCGGCGGCACATCGCCGTGCTTGCCATGCGCTATTTCGGCCGGATCGAACTCGTGAGACGATGTGGCGCGCTCGCGAATGAATTGATCGTCAGCGACCGCTCTGGTCGCGAGCTCTGCGTCATCGCCGAAGCCTTCACTGGACTTGCGCGCCGATCGCTCGGCGCGGTTGAGCCACCAGAGCCCGAAGGCGAGCATGATCGCCGAAGCGACGATTCCCAGTCCGGGCGCGGCAAACGGAGTGGTTCCGAAGAACGGCATCGGAATCGAATTTTGAATCGCGGGCGTTCCGGGCATTGCCGACATCGTGAAGGTGGAGGTGCCCAGAGCGATGGTAGCCGGCATGAGTCGATGCGGGATGTTGGCGACCCGAAACATTTGCCGTGCCATCGGCGCCAAAACGAAAAAAGCGACGAAAAGGTTTACACCGCCATAGGTGACGAGCGCGCCTGCAAGCACGACAGCAAGGATCGCGCGATGCTGCCCGAGCTTGATGCTCATGAAATGGGCGATGGTGTGGACCGATCCGCTATCGTCCATGAGCTTGCCGAACAGTGCACCGAGCAGAAATATCGGGAAGAATTGCGCGATGAACTGCGCAGCGCCGCCCATGAAAGTCTGTGTCCAATGGGCGAGCAAGGGCTCTCCGGCGAAAGCTGCAGCGATGATCGCGACAGCCGGCGCCAGGAGGAGCACGCTCCATCCGCGGAACGAGAGCCAGATCAGCAGGCCAAGGGCAACCAGGATTCCGACGAGGCCCATGGCGTCAAACCTGCTGCAAAAGGATATCCAAATCGATCGAAGAGCGCCTGCCGATGTTCTGGTCGTTCGCGGCGAGGAATGCCTCGGCGGCAGCACGGCCTTCGTCGCGCAGCATGCAGAGAAAATCCCACTCGGCGTTGAGCTTCGACGACACGCCGAGTTCGGCCAGAACCTTGCTGGCGATGAGATGAATGCGCATCTCGGCCCATTTGCGTCCCTCGGAGCTCCCGGCGTCCGCGACCTGCCGCAGCAGCGCAATCATGCGCAACTCCTTGAGCAGCGTGGCGTTGAACGCAACCTCGTTCAACCGATCGAGGATCTCGCGCGCCGAGCGCGGTGTCCCGGGCCGCTCGACCGGGTTGACCGCGACGAGAAGCGTGTCGCGCGAGTTGCACTCGCGCACGAGCGGCGTGATCGTCGGGTTCCCGGAGTAGCCACCATCCCAATAGGGCTCGCCATCGATCTCTATCGCTCGGAACAAAGTCGGCAAGCAAGCGGAAGCAAGCAGAACGTCGGGTGTAAGCCCGGCGTTGCGAAACACACGCCCGCGGCCGGTATGAACGTTGGTCGCCGTCACGAACAAGCGGATCGGCGAACTCGCGAGCTGTCGAAAATCGACCGACTCGGCGAGGACCTGGTGCAAGGGGTTCGTGCCGGCAAGATTCAGGTCGTAGGGCGAGAACACGCGGCTCGCCAGATCGAAGGCGAGATAGAAGGGCGACGTATCCAGCGTCCAGCGACCGAGGATGACGTCCAGCGGGCTTCGCCGAATGGGGCTGAACCGCGCTGAGTCAGCGACCCGCCGCCAGAAGGCATTCAATGCAGACTTGGCGCCGGCCGGGCCGTCGGTCATAAAACCGCCAGCCAGCACGACGGCGTTCATCGCGCCGGCCGACGTGCCGGATATCGCCTCGATGTGCAGCCACGGCTCATCCATGAGCCGATCGAGCACCCCCCAGGTAAATGCGCCGTGCGATCCACCGCCCTGCAGCGCGAGATCGACCAGCACGGGCTCGCGCGCTGCGCCCGCGCGTTTTTGCGGTTCCTTCAAGGACATGGCGGGCTCCGACTAGACTGCGAGCGCGTCGCGGCCGGCGAATGACAGGCAAAGAAGTCCTCAGCTCCTGCCGGGGAGCGGTTGCGGATGTTGAATTCCTGGCCGACCTGGTTTCGGCGGCCCAGTGACCGGGCGGTGGCCGGCCGTCGCCATCCGTGCCATCCCGCCGGACCACCCCAGCCCATGCCGCGCCTTGAATTAAAACCACACCGGTACCAGCCGCCACCGCGCCACCCCCTGTTGTACCAACAGTAGCGCTGGCCTCGCCAGGTGAATTGGACAGTTTCGGCGAGACGATGCTCGTCGGCAGCCTGACGCAAGCCCAGTGGCGCGATAAGGCCGGCTTCTGAACGACCGCTTGTCGCCGTAGCCGCCGCCGAAGCAATCCCAACTGCGAGCCCCCACCGAAACAATTTTCGCATGATTTGCTCCTCGCTTCTGGCTGCGCGGAAGGGAAGCGGCCGCGGAGCCGCACGCCGCGGCCAGCCTCATCGCGGGCGATCCTGCCTAGGGACCGATGCTGTTCGTACTGATCCTTACGCAAGACGGCAGCGTGTTCGGCTGCCACAAGATCAGCGGCTACGCGGCCTTGGCCTGAGCTGCGGCTGCGAGCGTGTCGCGCAGGCGCTGCTCTTTCTCTTCATCAAGCGACGTCTTCAGGACGATCCCTCCCGCATCCTTGATCTCATTGAGAACCTTGTCTGAGGTCATGGACTGGATCAGCAGGAACAGAACGGCATCTCCCGATTTTACGTTCGACGCGAGATCCTTCATGAACTGGTCTCTGATTCCGAAATCGGTCAGCGCTCCGCTTAATGCGCCGGCGCCGGCTCCGAGAGCCACGCCGAGAAGAGGATTCAGGAAGACCAATCCCAAAAGCAGTCCCCAGAAGCCACCACTTACGGCGCCGGTCATGGTGGTGTTCACAAGTTGATTGAGTTTTACGGAGTCCTCTGTTTTGACTGCTATCACGGCATCGCTGATCGTGATCAGATACTCGCTCTGAAGCTTGAGTATTTTTTGCCGAACTTCCTCTGCTTTGACTTCGGATGGGTATACGACCGCAACAAGGTCTGACATTAAACGCTCCCTGATGACTTGAAGTGCTCCCCCAATTGCCTGCTGATTCACGTATCTGGTCGTTCGTGAAGAACTGGCGGCAGCGCCCGGCTCAAGCGGTGTTTCGAGCCGGGACGGTCTCGAAGAAGGCTCGGATGATGACACGCAAGAGCTCTGCGAGCCATCGCAGCAGCAGGCCGAAGTTATAGCCGGCAGCGGCGAGAACAGCGTTGATGCGGTCGCCGAGGCGTCCCTTGAGATAATTTCTGTCCATGCGGTGCTCGGCCTTGACGTGGCCGATGACGGGCTCGACAGCCGCGCGACGCTTCATCTCGCGACGGATGGAAGCTGTGACGCGGCGGACCTGACCCGAGAT